>NZ_JBDJMB010000066.1:0-232 GCF_039673645.1 Stenotrophomonas sp. TWI700 | reverse complement strand
CCCGCGGGGCGCGGCCCCGCCCCGCCCGCCCGCGCCCCCGCCCCCCCCCCCCCCCCCCCCCCCGCCCCCCCCCCCCCCCCCCCCCCCCCCCCCCCCCCCCCCCCCCCCCCCCCCCCCCCCGCCCCCCCCCCCCCCCCCCCCCCCCCCCCCCCCCCCCCCCCCCCCCCCCCCCCCCCCCCCCCCCCCCCCCCCCCCCCCCCCCCCCCCCCCCCCCCCCCCCCCCCCCCCCCCC
>NZ_JBDJMB010000065.1:0-316 GCF_039673645.1 Stenotrophomonas sp. TWI700 | reverse complement strand
CCTTTTTTCAAGGCCGCTTCACCGTAGTGAACCGTTGTTGCCGATGCCGCTTCGTCGTTTGCCCCGAGAGGCTTTCGTCGTTGCGAGCCGCCTATTATGTCAGGCTTTTCGAATCTGTCAACACCTTGTGAGGATAACTTGAAGTTCTTCTCGAAGATGTTGCTGTAAGTGCATAAAAAGCATGTGCTTACATAAAAAGGAAAACCCCGCTGCGTGAGCAGCGGGGTTTTCGGGTAAAAACCCTGGCGATGACCTACTCTCGCATGGCTTAGGCCACACTACCATCGGCGCAGCTGCGTTTCACTTCCGAGTTCGG
>NZ_JBDJMB010000064.1:0-607 GCF_039673645.1 Stenotrophomonas sp. TWI700 | reverse complement strand
GGGAGATTCCGGCGTGGGCGCCAAGCTCCATGGCGATCGCTCAGATCCAGGCTCGTACGGCGGCCCACGCCGGCTCTCGGCACCTAAGCTGCCAGATTCCGAACAGATAAGGCTCATGTCGCGCCATCCATGGCGCTCATGGTCCCGCCAACCCACACACCCCCGCCCCTCGACAATGGGTCGGTCGCCTATGAGAAAACAAACGCAGATGCCGCGCGACGACGATGAGCGCCGGCACGCCCTGCGGTCGTCGCATTACTTTTTCAGCCAATCGCATCGGCATCGGCATCGGCATCGGTGCTGGTGCTGACGTCGCGCGTTGAGTACTGAGTGCCGAGCGCTGAGCGGTGTGCGCTTAGCGGTGAGCAATCAGATTCGAGAAGCGAGCAGCGCAGCGCCAGCTCGGCTGCTTTCTGCTTTCTGCTTTCTGCTTTCTGCTTTCTGCTTTCTGCTTTCTGCTTTGGACCTTCCATCGCCCACCAGCCCCCTGTCAAAGGGTGGGCACGGGTGGGTTGGCGGGACCGTGGGGTTGGCAGGTTTGTCACAAACCACCCAAACAGGAACAAACAGTTGCCGGGGGCCACCACCCCCCAACACACCCCCCCCA
>NZ_JBDJMB010000063.1:0-763 GCF_039673645.1 Stenotrophomonas sp. TWI700 | reverse complement strand
CATCGATCGGCGTCACCTGGACGGATTCCGCCGCACCGGCCACCAGCCTGCGCGGCAGTTCGCCGTGATCGGCGTCCAGCTTCTCCAGCAGGTCCGGCGAGATCGTCAGGCGATCGCAGCCCGCCAGCGCCTCGATCTGCGCCGTCGAACGGAACGACGCACCCATCACCACCGTCGGCGAACCGCGGCGCTTGAACTCGGCATACACGCCGCGCACGAACACCACGCCCGGGTCCTCATCGATGCTGGCCGGCGACTGGCCATTGGCCACATACCAGTCCAGGATGCGGCCCACGAACGGCGAAATCAGGAACGCGCCGGCCTCGCTGCAGGCCAGCGCCTGGGTCGGGTTGAAGATCAGCGTCAGGTTGCAGTCGATCCCCTCGGCCTGCAGCTGGCGCGCCGCCTCCACGCCTGCCCAGGTCGCCGCGATCTTGATCAGCACCTTGCTGCGCGGCACGCCGGCCGCTTCGTACATCGCGATGAACTGGCGCGCCTTGGCCACCGTCGCCGCCGTATCGTGCGCCTGGTCCGCATCGACCTCGGTCGAGACCCGGCCCGGCACCAGCGTGCTCAGCAGCGTACCCACGCCCACGGTCAGCCGATCCGCCACCGCGTGCACGACCGCCTCGCGCTCGCCACCCTGCTCGCGGCCCCAGGCCAGCGCGCTGTCGATCAGATCGGCATACACCGGCAGATCCAGCGCCTTCTTCACCAGGGTGGGATTGGTCGTGCAGTCGACCGGCTTCAAGCGCTTGATCGC
>NZ_JBDJMB010000062.1:0-1226 GCF_039673645.1 Stenotrophomonas sp. TWI700 | reverse complement strand
TGGAGCAACTGTGTTGTTGGAGGGACTTCGGCCCCTCCAGCAGACGGGCGCGGTAGTGCCGGCCGCTGGCCGGCAGCCTTTGGAGATGTGCCCGTGCGCGCTTCAGGCCGGGATTGGTCCGCTTTGAGCGTCGCGCACGCGGGCGTTGAGGATCACCAGCATCTTCCGCATTACCGCCACGATCGCCACTTTGCCCTCCTTGCCGCGGGCACGCAGCGACCGGTAAAAGTCTCGTAATCGAGGTTCGTGCTGCAGCGCCGACATGCTGGCCATATACAGCACCTGACGGATCTCGGCTCGACCGCCGTGGATGCTTCGTTTTCCGCGTATCGTCCCGCTGTCGTGGGACATCGGTGCCACGCCCACCAGGCTGGCGATGGCCTTGCCACTGATCTGGCCCAGCTCAGGCAGATAGCTGGCCAGCACCGCCTGTAGCCCCGGTCCCACGCCCTTTATCGACTTCAGAATCGTGAGCTGGGGCTGTTGAGCGACTTGCTCGGCAATCTGCTTTCCCAGGCGTTCGAGCAGTGTCTGCAAGCGGGTGATGTTGGCCTGCAAAAGCCGTCGCAATTCACGATCACGCACCATTTCCTGCTGCTGTCGGGCTACGGTCAGGGCCTGCATCATCTGTCGACGTGCCCGCACAAATTCCCGCAGTTTCTGCTGCCAAGGCTCCAGTGGCTGGTAGGCCGGCAGTTTCACCAGCGCGGCCATCTGTGCCAATGCATAGGCATCCAAGCGGTCGGTCTTGGCTATTTGGCCCAGCCCCTGAGCTAGTTTCCGCGCCCGAAAGGCATTGGCGCGCACCACCCGATGGCCTGCCTTGTGCAGGAAATCCAGCACGGGCTGCTCATATCCGCCGGTGGCCTCCAGCACGATCTGGACCGCTGGGCGTTTCTTCAGCCAAGCGTCCAATTCAACAAAGCCAGAGGGGCTATTGCTGACTTGCAGGGTCTCTCTGTCCGTCGTGCCGACATCCAGCTGGCGCTTGCTTACATCAATCCCGATCCCGTTCATCGCACGACTCCGTATAGTCTGGAAGGGTCGAGAGCTCCCCCGCTTGCCCAGTCTTATCGCTTCGAGTGCCAGCTCCAGCAACTGTTCGGGCGGATCAAGGGAGATTCCGGCGTGGGCGCCAAGCTCCATGGCGATCGCTCAGATCCAGGCTCGTACGGCGGCCCACGCCGGCTCTCGGCACCTAAGCTGCCAGATTCCGAACAGATAAG
>NZ_JBDJMB010000061.1:0-1814 GCF_039673645.1 Stenotrophomonas sp. TWI700 | reverse complement strand
CCGGCCTGAAGCGCGCACGGGCACATCTCCAAAGGCTGCCGGCCAGCGGCCGGCACTACCGCGCCCGTCTGCTGGAGGGGCCGAAGTCCCTCCAACAACACAGTTGCTCCAGGGATGGATTCACGGCGGGTCCCGGAAACCCACCCGTGCCGACGCCCCTCCCGACAATCCGGCGTGGCTGCCTCTATCATGGTGGCCACTTCCGGGACGGGGCCCTTATGTTCAATCGCAATGTCGGCATCATCCTGCTGATCGCCCTCGCCGCCGGGCTGGGCCTGGTCGTGGCGCAGAAGGTCTTCGCGCCCACGCCGGGCGGTGACCGGCCCGCCACCGAATCGATCACGTTCTATCCGCAACCGCGCCCATTGCCCGATTTCAACCTGGGCCAGTCCGACGGCACCCGCCTGATCCCGGGCGAGCTGAAGGGCCACTGGACCCTGGTGTTCCTGGGCTTCACCTTCTGCCCGGACGTCTGCCCGACCACCCTGGCCGACCTGGCCCAGGCCCAGAAACAGTGGGAAGCCCTGCCCGAGACGCTGCGTCCGCGGTTGGTCTTCATTTCGGTCGATCCCGAGCGTGACACCCCGGCACGGCTGGGCGAGTACGTGCATGCGTTCCACAAGGACACCCTGGCCGCGACCGCCGATGTGCCGTCGCTGGAGCACTTTGCCACCTCGCTGGGCTTCGTGTTCCAGAAGGTGCCGGGCAAGCACTTCGATGAAAATCCCGAGGATTACACCCTCGAACACTCGGCCAGCCTGGCCGTGCTGGACCCGGAAGGCCGCCTGGCCGGCCTGATCCGCCCTCCTTTCCAAGCGCAGGCCATCGCCCGCGACCTGCACCTGCTGACCGAGAAATCCGCCCCATGAGTCTGATGACCACGCTGAGCTACGCCCTGCCCCATCGCCTGCTATCGTCCATGGCGCGCAGACTGGCGTACTCCAGCAACCCGCGGATCTCGCGCTGGCTGATCGACACCGTGACCGCGAAGTTCGGCGTGAACCTCGCTGAAGCGGCCCATCCGGACCCGCGCAGCTATCCGACCTTCAATCAGTTCTTCACCCGTGCGTTGAAGCCGGGCGCACGCGTGGCCGATGCCGATCCGCGCACGCTGGTGATGCCGGCCGATGGCCGGATCAGCCAGCTGGGCACGATCGAAGACGGGCGCATCTTCCAGGCCAAGGGCCAGTCCTTCACCGCCGCCGAACTGCTGGGCGATGCCAAGGATGCCGAGGTGTTCCACCACGGCCTGTTCGCCACGGTGTACCTGTCGCCGAAGGATTACCACCGCGTGCACATGCCGTGGACCGGCACCCTGCGCGAGACCGTGCATGTGCCGGGGCGGTTGTTCAGTGTCGGCCCGGCCGCGGTGAACAAGGTACCGGGGCTGTTCGCCCGCAACGAGCGCCTGGTCTGCCACTTCGATACCGATTTCGGCCCGATGGTCTCGGTGATGGTCGGCGCGCTGCTGGTCTCCGGCGTGGAGACGGTGTGGGGCGGCGAGGAGATTCCGGCCTACGGCGATACCATCACGCGCAAGGATTACCGCGGCAAGGGCATCACCCTGGAGCGCTTCGCGGAGATGGCGCGCTTCAATTACGGCTCGACCGTGATCGTGCTGCTGCCGCCCGGCGTGGCCGAGTTCGCGCCGCATCTGGATGCCGAGCATGCGGTGCAGCTGGGGCAGGCGCTGGCGACCCTGAAGTAACGGTAGTGGCGGGCGGGGGGGGGCGGCCGCGCGGGGGGGGGGGGGGGGGCCGCCGCGCGGCCCCCCCCGGGGGGGGTGGGGGGGGGGGGGGCGCCCCAAAAAAACA
>NZ_JBDJMB010000060.1:0-2169 GCF_039673645.1 Stenotrophomonas sp. TWI700 | reverse complement strand
ACCAGGCGATGCGTCACTTGCCCAGGAGGTTGCCGGCCAGCGGCCGGCACTACCGGGGATCAAGGCCGCCGGGAATGACCGCGCCTGCAGATTCAAGCAGCAAGAAGACCGCGTTCGACCAACCACGCCTTCGCATCTTCCGCATCCTGCTCAAACCACGCCTTCGTAGACCCCAACCGATACGTATACCCCCACGCATCCATGTCGGCCATCAACTGCGCACTGCCCACCCCGGGCAGTCTGCTGGCCAGCACGATCTGCAGGTAACAGGTGGCGTCTTCTTCGGGCACCGAATCGGTGGCATCGGTATGCACCAGCGCACGCCGCTCCGGCGGCAGCACGATCAGGTGGCAGGCTTCGTGCAGCATCGAGTGCACGGGCGTGTCATCGCGGACATACACGTCGCTGCCGATGATGCCGGCCTCGGGTTCGCCCCAATAGCTGCCGGGAATCGGCGCGCCCGCGGCCACACGATGCAGGTGCAGATCGTGGGTGGCGAGCAGGGCATGGGCATCGTCGAAACGGATATCGCCGACGCGGGTGACCTGCGGTTCGGCGGTGGGGGCAGCGTCGTTCATGGGTTACCGCTCAACCGCCCCTTCCGGTCCGGAAGGGGCGATGTCGATCAGGGCTGCTGCGGGCCTTCCGGCAAGGCGACGGAGATATCGAGCACGTCGTGCTCACCGTCCTTGACCAGATCGACCTTGACCGCATCAGCGTCGATGTTGACGTACTTCTTGATCACTTCCAGCAGCTCACGCTGCAGCAGCGGCAGGTAGTCCGGGCCGCCGCGGTGGCTGCGTTCCTGCGCGATGATGATCTGCAGGCGGTTCTTGGCCGTTTCGGCAGTGGTCTTCTTTCGGTTCAGGAAATCGAACAGTCCCATGCTTACCCTCCGAACAGCTTGCTGAAGAAGCCTTTCTTCTCCACGGTGGTGAAGCGCATCGGACGCTCTTCGCCAAGGATGCGGCCCACCGCATCTTCGTATGCCTGGCCCGCCGCCGATTC
This sequence comes from Stenotrophomonas sp. TWI700, assembly GCF_039673645.1. Taxonomy (NCBI): domain Bacteria; kingdom Pseudomonadati; phylum Pseudomonadota; class Gammaproteobacteria; order Lysobacterales; family Lysobacteraceae; genus Stenotrophomonas; species Stenotrophomonas sp. TWI700. The sequence goes on along the minus strand of NZ_JBDJMB010000060.1, from coordinate 1,161 downwards.
GGGGTCCAGAATGACCGGTTCACCCTTGTTGGACGCATTGAGCACGTCGCCCGACTCGGGCACCACGCCAATGGCCTTCAGGCCCAGCACTTCTTCCACGTCGGTGATGCTGAGCATCTCGCCGCTTTCCACCCGTACCGGGCTGTAGCGCGTGAGCAGCAGGAAGGCCGGCACGTTCTTGCCGGATTCTGCCTTGTGGGTCTTCGAGTCGAGCAGGCCGATGATGCGGTCCGAGTCGCGCACCGAGGACACTTCCGGGTTCACCACCACGACCGCACGGTCGGCGTAGTACATCGCCAGGAACGCACCCTTCTCGATGCCGGCCGGGGAGTCGCAGATGACGTATTCGAAGCCGTCGGCGATGAGATCGTCGAGCACCTTGCGCACGCCTTCCTGGGTCAGCGCGTCCTTGTCGCGGGTCTGCGAAGCAGCCAGCACGTACAGGTTGTCAAAGCGCTTGTCCTTGATCAGGGCCTGCTTGAGGGTGGCTTCGCCGTGCACGACATTGACGAAGTCGTACACCACGCGGCGCTCGCAGCCCATGATCAGGTCCAGGTTGCGCAGGCCGACGTCGAAGTCGATCACCGCCACCTTTTTTCCACGACGCGCCAACCCACAGGCCAGGCTGGCGCTGCTGGTGGTTTTGCCGACGCCGCCCTTGCCGGAGGTGACTACGATGATTTCAGCCAAAGGATTTCTCCTGATTCTTCTGTTTGGGGGCTGCGTCAGTCCAGCGCAGCGATCTTGATCTGGTCCTGTTCCAGCCACACCTGCACGGCCTTGCCGCGCAGGGAGTCCGGGACATCGTCCAGTACCTTGTAATGGCCGGCAATGGCGACCAGTTCAGCGTGGAATTCACGGCAGAAAATACGCGCCGTGGTGTTGCCTTGGGCACCTGCCAGGGCACGGCCCCGCAACGTACCGTAGATGTGGATGCTGCCGTCGGCGATCACTTCGGCGCCCGCGCCGACGGTGGCCATGACGGTCAGGTCGCAGTTTTCCGCATACAGCTGCTGCCCCGAACGGACATTGCTGGTCTGCATGCGACCGGGTTTGGGCGCGCCACCGGTGGCGACGGCGCTGGGCGCGGGCGCTGCGGGTACGGCGGCCGCGGCACGCGCGCGGCGCGGCGGCTCGGCCACCGGCGCAGGCGCCCGGGCG
>NZ_JBDJMB010000059.1:0-3522 GCF_039673645.1 Stenotrophomonas sp. TWI700 | reverse complement strand
GGGTTGCGGGGGGGGCGGTCTGGTCCTCTCATTTTTTTTGGGTTGTTTTGGGGGGGGGCCCCGCCCCCCCCCCGCCACTACCGGAGCGCTCCGTCCGATGCATGCATCCGCGCATCGCAACGGTCGTGCCCTACCCGATTGACACACAAGCACGCGATAATGACGCGGTGACCACCGCCCATGCCGCATCCTCTACCGGATAGCGGCCTTTTTCTTTTCCCGCAGGAGCTGTGCATGGCCGAAGCCGTACGCCACGACAAGACGGCACGCCAGCTGCGGCTGTTGTCCGATGCACTGGACAGCGGGCGACTGGGTCCGGTGCGCCGGCTGGTCAATACCCTGGCGCCGGCGGAGATCGGCAACCTGCTCGAATCGCTGCCCCCGGGCAAGCGCGAAATTGTCTGGGGCCTGGTCGATCCGGAAGACGACGGCGAGGTGCTGGTCCACGTCGGCGAGGAAGTGCGCGAAAGCCTGCTGGCCGACATGGACCCGGACGAGATCATCGCCGCGGTCGAAGACCTGGACATCGATGACCTCGCCGACCTGGTCGAAGACCTGCCGGACACGGTCATCGATGAAGTGCTCAAGTCGATGGACCGCGAGAACCGCGAGCGGCTCGAGCAGGTGCTCTCCTACCCCGAGGACAGCGCCGGACGCCTGATGAACCCGGACGTGGTGACCGTGCGCGCCGACGTCAACGTCGATGTGGTGCTGCGTTACCTGCGCCTGCGCGGCGAACTGCCGGACCACACCGATCACCTGTTCGTGGTCAGCCGCCGCCATCAATACCTGGGCCGGCTGTCGCTGGCCGCACTGGTGACGCACGAGGACAACACCCCGATCAACCGCCTGATCGATGACGAACAGCCGGCGATCGACGTCGGCGAGAGCGCTGAGGAAGTCGCGCGCCAGTTCTCCGATCATGACTGGGTCTCCGCCCCGGTGGTGGACGACAACAACATCCTGCTCGGCCGCATCACCATCGATGACGTGGTCGACATCATCCGGTCGCAGGCCGAGCACCAGGCGCTGGGCGCGGCCGGTCTGGACGAAGAAGAAGATCTGTTCTCGCCGATCAAGCGCGCCGTGCGCGGTCGCGTGGTCTGGCTCGGCATCAACCTGTGCACCGCGTTCCTGGCGGCCAGCGTGATCGGTCAGTTCGAGCTGACCCTGCAGAAAGTGGTCGCCCTCGCCGTGCTGATGCCGATCGTCGCCGGCGTCGGCGGCAATGCGGCCGTGCAGGTGCTGACCCTGATGGTGCGCGGCATCGCGCTGGGCCAGGTCGGCCAGAGCAACGCGCGCATCCTGCTGTGGAAGGAATCGCGGGTCGCGCTGATCAACGGCACCCTGATCGGCACCGTGGTCGGCATCATCGCCTACCTCTGGTTCCACAGCTTCCTGCTCTCGCTGGTGATCACGATGGCGCTGATCATCAACTTCTGCGCCGCCGCCCTGGCCGGCGTCCTGCTGCCGCTGCTGCTCAAGCGCATGAATGTCGATCCGGCGGTGGCCGGTACCGTGGTCGTCACCGCCGTCACCGACGTCATGGGCTTCTTCAGCTTCCTTGGCCTGGCCAGCCTGATCCTGCTGCACTGACCCTGGACTCCCGCATGGCCGTGACCCTCGACAATTACTTCGTCCCCGGCTGGCGCGACGCGACCTATACCTGCGCCGCCTGTGAATGGCAGGGCAGCGCGCGGCAGATGCCGATGGAACTGCACGAAGACGAAGCGCAGTTCGACTGCCCGCAGTGCGAGAATCCGATCCTGCTGGTGGTCCACCCCAGCCTGGCCCAGGTGCAGGCGGCCGCCGCCGAGGGCCACCCCGAGGCGATCGAACAGCTGGACATCCTCGCCTCGGTACCGCGCCCGCACTGATGCACTGCAAGATGCCCCGGCGCACCACCGGGCCTAGACTGAAATCGATTTCAGTCAGGGCACGACAATGGCGCGACGCTGGGGTGGATGGCTGCTGTGGGCGGTGGCGATGATGACGGTGGCTGGCTGTGCGAGCAGCCCCGATGCGTCAGGTGGCCGGTTCGTCGGCCGTGCGGTCAAGGTCGATGGCCAGACTGCCTACTACCAGGTGTTCGTACCGCGCACGGCAGCCGCCTCGCGCGGCGAACTGCCGGTGGTGCTGTTCCTGCATGGCTCCGGCGAACGGGGCCGCGACGGCCGTCGCCAGACCCAGGCCGGTCTCGGGCCTTACCTGCGCCAGCACGCCGCGACCTTCCCCGCGCTGGTCGTGCTGCCGCAGACCCCGGACGACCAGGAGTGGTCGGGCGGGAACAACCGCATCGCGCTGGCCGCGCTGGATGCCGCCATCGCCGAATTCGGCGCTGATCCGCGGCGGCAGTACCTGACCGGCATGTCGATGGGCGGCTATGGCAGCTGGAACATCGCGCTGGACGCGCCACAGCGCTTCGCCGCGATCGTGCCGGTGTGCGGCGCGGTCCTGGCCCCGCGCGCGGTGCGCCCCACCCTGTTCGTCGAGGACGTCGCCCACGAGGCCGATCCGTACGCGGCCATCGCCCAGCGCCTGCGCAACGTCCCGATCTGGATGTTCCATGGCGCGCTGGACGACGTGGTGCCGCCGGAGGACGACCGCAAACTGCACGCCGCTTTCCAGCAGGCCGGGGCAAAGGATGTGCGTTACACCGAGTACCCCGACGGCAACCACAACGCATGGGACGCCACGTATGCCGATGCCGCGATGTGGGAATGGCTGTGGGCGCAGCGGCGGTGATGGGCATTTTCGGTAGTGCCGGCCGCTGGCCGGCTCCGCAGAAATCCTGACACCTTCAGGTAGTGCCGGCCGCTGGCCGGCTCTGCAACATTCCGTCATCGCGCCATGCTGTTCGTGATCGCAGACGCTCCGTGGAGGCGGCCAGCGGCCGGCACTACCCTCATCACGTCGTGGATCATGCGGAGCCGGCCGGCGGCCGGCACTACGCTCTCGTGGTGTTCCGCGATAAGCGCCTGCGCCCTTGCCCGACACCGTGGTGCTGCGGAATCACTGACGATGCATCATGAGTTCTTCTCGACTACGCGCAGGGCGCTGTTCGATTCCAGGGCAGACCTACGTCCTTACGATGGTCTGCCACAACCGTCGGCGTTGGTTTGATGATCCCGACGTTTCCGCGATCGCCATGTTCGGCCTGAGGGAAATGGACGAACGTGGATATACACGATCCCTTGCCTGGGTCGTCATGCCCGACCATCTGCACTGGTTGCTGGAACTGAAAACGAAGCCGCTCGCCGACATCGCTCGACGCTTCAAATCGTCGACCGCCTTGGCGATCAATCGCGCGCAGGGTCGCGGTGGTGCGCTGTGGCAAGCGGGTTACCACGATCACGCCGTTCGCTCCGATGCGTCGCTGCGTCGGCATGCGATGTACATCCTGGGCAATCCGATCCGGGCAGGTCTGTCAGAGCAGATCGGAGACTACCCGTACGCATGGACCCTATGGCCTCATGACCGGTAGTGCCGGCCGCTGGCCGGCTCCGCAACGGACATCGGGAG
>NZ_JBDJMB010000058.1:0-5075 GCF_039673645.1 Stenotrophomonas sp. TWI700 | reverse complement strand
CGCGCTCCCGCCCGCCCGCTCCCCCCAACCCCCCCCTCCCCCGGGGCCCCCCCCCCCCCCCCCCCCACTACCGGATCCTCGGGTTCTGCAGCGCCGGTAGGTGACGACCGTTGGTCGTCACCCTCGCCATCCTCGTGTCCCGTTTACAACCGCACCAGCAGGTGCTTGGCCATCATCCCGTGCAGGCGGCCGATGCCGCGGGCCAGGTGCAGCGTCGCGAACAGCAGCAGCACGCCGACCACCGCCAGCAGCGGTGTGATCCAGACCGGCAGCATCTGGCTGCCGTCGATGTGCAGGCCCACGTAGCTGCTGGAGAACAGCGCCGCCACCGGTGCCCAGATCAAGCCCATCGAGGTCGACAACAGCGTGGTGGCGATCGTGAAGTAGACGATGCCCAGCGGCAGCATCAGCACGAAGTAGAGCAGGGTCAGCCAGGTCCGCCCATCAGTGAACATGTCGCCGATGCGCTGCAGCCAAGTGCGGCTGCGGTCGGAGTACGTCGGCCGGCGCGGCATGCGCTCGCCCAGCAGCGCTTCCACCAGCCGCCCTTCCAGCAGTGACAGGCCGCGCACCGAGCCGAAGAACAGCACCGCCACCGGGATGCCGATGATCAGCACCATCAGACCCAGCGACAGCGACAGGCCGGTGACCACCCAGGTGAAGAAGAACGTGCCGGTAGCGAGCGACAGCAGCATGTAGAACAGCGCGCCGTAGGTGCGTGCCTCCAGCGCGACACCGAAGAAACGGGCCAGTGCCGAGCGCGGCCTGGGCGGGGCCGGCGGCGGCGGCACCGAGTCCGCGCCGGTACCGACCGGCGCAGCGCGTCGCAGCGGCGCCGTTCCGGCACTGGGCGTGCGCAGCGCGCGGTTCACGGTGATCTCGGTTTCGCGGTAGATGTCGGCGACTTCTTCCGGCGCGCCATAGCTGCCGGCGACATCGGCGATCACCTCGGCCTCGCTGCGGCCGGGCTGGGCGGCCAGCTCCGAACGCAGGTATTCCTCGGCGTCGTACAGGGCGTCCTGCACCATCGCCGGATCGGCGTCGTGCAGCGCCGCGCGCAGCTGGGCCAGATACGCGGGAATGGTGGTCGGCAAGGCCCGACCGGCCACGGACTCGATGTTCATTCGGTTACCCCTTCCAGGACGGAATCGACGGAATCACGGGTGGCACGCCACGCGGCGGTCCATTGCCTGAGCACTTCGTGGCCCGTGTCATTGATGCGGTAGTAGCGGCGCGGCGGACCCGCCACCGACGGTTCAACATGGCTTTCCAGCAACCCGGCCCCTTCCAGGTTGCGCAGCACCGGATACAGCGCGCTCTGCTTGCCGCTCAGCACGCCCTCGCCGATCCGCTCCAGCTCCTTGGCGATCAGGTACCCGTACAGCGGCTCGCCGGCCTTGGCCAGGACCGCCAGCAGGGCCAGTGAGACCGTGCCGGAACTGAGCTCTTTCTGGAACTTCTTCAGGTGGACGTCGTGGTCGCTCATGGCGGTCTCCGCTAGCGTGGAGTCCACACTAGTCCGAAGTTCGCTATAGCGGATGTGTCGTTAGTCACCGTGCCGGTGGGCATGGCCGGCTGGCCGTGGCTGGCGTGCTCGCGCACAATCGGGGCACTACCTTCCTGAACGGGTCCGCCATGTCGCCACGTCGTCCTGCCCTGCTCGCCCTCGCCCTGGCCTGCCTGCTCCCCACCCAGGCCAGCGCGGCCACGCCTTACCGCAGCCCGCAGCAGATCCTGGACGCCTCGCCGGACAGCGACTGGCGCACGCCCGACCCGGCCAACCTGCTGTACATGAACCTGCCGGCTGGCCGCGTCATCATCGAACTGGCCCCGGCGTTCGCGCCGCAGCATGTGGCCAACATCCAGACCCTTGCCCACGAGCATTTCTGGGATGGCGAGAGCATCTACCGCGCGCAGGACAATTTCGTGGTGCAGTTCGGCGATGCCGACGCCGATGATGCCGCCAAGGCAAAGCCGCTCGGCAGCGCCACGCGCAAGCTCCCGGCCGAGTTCCAGCGCGACAGCAAGGGGCTCAAGGTCAGCCTGCTGCCCGACCGTGATGGCTGGGCTGACCAGACCGGTTTCGTCGACGGCTTCCCGGTGGGCCAGGACCGCAAGGACGGCAAGACCTGGCTGGCGCATTGCTATGGCGCGCTGGGTGCCGGCCGCAACAACGAGGAAGACAGCAGCATCGGCGCCGAGCTGTACGTGGTGACCGGACAGTCACCGCGTCAGCTGGACCGCAACATCACCGTGGTCGGCCGCGTGCTGCAGGGCATGGAGCTGCTCAGCGCCCTGCCACGCGGCCCGGCGCCGATGGGCTTCTACACCGATCCGGCGCAGCGCACCGCGATCCAGTCGATCCAGCGTGCGAGCGACGTCCCGGCGGCGGAGCGCCCCAAGCTGCAGGTGCTGCGCACCGACTCCAGGACCTTCGCCGATGCGACCGAAGCACGCCGCAACCGCGTCGATGATTTCTACAAGCGCCCGGCGGGCCACATCGACCTGTGCAATATCCCGGTGCCGGTGCGCTGAGGATGAGATAACCGACGCGTCAGCGTCCGGATGCCCGGTACAGCCACCCCATGGGTGGCTGCACGCGGCCCCACAGGCCTATCGCTTCTGCGACACCGCCACGCTGCCAAGAATCAGCACACCCGCCACCACCATCGCGCCGGTCACCGGTTCGCCCAGGAACCACCAGGCGAACAGTGCGCCGAACATCGGCACCAGATAGGTCACGGTGGAGGCCCGCGCCGGGCCGATGCGGGCGATGAGGCGGTAGAACATCAGGAACGCCAGGCCGGTGCAGACCACGCCCAAGGCGATCGCGCAGGCCCAGGACAGCATCGGGATCGGGCCCGTCGGCCAGTGGGTCAGCGCCATCGGCAGCAGCAGGATCGCAGCGCAGCCCAGCGTGGCGCCGGCCGAGGCCGCCGGCGGCAGGCCGGTCATGTGGCGCTTCACCAGATTGACGCCCAGGCCGTACAGCAGCGCCGCCAGTGCACCGGCCAGCACCGCCGCGCCGATGCTCAGGCCGGAGACCTTGGCCGTCGCCAGCACCACCACCCCCGCGAAGCCGACCAGCAGCGCGATCGCGCGGCGCATGCCGATTTTCTCGCCGAAGAACAGGAAGGCGATCAGCGCGGCAAACAGCACCGTCATCGCATTGCAGATCGCACCGATCGCGGCCGGGGCGCGCTGCGCGGCCCAGGCGAACAGCACGAACGGGATCGCCGAGTTGATCAGACCGATCGGCGCCAGCCACAGCCAGCGCCGGGCCGGGAAATGCGCGCGCGCCTGCCACAGGAACGGCAGCAGCACGAGCGCGCCGAGCAGCAGCCGCACTTCCACCAGTGCATAGGGGCCGAACGCCGGCACGGCCACGCGCATGAACAGGAACGAGCAGCCCCAGATCGCGCCGAGCACGGTCAGCTCCAGCGGCGTGCGCCAATCGCGCTCGACCGTGCCGGCGGCCAGCGGCGTCCCGCTCATGGCCGGCTCCCCAAGCAAGGCAGACACGCGGGGCGAGCGGTAAAGGACGGCAACATGCGCGTGAATCCAGGGAGGAAGGGCGACAGCATCCGCCCGCCGTTGCGCGCCCACAAGCGCGTAGTATCCGTGCAAGCCACAAATATGATTTGGGTCTCGACCATGATCCTTCGCCCCGCCCTGCTGCCCGCCCTGGGGGTGTTCGCGGTAGCCGCCCGCCACCAGAACTTCGCCCATGCCGCACAGGAACTGCACCTCACCGCCAGTGCGGTCAGCCACCACGTGCGGCGGCTGGAGGACCTGCTGGGCACGGTCCTCTTCCAGCGCCATGCGCGCGGCGTGCGGCTGACCGCCGAGGGCCGCCAGCTGGCCGATGCGGCCGCAGCGGCATTGAGCGATCTCAATGCGGTGGCCGGCAACCTGCATCCCCAGGCCGACATCGTGCCGCTGCGGGTCACCACCATCCGCTCGCTGTCGTACTGCTGGCTGATCCCGCGCCTGCCGCGTTTCACCCACCAGCATCCGCGCATGCGCATCGAGCTGCAGACCAGCACCGAGCTGGTCCGCTTCGACGAGACGGGCCCGGAGCTGGGCATCCGCTACGGGCTGGGCCAGTGGCCCGGCATGACCGCGCATCACCTGATGGACGACGAGCTGTGCCCGGTCGCCTCGCCGTCCCTGGCGGGCGTCTCGACATTGCGCGAACCGGCGCAGATCGCTGCCCTGCCGCTGCTCAGCGACATGTCACCGCAGGGCTGGCGCGACTGGTTCCGCGCTGCCGGCGTGCGCGGGCTGGATCTGCCGTCGCTGCACACCTTCAGCGACAGCACCGATGCGATGCGCGCGGCGGTGTATGGCATCGGCGCGGTGCTCGCCCGCAAACACATCGCGCAGCCCTATCTGCAGCGCTACGAACTGGTGCGCCTGCCCGGGCCTGCGCTCAAGGCACGCTACGCCTACTACGTGGTGCACGCCGAGCATCGCCCGCTCAGCCCGACCGCGCAGGCGTTCATGGACTGGCTCAAGCGCGAGGCGCTGGACGAACGCACCCCGCTGCCCGCGCTGCCCGATGAACTGCTGGGGCTCCCCCCTGCGGATGGCACGCACGACTGAACCAGACGCCGCGCCCGGTCGCGCATCCTCACCCGGCCTTTTCCGTCCGCTGGCTAGGCTGGAGTCCCTTTCCCCCGAGGCTCGACCCATGGCCCTGTTGCGACTGCGAATCACCGGCACCGAAGACGATGCACGTGCCATCACCGACCTGCTGCAGAGCATCGAGGGGATCGAACACGTCGAAGAAACCGACGACCTGATGCCGCACATGGACGACGACGATTCCAGCTCGGCCGGCCTCTCCGACGACATCGGCCCGGGTACCCACGAACTGGAAGTGGAAGTCGGCAATGCACTCGGCGCCCAGCGCGTGCGCGATGCCGTACAGGAGCTGGCGCTGGAGCTGGATGTCTTCGTCGAATACGAGCAAGACGAAGGTTGATTCAACCGTCGTGGGGCGGGGGGGGGGGCGGCGCGCCCCGCGGGTGGAGGAAGCCGCGCCTGCGCGGTTGGGCCCCAGGACGGGCGGG
>NZ_JBDJMB010000057.1:2500-5437 GCF_039673645.1 Stenotrophomonas sp. TWI700 | reverse complement strand
GGGTAAAAACCCTGGCGATGACCTACTCTCGCATGGCTTAGGCCACACTACCATCGGCGCAGCTGCGTTTCACTTCCGAGTTCGGGATGGGATCGGGTGGTTCCACAGCGCTAATTTCACCAGGGAGACAGTTGGAGCGTCGCCATCCTAAAGAAACGGATAAGGCGCCTGCCTCTCGTAAGTCTTGTGACGTAGCGTGCACTTGGGATCTATCGACATGTCATGTCGGCCAAGGCAACTTGAGGTTATATGGTCAAGCCACACGGATCATTAGTATCAGTTAGCTCAATACATTGCTGTACTTACACACCTGACCTATCAACCACATAGTCTATATGGTTCCTTCAGGGGGCTTGTGCCCCGGGAGATCTCATCTTGAGGCGCGCTTCCCGCTTAGATGCTTTCAGCGGTTATCGCTTCCGAACATAGCTACCCGGCAATGCCACTGGCGTGACAACCGGAACACCAGAGGTTCGTCCACTCCGGTCCTCTCGTACTAGGAGCAGCCCCTCTCAAATCTCCAACGCCCATGGCAGATAGGGACCGAACTGTCTCACGACGTTCTGAACCCAGCTCGCGTACCACTTTAAATGGCGAACAGCCATACCCTTGGGACCGACTACAGCCCCAGGATGTGATGAGCCGACATCGAGGTGCCAAACACCGCCGTCGATATGAACTCTTGGGCGGTATCAGCCTGTTATCCCCGGAGTACCTTTTATCCGTTGAGCGATGGCCCTTCCATACAGAACCACCGGATCACTAAGTCCTAGTTTCCTACCTGCTTGATCCGTCGATCTTGCAGTCAAGCACGCTTATGCCTTTGCACACAGTGCGCGATGTCCGACCGCGCTGAGCGTACCTTCGAGCTCCTCCGTTACTCTTTAGGAGGAGACCGCCCCAGTCAAACTACCCACCATACACGGTCCCCGATCCAGATTATGGACCTAGGTTAGAACGTCAAGCACGACAGGGTGGTATTTCAAGGATGGCTCCACTGCAGCTAGCGCCACAGTTTCATAGCCTCCCACCTATCCTACACAGACGAACTCAACGTTCAGTGTAAAGCTATAGTAAAGGTTCACGGGGTCTTTCCGTCTTGCCACGGGAACGCTGCATCTTCACAGCGATTTCAATTTCACTGAGTCTCGGGTGGAGACAGCGCCGCTGTCGTTACGCCATTCGTGCAGGTCGGAACTTACCCGACAAGGAATTTCGCTACCTTAGGACCGTTATAGTTACGGCCGCCGTTTACTGGGGCTTCGATCAAGAGCTTCGCCTTGCGGCTGACCCCATCAATTAACCTTCCAGCACCGGGCAGGCGTCACACCCTATACGTCCACTTTCGTGTTTGCAGAGTGCTGTGTTTTTGATAAACAGTCGCAGCGGCCTGGTTACTGCGGCCCTCTTCAGCTATAGCTCGCATGAGCCACCAAAAAGGGCGCACCTTCTCCCGAAGTTACGGTGCCATGTTGCCTAGTTCCTTCACCCGAGTTCTCTCAAGCGCCTGAGAATTCTCATCCTACCCACCTGTGTCGGTTTACGGTACGGTCTGCGTAAGCTGAAGCTTAGGAGCTTTTCCTGGAAGCGTGGTATCAGTGACTTCGCCTTAAAGGCTCGTCTCGGTGCTCGGTCTTAAAGGATCCCGGATTTGCCAAAGATCCAAACCTACCGCCTTTCCCCCGGACAACCAACGCCGGGTACACCTAACCTTCTCCGTCCCTCCATCGCACTTACGCGAGGTGCAGGAATATTAACCTGCTTCCCATCGACTACGACTTTCGTCCTCGCCTTAGGGGCCGACTCACCCTGCGCCGATTAACGTTGCGCAAGGAAACCTTGGGCTTTCGGCGTGCGGGTTTTTCACCCGCATTATCGTTACTCATGTCAGCATTCGCACTTCCGATACCTCCAGCAGACTTCTCAATCCACCTTCAACGGCTTACGGAACGCTCCTCTACCGCGTACATATAAATATGCACACCCCAAGCTTCGGTTCACTGCTTAGCCCCGTTAAATCTTCCCCGCAGACCGACTCGACCAGTGAGCTATTACGCTTTCTTTAAAGGGTGGCTGCTTCTAAGCCAACCTCCTGGCTGTCTGTGCCTTTCCACATGGTTTTCCACTTAGCAGTGAATTTGGGACCTTAGCTGTGGGTCTGGGTTGTTTCCCTTTTCACGACGGACGTTAGCACCCGCCGTGTGTCTCCCATACAGTCCGTCTCGGTATTCGGAGTTTGCAATGGTTTGGTAAGTCGCGATGACCCCCTAGCCATAACAGTGCTCTACCCCCGAGAGGATACATATGAGGCGCTACCTAAATAGCTTTCGAGGAGAACCAGCTATCTCCGGGTTCGATTAGCTTTTCACTCCTAATCACAGCTCATCCCCGTCTTTTGCAACAGACGTGGGTTCGGGCCTCCAGTACCTGTTACGGCACCTTCACCCTGGCCATGACTAGATCACCCGGTTTCGGGTCTACTGCCCGCGACTATGCGCCCTTATCAGACTCGGTTTCCCTTCGCCTCCCCTATACGGTTAAGCTTGCCACGAACAGTAAGTCGCTGACCCATTATACAAAAGGTACGCAGTCACTCTTTCGAGCTCCTACTGCTTGTACGCACACGGTTTCAGGATCTATTTCACTCCCCTCTCCGGGGTTCTTTTCGCCTTTCCCTCACGGTACTGGTTCACTATCGGTCGGTCAGTAGTATTTAGCCTTGGAGGATGGTCCCCCCATGTTCAGACAGGGTTTCACGTGCCCCGCCCTACTCGTCTTCACTGGAGTGGCCCTTTTAAATACAGGGCTATCACCTTCTATGGCCAGCCGTTCCAGGCTGTTTTTCTAGAACCATTCCAGCTTAAGGGCTAGTCCCCGTTCGCTCGTCGCTACTCAGGGAATCTCGGTTGATTTCTTTTCCTCTGGTTACTTAGATAT
>NZ_JBDJMB010000056.1:0-5897 GCF_039673645.1 Stenotrophomonas sp. TWI700 | reverse complement strand
TGGGGGGGTCTTTTGCGCGGGTCCGGTGGGGGGGGGGGGGGGGCGCACCACCACCGGTCTTCGGCTCCGGGTGCCCCGAATCGCGGGGGGGGGCCGAGGGGGGGTCGGCACACGCCTCACCCGCGGATGAAGGCCAACAGGTCCGCGTTGATCACGTCCGCATGCGTCGTACACATCCCATGCGGATAGCCTTTGTAGACCTTCAGCGTGCCGTGCCTGAGCAGCGTGATCGCCAGCTCCGCCGAATCGGCGATCGGCACGATCTGGTCGTCGTCGCCGTGCATCACCAGCACCGGGACGTCGATCTTCTTCAGATCCTCGGTGAAGTCGGTTTCCGAGAAGGCCTGGATGCAGTCGTAGTGCGCGTTGATCGCGCCCATCATCCCCTGCCGCCACCAGTTGTCGACGATGCCCTGCTGCGGGGGCGTGCCCTCGCGGTTGAAGCCGTAGAACGGAATCGGCACCTCGCGGTAGAACGCGGCACGGCCGGCCACCAGTGCCTGCCGGAAGCCATCGAAGACCTCCTTCGGCGTGCCGCCCGGGTTGGCGTCACTCTTGACCATGATCGGCGGCACCGCCCCGATCAGCACGGCCTTGGCCACGCGACCGGGTTTGGCCTGCGCCACGTAGTGCGCGACTTCGCCGCCCCCCGTGGAATGCCCGATGTGGATCGCATCGCGCAGGTCCAGATGATCGGCCAAGGCGTTGACGTCGGCGGCGTAGGTGTCCATGTCATGCCCACCACTGGTCTGCGATGAGCGGCCATGGCCGCGGCGGTCGTGGGCGATCACGCGGTAGCCCTGCAGCAGGAAGAACTGCAGCTGGGTATCCCAGTCATCGGCGCTGAGCGGCCAGCCGTGATGGAACACGAGGGGCTGACCTTTGCCCCAGTCCTTGTAGAAGATCTCGGTGTTGTCGGCGGTGGTCACGTAGGGCATGGCACGGAACTCCTGAGGGAGGGAGGGGCACAGCGGGGTACCCGTGCATGCTGCAGCCGCAGGGTGTTCAGCCGGGATGAACGGCGGATGTCGATTTCGGGTCCCTGGGCCGGCTGAATCGATTTCAGCAGCATCTGTCACGCCGATCGTGTCTAATACCGCTCCCCACGTCACACCCCCCCACCCCCATGTCCCTTGATTCCCATGGCCCCGCGCCGTGCGACGACGCTGACGGCCACCTGGTCACCGCAGGTCCGCTGACCCCGCCACCGGACAGCGCCGGCACCGTGGCCGACGAGAAAGCCCTGCGCCATTCCGTGGCCGAGGACGTGCAAGGCATGGTCCTGGCGACCCTGGTCGCTTCGCTCGGCCTGGCGATCTTCGCCAAGGGCGGGCTGATGATCGGTGGCATGGCCGGGCTGGCGTTTCTGGCCCACTACGCCTTCGGCTGGAACTTCGGCCTGGTATTCGTGCTGGTCAACCTGCCGTTCTACTGGGTGGCCGTGCGGCGCATGGGCTGGGAGTTCACCCTGAAGACCTTCGCCGCGGTCACCGCCTGCGGCGTGCTGACCGACCTGCTGCCGCGCTGGGCCGATTTCGCCCACATGAGCTCGCTGTACTCGGCGATCGTCGGTGGTGCGCTGGCCGGCCTGGGCATCCTGTTCTACATCCGCCACCGGGCCAGCCTCGGCGGCATCGGCATCCTGGCGGTGTACCTGCAGCGCACCCGCGGCTGGAGCGCCGGCAAGGTGCAGATGTCCTTCGATACGCTGCTGATGTGCGTGGCGTTCTCGGTGCTGTCCCCCTCCAAGGTGATGTACTCGGCGATCGGCGCGGTGGTCCTCAGCCTGGTGCTGATGTTCAACCACCGCCCGGGCCGCTACATGGGCGTCTGACGCCCGGTCATTCCCCCTGCGGCGGCACCGGCACGAGGGTCACGCCGGAGACCCAGCGGCGGCTGCGCAGGTCCAGCGTGGCCACCTGCTCGCCGGGGCCGCGGTACAACCACAGCTGGCAGCACAGCGCATGGTCGCCGGCATAGCTGCTGCGCAGGGCGATGAGGGTGGCGCTGTAGCACTGTCGGCCCGAGCGGATCACGGTGTCCGCGGCGGTGTCGAAGGTGTAGCTGCCCGCGCCCCGCCACGGCCAGATCTCCGCTTCACCGGGGTCGGTGCCGGCCGGAACCGGGCAGCGTCCCTGCTCATCGCCGAAATGCGCGACGCCGTCGCCGTCGACGGTCAGCGCGCCCAGCAGCCGCTCGATGTGCCGGAGCAGGCGGCGGTCGGTGGCGATCGCCGTCGCCCGGGCATCCAGCGGATCGCCGTCGACATGCATCACCGGATCGGCCAGCCGATGCTCGCGGCCGTAGCGCACCTTCAACTGCTGCGTGGGGCTGCGCTCGCGCGGGTCGGCCGACAGTGGCCGGTTCAGCAGCAGGGTGTCGCCGTAATAGTCGCCGTCGCGATAGGCGATGTAGCTGACCCCGTCGATGCGCAGCCAGTAGAGGCCCTGGTCGCTGCCGCGCCCGCTGAGGCCGTATTGGCCCTGTGCCCACGGGCGCTGGGGGTCCAGGCTGTCCGGCACGACGAAGCCGCGCTGCGCATCCCGCCGCAGCATGTCCACCTGCGTGTACAGGCCGGTGCCGCCGCTGTAGGCGCTCTGCACCAGGTCGCGCTGGCCGTCGCCATCCAGATCGAGCAGGGACAGGGACAACTCGCCCATCTCCACCGGCACGGTGTGCTGGGCATCGGTATCGCGCAGGTAGCGGCTCACCGCGTCCCAATCGGCCGGGGTGACGGTGGGCGGGCGCACCAGCGCGGGCAGCGGCGCATCGCTGTCGCCGGCCACCGGGATCTGCAGGTCGATGCCGGTCTCGTCGCGGTAACGGGCCAGCACGGTGTCGATCGGGGCGGGGTCGTCGGCCGGCATCGCGGCGATCTCCGCGCGCAGGCGTGCCAGCACGTTGTCCAGGCCGGTGGCGCCGGCCAGCGAGGGGAGGGTGAGAGCGGCGAGCAGCGCGGCCCGCAATGCGGTGTGCCTCACGCCTGGCGCCATGCCGGTTTGAGCGTGTCGATGCGCTTGAACACGGGGCAGTCCGGGCTGTGCGCGCCGGGCAGGTAGCCCAGGCTCATCAGGAACTCGCCGGTGATCTCCCCGCCGGTGAAGCGGAAGGTCTTCTTGAACAGCTTCACCCAGCCGGCCTTGTCCAGCGGATGGTGGGCATCCAGCCAGGCGACGAAGCTGCCGTGGCTGGCCCGCAGCTGCTGGATCACCTGGGCGTTGTGGACCGCCGCATGGACCTTGAGCCGGTTGCGGATGATCCGGGCATCGTTGAGCAGGCGCTCGATGTCGCGCTCGCCATAGGCGGCCACCGTGTCCACGTCGAAGCCGTCGTACGCGGCGCGGAAGCCCTCGCGCTTCTTCAGGATGGTCTCCCAGCTCAGGCCGGCCTGGTTGATCTCCAGGATCAGCCGCTCGAACAGCTCGCGCTCCTCGCGCTGCGGGAAGCCGTACTCGTGGTCATGGTAGTGGCCGTGGACCGGATGACCCGGGGCGATGAGGCAGTAACCGGACACGTGCAGCTCCTTGCGATGGCGGATCAGGCGCGCGGGCCGGGGCACGCGCGCAGGCCTGCATTATGTCAGCGCGAAAGCGCACATCACGGCCAGCGGCTAGAATGGGGGCATGTCTGAACTGTCCACTTCGCTTGCCCACCACCTGCTGGTCGCGCTGCCGTCGCTGACCGACCCCACCTTTGCCCGTACCGTGGCGCTGATCTGCCAGCACGACGAGAACGGCGCGATGGGCGTGCTGGTCAACCAGCCCTCCGAGTACACCCTCGGCGAGGTGCTGGCCCAGATGGACATCACCACCACCAGCGACACCCTGCGCAGCCAGGTCGTGCTCAACGGCGGCCCGGTGCATCCCGAGCGCGGCTTCGTGATCCATGACGATGCGCGCAGCTGGGATTCCAGCCTGGCCGTGGGCGAGGGCGTGTTCCTCACCACCTCGCGCGACATCCTTGAAGCGATGGCCCGCGGCGAAGGCCCGCGCAATGCGCTGGTCACCCTGGGTTGCGCCGGCTGGAGCGAAGGGCAGCTGGAAACCGAACTCGCCGAAAACAGCTGGCTGGCCGTGCCGGCCGATGCCGAGCTGCTCTTCAGCACCCCGTTCGACGAGCGCTGGCAGGGCGCGGCGGCACGCATCGGCGTGGACCTGTTCCGCCTCACCGATTACAGCGGCCATGTCTGAGCCGGCGGCGCCAGCGCCCGCCGCGGCCACGCCGCCGACCATCCGCCGGGATGGCACGGTGCTCGGCTTCGACGTCGGTTCGCGCCGCATCGGCGTGGCCATCGGCAGCTCGTTCGGCACCCATGCGCGCGCGATCGCGGTGGTGGATGTGCACGGCAACGGACCGGACTGGACCGCAGTCGAGCGCCTGATCAAGGAATGGCGGCCGGACGGCCTGGTGGTCGGCGATCCGCTGACCCTGGACGGCCAGGACCAGCCCAACCGCAAGCGTGCGCAGGGCTTTGCCCGCCAGCTGCGGGAACGTTTCAAACTGCCGGTGGTGCTGGTCGACGAGCGCTCCAGCTCGGTCGAGGCGGCACGCCGGTTCGCGGTCGAGCGCGCCGAAGGCCGCAAACGCCGCCGCGATGCCGCTGCGCTGGACGCCGTCGCCGCGGCGGTCATCATCGAACGCTGGCTCTCCAGCCCGGATGACGCCACCCCCGTTTCCTGACCCTCAGACCCTGCCCATGACCGCCTCGCAACTCGATTCCGATGGACGCCTGCGTCACCTGCTGACCCTGGAAGGTCTGCCCCGCGAAACCCTGCTGCAGCTGCTCGACCGAGCCGGCCAGATCCGCGATGCGGCCGTTGGCCGGGTCGGCAACAAGCGCCACGTGCTCGGCGGCTCGGCGGTCTGCACACTGTTCTTCGAACCCTCCACGCGCACCCGCAGCTCGTTCCAGCTCGCCGCGCAGCGGCTGGGGGCGGACGTGCTGAACTTCGATGCCTCCACCTCGTCCACCCGCAAGGGCGAGACCGCCTGCGACACGCTGAAGAACCTGGAAGCGATGGGCGTGCGCGGCTTCGTGGTGCGCCATCCCGATGATGGCGCGGTAGCGGCACTGGCGGCGGCGGCGGGCGAGGGCACGGCCCTGGTCAACGCCGGTGACGGCCGCAGCTCGCACCCGACCCAGGGCCTGCTGGACATGCTCACCCTGCGCCAGGCCAAGGGCAGTGATTTCTCGAAGATGAAGGTCATCATCGTCGGCGACGTGAAGCACTCGCGCGTGGCCCGCACCGATCTGCATGCCCTGCGCACGCTGGGCGTCGGCGAGATCCGCGTCTGCGGACCGCAGTCGCTGCTGCCGGACGATGACACGCTCAAGGGCTGCATCGTCGGCGATGATTTCGACGCCATGCTGGAAGGCGCCGATGCGCTGATGATGCTGCGCCTGCAGCGCGAGCGCATGGAAGAAGGCCTGGTGCCCTCGCTGGAGCAGTACCACGCCCAGTACGGCCTGGATGCCGCGCGCCTGAAGCGTGCGGGCACCGACGCCGCCGTGCTGCACCCGGGCCCGATCAACCGCGGCGTGGAGGTCACCGACGAGGTGGCCGATGGCCCGCAGTCGTGGGTCCTGCGCCAGGTCGCCAACGGCGTCGCGGTGCGCATGGCGGTACTGGAAACGTTGCTGGGGTAGAACGTCTCGGCCACGCGAGGCCCACGGTAGGCATCGACCGTTGGTCGATCCGCATGACCGGTAGTGCCGGCCGCTGGCCGGCTCCGCAGAAATCCCAACAGCACACAGGGTAGTGCCGGCCGCTGGCCGGCTCCGCAGAAATCCCGACAGCACGCAGGGTAGTGCCGGCCGCTGGCCGGCTCCGCAAAAATCCCGACAGCACGCAGGGTCCTGCCGGCCGCTGGCGGGCTCCCGATGTCCGTTGCGGAGC
>NZ_JBDJMB010000055.1:0-6328 GCF_039673645.1 Stenotrophomonas sp. TWI700 | reverse complement strand
CCTCATGATCCACCGGTACTGCGGAGCCGGCCAGCGGCCGGCACTACCGATACCAACGCGCGCGATTACGCCGGCGCACCCGGCAACGGCACCACCGCACGTTTCGCGGTCACCGTACTGCCGACCGAGGCCACCACCGTGCAGCCGATCGCCGCCCACTGCAGCGGGGTCAGGTGTTCGGCCAGCAACCCCATCGCCAGCAGCGCCGCGACCGCCGGCTCCATGCTGATCAGGATGCCGAAGGTCTCTTTCGGCAACCGCTTCAGCGCCATCATCTCCAGTGACATCGGAATCGCGCTGGACACGATCGCCACGCCGAGGCCGAACAACAGGATCTTCGGATCCAGCAGCGCCATGCCTGCATGCGCCACGCCCACTGGCACCACCACCAACGCCGCCGCGCACAGACCCAGCGACACCGTATGCCCGGCCGGCAGGTGGCCGGCACGCTTGCCGAAGATGATGTACATCGCCCAGCACACGGCGGCGCCGAGGGCGAACATCACCCCGACCGGATCCAGCGGCTCGCCATGGCCCAACGGCAGCAGCAGCAACAGCCCGACCAGCGCACAGCCGACCCACACAAAGTCGACCGGCCGCCGCGAGGACCACATCGCCACCGCCAACGGCCCGCAGAATTCGATCGCCACCGCGATGCCGAACGGGATCGTGCGCAGGGCCATGTAGAACAGCAGGTTCATCACCCCGAGCGTGATGCCGTAGCGGATGATCGTGCCAGCGTCCGCACGGGACGTGGTCCAGCGCCACGGCCGGAACACCATCAGCAGCACCAGCGCCGAGAACCCCACGCGCAGTGCGCTGGTGCCCTGCGCGCCGATCAGCGGGAACAGCTGCTTGGCATACGAGGTGCCCACGGCCAGCGAGGTGACCGAGCCGAGCACGGCCAGGGCGGGAAAGAAGGAAGAGAGGCGGGAGGTCGACATCCGCACAGGATATTGCGGATCGTCGGCCGACGCTGCTCTCCCGCTGATCCTGAGGGCTGCCTGGACGGGGCACGCCCCCGCATCAGCGCGTGGCCGACAACGCCGCGTCGAACAAGGCCCTGGCTTCGGTGATCGCGGCGCCGTGCGTGGCGTTCTGGTCGGCCGCCACCTGGCACAGCGCACCGACGCGCGTCTTTCCGAGCGCGGTGCAGCTGGACAGGAAATCGTAGTGACCGACTGCCGGCAGGATGGTCAGCCTCGCCTTCGGAAGTGCCGCGGCCGCGACCTCGCTGTTGGTGGCGGGCGCTGCCACCGTGTCGCCCGCTCCGACGATGATGGAGACCGGCGACGGCACCTTGCCCAGTTCCTCCGGCGCGAAGGCCTGCACCATCGCCGGGGCGATCAGGAACACCGCGCGGACAGCCGGGAGCGCGCGATCGTCTCCCGCCTTGGCCACCCACGGGGCGAGTTCGGGGGTGGCCGCCACGCTCATCCGGCGCGTCAGCGTCAGCGTCGGGTTCTCCGCCTGCGGCGCGCAGACCCCGTCGGCGGGATGCGCGCGGCAGAACGCCAGCAGCCGCTGCACATCCGGGCGTGCACCCGCGGCAACCAGGGCAGTGAACCCACCCGCCGAATAGCCCGCGATGCCAAGCCGCGTGCTGTCGATGTCCGTCGCCAGCGCGGGGTCGGCCTGTACGGCAGCCAGTGCGGCCGCGAGGTCATCCGCGCGGTTCCACATCAGGATGCTGCCCGCTTCGGTCATCGGGTCCACGCCGTTGTTGCCGGGATGATCCACCGCGATCACCACATACCCTGCGCGCGCCATCGCGGTGCCAAACCAGCCCATCATCCGTGCGCTGCCGCCGTTGCCGTGCGAGAGCAGCAGGACCGGCCAGCGTCCTTTGGCCATGGCGGCATCGGCGGCGGCCGTGCCCACCTCGAACAACGGCGCGCCCGGCGGGCCGATCGTCAGCGCGGTTTCCTGCGTACCGGACCGGGCCGGGTACCACACGGTATAGCGCACGCTGTCGCGGTGGTCGGCATCGCGCACGGCCGCACTCGGCGTATGCGCGATGCCGTGGCGCTCTCCGACCGGCAGCGCGGCGGCCACGGCAAACGTGGGCAGGCAGAGCCACAACAGCGCAGCACAGCAACGGGCGGTCATTCGCATGGGTCGATCTCCTTGGGGGGCAGCGTGTCGGCCAGGGGCAGCCAGATCTCCACCCCGCCGTGGCCGCTGCGGTCATCGAAGCGTGCGTCGTAGCGCTCCAGGTCCGGTGCCTCGGCCAGGGTCAGGCCGGAGCCCGGCAGATAGTCGTTCAACAACCAGAACCAGGTGGAACGGATCGCCGAAATGTGCCCGGCGTGCCAGGCCACCAGGTATTCGCGGGGCGCAATCGAGATCGCCTGCCAGCCTGCGGGCACGGGTGCGGCGGCACGGATCTCCACCCCGGCGATGTAGTCGAAGCCGCCGTCGGCATCATTGTTGCCGCACACCCCATATGCGATCTCCGCAGCCAGGCCATGCGCCTCGCCCAGGCGCTGCCACTGCGAGGGAATCGATGCGACGGTCGCGGACGTATGGCGCGCACCGATACCGGCGACGCGCAGGGCACCGCGGTACGCGCGATGCGGCTCGATCACGCAGGGGGTGGCGGTGTCGTCCAGCTTCAAGGCCTCCACCAGCGTCAGACCCCGCAGCCCCTGCTCGCGGACCTGCTCGGGCGAGCGCCCGAACTGCTCGGAGAACGCGCGGGTAAATGCCGCATGCGAGCCGTACCCGGCGGCCATCGCGACACCGAGGATGTCACCGGCGCCGGCCGCCAGCTGGCGTGCGGCCTCGGTCAGCCGGCGCCCACGCAGATAGCGCACCACCGAGGTGCCGGTGCCGAGCTGGAACAGGCGCGAGAGATGGAACGGGGACAGCCCGACCACGCCGGCGATATCGGCCAGCGACGGGTTTTCAGCGAAGTGGCTTTCGATGTACCACAGGGCCCTGCGTGCCGCACCCATACCGCCAGATCCATGCCGATGAACGGGTCCGCAGCGTAACCCAGCGCGCGGCGTGTCATTTGATCGTTCTTGCTGTCCGCTGCCGCTCGCCGCGCGGGCCGCCTCAGCCCTTCACCGCGGCCTCGATGGCCGCCACGTCGATCCTGCGCATCGTCATCATCGCCTCGAACGCGCGCCGGGCCACGGCAGGGTCCGTGCTGGTCACCGCATCGGTCAGTACCCGCGGAGTGATCTGCCAGGACAGGCCCCACTTGTCGCGGCACCAGCCGCAGGCGCTTTCCTCGCCGCCGTTGCCGACGATCGCGTTCCAGAGCCGGTCGGTCTCGGCCTGGTCATCGGTCGCGATCTGGAAGGAGAAGGCTTCGCTGTGCTTGAACGCCGGGCCGCCGTTGAGCCCCAGGCAGGGAATGCCGGCGACGGTGAAATCGACGGTGAGTACGTCCCCCTGCTTGCCGGAGGGGAAGTCGCCCGGTGCGTGATGCACCGCGTGCACCGCACTGTCCGGGAAGGTGGCGGCGTAGAACGTGGCGGCCTCCAGCGCGGTGCCGTCGAACCAGAGGCAGATCGTATTCTTGCTGACCATGGGCATCTCCTGCAGCCGAGGAAGGCGGCCTGGCATGCGCGGGCCGCCGGATCGCGCGGAGGCTAAGGCTGTCCACCCAGCGCAGGCCCAGGGTAGCGACGCAGCTGTTAACCCAGCGCGCGGGCACCTCCGGCGACCCACCCGGCGCGCCTGCGCCCGCAGAGGCTCGGCAGCGGGAAGTATGAATACGAGAGGGCCCCGACTTGCCGGCCTTGCGCAATGGTACCGATGGCCGATGCGGTTGATGATGCGAATCATTGCTATTACCATAGTGTGATCCGGGTCGCGTAAGGGATGCGCGCCCGCGAACAGTTATCGAGCCCGCGTCGGGTCCACGCCCCCCGCCAGCCGCTGCCTGCCCCCACTCCGCTCCGCCGCAGGCCACCCAGGACGCCGGCCATGCGCGTTGCCGAATTTCTGGAAACGCCGATGACCCGCTCCGCCCACGTGCTGCCCCGCCCGTCGATGCACCGCCGCCCGCTGCCGCAGGCCTTGATGGTGGCCCTGTGCACCTTCGCCGTCGCGCCTGCCTTCGCGCAGGACGCTGCCGCTGATGCCACCACCCTGGACAGGATCGTGGTCAAGGGCGAGCGCGCCGAAGGCTATTCGGTCCGCAGGACCTCGGCCGGTACCCGCTTCGATCTCGCCCCGCGCGAGATCCCGCAGTCGGTCAGCATCATCAGCCACCAGCGCATCGAGGATCAGAACCTCGATGACATCATCGACGTCCTCGCCAACACCACCGGCGTGAGCAGCACCCAGTCCGATACCGAGCGCACCGAGTTCTACGCGCGCGGCTTCTACATCGACAGCTACCAGTTCGACGGCCTGCCGACGCAGATGGTGCAGAACTGGAGCTACGGCGATTCCGGCCTGGACCTGGCCCTGTATGACCGCGTGGAAGTGGTGCGTGGCGCCACCGGCCTGCTGTCCGGCGCCGGCAACCCGTCCGCCTCGGTGAACCTGATCCGCAAGCATGCCGACAGCGCCGAGCTGACCGGCAATGTGTCGGTCAACGTCGGCAGCTGGGGCCGCACCCGCAGCACGGTGGACGTGACCACCCCGCTGAATGCCAGCGGCTCGGTGCGCGCGCGCGTCATCGGCAGCTACCTGGACACCGAATCGCAGATGGACCGCTACGACCAGCACAAGACGCTGGGCTATGCGGTGATCGACGCCGACCTGACCCCGGACACCCAGCTGAGCGTGGGCTACGACTACCAGCAGAAGCGGGCCAACGGCGCGACCTGGGGTGGCTTCCCGATGCTGTTCTCCGACGGCACCTCCACTGGTTATGACGAATCGTTCAATCCCAATCCGGGCTGGACTTACTGGGATACGACCAGCAAGCGCCTGTTCGCCACGTTGGAACACGCCTTCGCCAACGACTGGAAGGTCAAGGTTGGCGCCTCCCATGACAAGACCAATGCCGATGACAAGTTGTTCTATCCGGCCTACAACGACTGGGTGACCGGCGCTTCCAACTTCGACAAAAACACCGGCGCAGGCGTAGTGGGATCGGCCGGCTTCTACAATACAGAGCGCAAGGTCAATGCCGTAGATGGCTATGTGGAAGGCCCGTTCCAGCTGTTCGGGCGGGAACATCAGTTCATGGCCGGGCTGAGTTACAACAAGCGCGATTTTGCCAATTACGGTGACTACCAAGGCACAGTGGACAATCCTCGTTGGCAGCCACTGGACAGCTACCTGGGATGGACGGGGAACTTCCCTGAGCCTGTCTGGAACCCGCTGACGCTCGCGAGCGAAGGCACCATCACCCAGAAGGCTGGCTACGTCGCCACCCGCCTGTCGCTGGCCGATCCGCTCAAGCTGATCCTGGGCGCGCGTTACACCGACTGGAACAGCGAAGGTGAAGGCGCCGACCGTTCGCACAAGGTCACCACCCCGTATGCCGGCCTGGTGTTCGACATCAACGACACCTACTCCACCTACGCCAGCTACACCGAGATCTTCCAGCCGCAGACAGCGCGCGACCGTAGCGGCAGCTACCTCGATCCGGTGGACGGCAAGAGCTACGAAATCGGCGTCAAGGGCGCATGGTTCGACAACCGCCTGAACGTCTCCGTCGCTGCGTTCCGCATCGAGCAGGACAATGTCGCGCAGATCACCAGCGAGCCGATCGTCAGCCGTCCGGGTGAGTTCGCCTACATCGCCGCGCGCGGCACGGTGAGCCGTGGGTTCGAGTTCGAACTCAATGGCGAACTGGCGCCGGGCTGGAACGCGACCTTTGGCGCCTCGCGCTACGTGGCCAAGGACATCAACGACGCGGACATCAACACCAACCTGCCGCAGACCACGATCAAGCTGTTCACCAGCTACACCCCGCAGTCGCTGACCGCGCTGACCGTCGGCGGCGGTGCCAACTGGCAGAACGGGATCTACTATCCGGTGCCGGCGTATGGCCGCATCGAACAGGGCGGCTATGCGCTGGTCAGCGCCTTCGTGCGCTACCGCATCTCGCCGGCGTTCAGCGTGCAGGCCAACCTCAACAATCTGCTGGACAAGACGTACTTCTCGCAGATCAACGGGTACGGTGCGTATGGCGATGGGCGCAATGGCGGCCTGACGTTCACCTGGTCGTTCTGATCGAGCATTGATCGCAACGCGTCAACAGGGAGAGCCGGGCATTGCCCGGCTCTTTGTGTTTTGCACGATGCGCAACGGACGCGCGGCGCCGCATGGCCAGACCCCGGTAGTGGGGGGCGGGGGGGCGGCGCCCCCCCACCGCAATGCAAACCGCACGAGGGGGGGCGCCCGCGCGGGCCCC
>NZ_JBDJMB010000054.1:0-6451 GCF_039673645.1 Stenotrophomonas sp. TWI700 | reverse complement strand
AGGCCATCCCGGGTGCCGGCCAGCGGCCGGCACTACCAGACAGCGCATGGCGGGAACCCGCTCAGTGCTTCAACCACCACAGCGTGGTCAGCCCGGCCAGCAGGATCACCCCGCCCCAGGCACGCAGGGCGCTGCTGCGCAGCATCAGCAGCTGCTCGGCCATCCGCTTCCAGGCCAAAGGGGCGGCGAACAGGAACAGGCCTTCGAGCACGGCGACCAGGCACAGGGCCGAGAACAGATCTTTCATGACATCTCCACAAACAAAACGGGGACCCGGTCTGCACCGGGTCCCCGTGGATGACTACCGCCTGCGGCCTCAGCGATCGCTCTTGAGGTACTGCAGGAACGGGTCGTTCTTGTCGAGCACGATCACGCCGTTGCCGTCGGTCATGGAGCCACGGTAGGCCTCCAGGCTGCGGTAGAAGGCGTAGAACGACGGGTCGGCCGAGCCGGCCTTGCCGTAGATGCGGGCGGCGTCGGCATCGCCGGCACCACGCAGCTGCTGGGCATCACGCTCGGCTTCGGCCACGATCACGGTGCTCTCGCGGTCGGCCTGGGCACGGATGGTCAGCGACTGCTCCTCACCCTCGGCGCGCAGCTTGGCGGCTTCCTGCTTACGCTGGGCGCGCATGCGTTCGTACACATCGTTGATCACCTGGCTGTCGGTCGGCAGGTCGATCTGCTTGATGCGCAGGTCGATGATCTGCATGCCGAGCGCCTTGACCGACTCGTTGATGCCGGTCAGCTGGTTGGCGATCAGTTCGCTGCGATCCCCGGACACCAGCTGCTGCAACGAACGCGAGTTGATCTGGTTGCGCAGGGAGTCGGTGATGATCGGGGCCAGACGGGCATTCGCCACGCGGGCATCGCCGCCGGTCGCACGGAAATACGCGCGCACGTCGGAGATGTAACCGATCGCGAAGAAGTCGACGCTGACGTCCTTCTGCTCGGCGGTGAAGTAACGCGCCGGGGCGGTGTCGAGCACCTGGAAGCGGCGATCGAACACGCGCACCGTTTCCACCAGCGGCACCTTGAAGTGCAGGCCCGGCTTGATGTCCGCACGGACCACCTTGCCCAGGTTCAACACCATCGCGGTCTGGTCCTCACGGACCACGTAGACCGAACCCAGCAGGCCGAGCAGGACCGCTACGGCCAGACCAATCCACAGTGAACTTCTCATCGGCTGCCCTCCTCACGACCGGTCGGGCGCGTCGTCGGACGCTCCGCATTGCGAACGCCATCGACGGCCGTGCTGGCAGGCAGCGACGGCAGCATGACTTCCGGGGTCACCGCCGGAGCGGCATTGCTGCTGGTGCGGGTGTCGCCCGGCATCGGCACGTAGATCAGCTGGCGGCCATCGCCACCGATGATCTTGCGGTTCTCCGAGAGCACCTTCTGCACCGTTTCCAGCCACAGGCGCTTGCGCGTGACTTCCGGGGCGTCCTTGTACTGGACCTGCAGCAGGCTGAAGCGCGAGGCATCACCCTCGGCCTTGGCAACCACGGCCTGCTTGTAGCCTTCGGCGGTGGTACGGGCCCGCGAGGCCTGGCCGCGCGCTTCCGGAACCACCTTGGCCGCGTAGGCCTGGGCTTCGTTGATCAGACGCTCCTTGACCTGCTGGGCACCGTTGACCTCATCGAAGGCCGGCTTGACCTCCTCGGGCGGGCGGGCATCGGGCAGGGTCAGACCGGTCACCGACAGACCGGTGCGGTAGCTGCCGAGCGAGGCCTGCAGGCGCTCTTCGGCGGCCACGGCCAGCGGGCCACGGTTGTTCAGCACGTTGTTGAGGTCCGCACGACCGACCTGCTCACGCACGGCGCTCTGCGCGGTCTGCTCCAGCACCTGGTCGGCATCGACCGAGCCGAACAGATACAGGCGCGGATCATCGATGCGGTACTGGACGTTGAGCGAGACGTTGACGATGTTCTCGTCACGGGTCAGGACCGGCACCTGGCTGCTGAACGTCTTGATCTCGGTGGCATTGACCTTGGTCACCGACTCCAGCGGCCACGGCAGCTTGAAGTTCGGGCCAGGCTGCAGGATGCGATGGAACTGACCGAAGCGCAGCACGACGCCGCGTTGCTGTTCGCCGATCAGCTGGAAGCTGGAGAACAGCAGCAGCAACACCGCAGCCACTGCGACCCACCGCAGGATGCCGCCATCGAACAGGTCTTTCAGCGGACCGGGCAAACCGCCCCAACCGCCGCCATTGCCGCCACCGCGAGGACCGAACGGCCCACGTCGATTCTCGTCGGGGCCTTGTCCGCCCTTGTTGCCGCCGGGTGTATTCCAGGCCATGCACGCTCCATCAAGGTAAGGTTGCCTGCGGGCCATTCCCGCACCGTCAACCGTTAAAACGTTAAATCGCTGTCGATTCTACTAGATGGGGCAGATCGACAGGATTGGAAGGGGTCACACCTCTCGGGGAACGATTCATAACCGCCTCCGCGAAGGTCCGTGAGGGTCCCCGCGCGCCGGAGCAGCGGGTAAGGTGGTGTTTTCCCCCGTCAGGCATCTTCATGGCAATTCCCGACCGGTTCAACGCTTTCCGCATCCACCAGGACGATACCGGCTACCACGCCGGGCTGGAACCGATCGGCCTGGACCAGCTCAACCCGGGCGAGGTGGTGATCCGCGCGCACTGGTCCTCGGTCAACTACAAGGATGCATTGGCGGGCACCGGCAAGGGCCGGATCCTGCGCCGCTTCCCGCTGGTCGGCGGCATCGACGTGGCCGGCACCGTGGTCGCCTCGACCGATCCGGCCTACCGCGAGGGCGATGCAGTACTGGCCACCGGCTGCGGGCTGAGCGAGACCCGCGATGGCGGCTACAGCCCGTATGTCCGCCTGGCCGCCAGCGCGGTAATCCCGCAGCCGACCGGACTGACCCCGCGTGAGGCGATGATCCTGGGCACGGCCGGCTTCACCGCTGCGCTGGCGCTGGTGCGGATGCTGGACAACCGGCAGACCCCCGCCCACGGGCCGCTGGCCGTGACCGGAGCGACCGGCGGGGTCGGCTCGCTGGCGGTGGACATCTTCACCCGGGCCGGTTTCGAGGTGCATGCGATCAGCGGCAAGGCCGACCAGGCCGACTACCTGCGCGGACTGGGGGCCCGCGAGGTCCTGCCGCGGGACGTGCTGGCGACCACCCGGCCGATGGAATCGGCGCGCTTCGGCGGCGGCCTGGACAATGCCGGCGGCGCGATGCTGACCAGCCTGCTGGCCCAGACCGTGCCCTACGGCTCGGTCGTCAGTGCCGGCCTGGCCGCGAGCCCGGCGCTGGACATGACGGTCATGCCCTTCATCATCCGCGGCGTGTCGCTGATCGGTGTGTCGTCCTCCAGCGCACCGCGCGATCTGCGCGAAGCGGTCTGGGCGAAGCTGGGCGACGCGTGGAAACCGGCGCATCTGGAGACGATCTGCACGGGCGAAGTCGGACTGGATGGCCTGCCGGCAGCGTTTGATGCCCTGCTCGCAGGCGGCAACCACGGCCGCACGGTGGTACGAATCGACTGAGCGTGGCAGCCGGGCGACGGACGGCACGTCCGGCGCTTCACGACGGTGCGAGGCCCGCACTACACTGCGGGCATCACACGGGGAACAACATGGCACGCATTCTGATCGTCGACGATTCACCGTCGCAGCTGTTGGGGATACAGCGGATCGTCGAAAAACTCGGGCACGACATCCTGACCGCCACCGATGGCGCGGCCGGGGTGGAAGCGGCCAAGGCCGAGCTGCCCGATCTGGTGCTGATGGACGTGGTGATGCCCAACCTCAATGGTTTCCAGGCGACCCGTACCCTGGCACGCGATGCCTCGACCAAGCACATCCCGGTGATCCTGGTGACCACCAAGGACCAGGACACCGACCGCATGTGGGGCATGCGGCAGGGCGCCAAGGCCTACATCACCAAGCCGTTCTCCGAGGACGAGCTGTCCGAGGTGCTGGAGCGCGTTTTCAGCCACCAGGAACCGCCGACGGCGTGAGCCGATGGCACGATGAGCCGACCAACGGTCGGCTTCTACCGCGAAGGCAATCGCGGCCGACCCGGTAGATACCGACCGTTGGTCGGTACGCAACGATGACCGGGACGCCGCGCAACGCCTTGCATCACACCTTCTCGCCGAACGCCTTGGCCAGCGCCTTGTAGGCCTTCTTCTGCGCTTCGTCGGTCGGCGCCGGCGCGATGATCTCCAGCTCCACGATCTGGTCGCCGTCCGGGTTGCCCGGCAGGCCGCGGCCGCGCAGGCGCAGCTTGCGGCCCGCGTCGGACTCGGCCGGCACCTTCAACTCCACCGCCCCGCCCAGGGTCGGCACGCTGATGCTGGTCCCCAGCGCGGCCTGCCACGGGGTGACCTGCAGGGTGTACAGGATGTTGCGCCCGTCCACCTCGAACTGCGGGTGTTCGGCGTATTCCACTTCCAGCAGCAGGTTGCCACCGCCGGTGCCCTGCCCGGTCAGGCGGATCACCTGGCCGGGGCGGATGCCCTTGGGCACGCGCACATCCAGCTGCTTGCCGCCCACGTTGATGCGCAGGCTGTCGCCCTGGTAGGCGGCTTCCAGCGGCACCGACAGCTTGGCGCGGGTGTCGCGGGTGGGCTGCGGGCCCTGGCTGGCGCCGCCGAATCCGCTGGCGCGGCCGCCACCGCCGCCCCGCTGGCGCGCGAACAGGCTTTCGAAGAAGTCGCTGAAGCCGCCGCCACCGGCGCCGCCCCCGAACACCTCTTCAAAATCGTAGCCCTGCCCACCGCCATAGTTCGGCGGGGTGTGGAACTCTTCGCCGGGCCGGTAGCCCTGCGCCTTCAGCTGGTCATAGGCCGCGCGCTTCTGCGGGTCGCGCAGCGCCTCGTAAGCCTCGTTGACCGCCTTGAATTTGTCCTCCGCCCCCGCTTCCTTGCTCACATCCGGGTGGTACTTGCGCGCCAGGCGGCGGTAAGCGGTCTTGATCTCAGCATCGCCCGCGGTGGGTTCCACCCCGAGCGTGGCGTAGTAATCCTTGAATTCCATCCAAACACCTCGACTAAGTTCGGCCACCCGCGTGGGCGGGCGCCGTCCGCGCAATTCTAGCCGCTGCGGACCGGCCCACCGTGACGCCGGGCACGAATGATCCTGCGCAATGCGGCGGACATCCCGACCGGCTACGCTGCCCCCGGTAGCCCGCCTCTCCCGCTCCAGATGGGTCTGCACGTCCGGTTTTCAACGTGTTGACATGGCCATCCCATGCCCCTCACTACCCTGCCTGTGTCCAAGGAGTCCGCATGACCATCCACGTAGGCGACCGCATTCCCGAAGTCACCCTCAAGCGCATCCGCGAGGGCATGGAGACCATCGATACCCATGCCCTGTTCGATTCGCGCAAAGCGGTGCTGTTCGGCGTGCCCGGCGCATTCACCCCGACCTGTTCGGCCCGGCACCTGCCCGGCTACATCGAGCAGTTCCCCGTGTTCCGCCACCGCGGCATCGAAGTGTTCTGCATGGCGGTCAACGATCCGTTCGTGATGAAGGCCTGGGGCGAGAGCCAGCAGGTGCCCGACGGCCTGCAGCTGTTGTCCGACGGCAATGGCGAGTTCACCCGGGCGCTCGGCCTGGAAATGGATGCCAGCAGCTCCGGGATGGGCATCCGCTCGCGCCGCTTCGCGCTGTACGTCGAAGACGGTGTCGTGCGCGAAACCTTCATCGAGGAACCCGGAAAATTCGAGGTGTCTTCGGCGCAGTACGTGCTGGAGCATCTCCCCCGCTAGACCCACGCAACAGAGGAATCCGGCCAGCCATGTCCAAGCCAGCCAAGAACACCCCCGATACCGCCCCGAACACCGCCCGTCCGCCGGGCATCAGCGATACCGCCACCCTGCGCGCCAAGGCCCGCAAGGACATCGAAGACGGCGCGATCACCGACAGCTACAGCGCCGACCGCAAGGCGGTGATCAAGCTGCTCAACGATGCGCTCGCCACCGAGTACGTGTGCGTGCTGCGCTACTACCGCCATTACTTCATGGCCAAGGGCATGCTCGCCGATTCGATCAAGGCCGAGTTCCTGGAGCACGCCCAGCAGGAGCAGGCGCACGCCGGCAAGCTGGCAGAGCGCATCGTGCAGCTCGGCGGCGAGCCGGATCTCAACCCGGATACGCTCACCGCACGTTCGCATGCCGAGTACAAGGAAGGCAGCGACCTGCGCGACATGGTCCGCGAGAACCTCATTGCCGAGCGCATCGCGATCGACAGCTACCGCGAGATGATCAACTTCGTCGGCGACAAGGACACCACGACCAAGCGCATCCTCGAAGAGATCCTCGCGCAGGAAGAAGAGCACGCCGACGAATTCGCCGATCTGCTCGACGGCTGGATCGGCGAGTAACGCCGGCCGCGTGCCGGCTTCTCGCAGGATCCGAAGGCACGTGTAGTGCCGGCCGCTGGCCGGCTCCAAGGTGTCCTGCCGGCCAACGGCCGGC
>NZ_JBDJMB010000053.1:0-6543 GCF_039673645.1 Stenotrophomonas sp. TWI700 | reverse complement strand
CCCACCCCATCGGGTTGTAAACCCCCCCGCGCCTGCGGGGGTTGCCCCGGTAGGTGGAGCTGGTTGCTCGGCACACCACCATCAACCCGCGAAGCGATCCGTCGCACGCACCAGCGCGTCGACATTCTCGGCTTCGAACGCGGAGTGACCCGAGGCCGGGCTGATCTCCAGCGTCGATTTCGGCCACGCCTTGTGCAGTTCCCACGCACTCTGCAGCGGGCAGACCACGTCGTAGCGGCCGTGCACGATCACGCCCGGAATATCGGCGATGCGGTGCGCGTCACGCAGCAGTTGCTCTTCCACCTCGAAGAAACCGCCGTTGACGAAGTAATGGTTCTCGATGCGGGCGAAGGCCAACGCGAACTGCGGATCCTGGTGGCTGTTCACGAAGTCATCGTCCACGTGCAGGAAGCTGGTCGCGCCTTCCCACACGCTCCACGCCTTGGCCGCGGCCAAGCGGGTGGCTTCATCGTCGCTGGTCAGGCGGCGGTGGAAGGCGGAGATCAGGTCGTGGCGCTCAACGGCCGGGATCGGCTTGAGGTAATGCTCCCACGCATCCGGGAACAGGCGGTTGGCGCCTTCCTGGTAGAACCATTCCAGCTCCCAGCGGCGCAGCATGAAGATGCCGCGCAGGACCAGCTCGGTCACACGCTGCGGGTGGGTCTGGGCATAGGCCAGCGCCAGGGTCGAGCCCCAGCTGCCGCCGAAGACCTGCCAGCGATCCACCTTGAGGTGCTCGCGCAGTGTTTCGATATCGGCGACCAGGTCCCAGGTGGTGTTGTCGACCAGGTCCGCATGCGGCGTGGAACGGCCGGCACCGCGCTGGTCGAACAGGATGATCCGGTACTTGGCCGGGTCGTGGAACTGGCGCATTTTGTCGCTGCAGCCGCCGCCCGGGCCACCGTGCAGCATCACCACCGGCTTGCCGTCGGGATTGCCGCACTGCTCGAAGTACAGCGTGTGGCGGTCATCGACCTTCAGGGTGCCGACGTCGTAAGGGGTGATGGCGGGATACAGCGTACGCATGACAGGAACTCCATGTGGAATGACAGTCGCCGCATCACGCTGCGCGGCGGCCCGGTGGACAGGTCATTCTAGCCTCGGGGTCACCGCAGGGACGGCACGCGGTCAGGCCGGCAGACAGCCCAGGCTCACCCGGTCGCGCTGTTCCAGATCGTGCTCGGTGGCGACCGACTGGAAACCGGCGTCCCGCAGCAGCGCGCGGATCGCCGCGCCCTGGTCCCAGCCGTGTTCGATCAGCAGCCAGCCGCCGGGAAGCAGGTGCGCTGCCGCACCGGCGATGATCAGCCGGATGTCGTCCAGCCCGTCGTGGCCGGAGGCCAGTGCGGTAGCCGGCTCGAAACGCAGGTCGCCCTGCACCAGGTGCGGGTCGTCGCTGGCGATATACGGCGGGTTGGTCGCGATCAGATCGAACCGCTCGCCGGCCAGCGGGGCATACCACGCGCCCTGCCGGACGCTGACGTTGCTCAGTGCATGGCGCTGCGCGTTGCGCGCCGCGACCGCCAATGCGGCCTCGCTGAGGTCGGTGGCGATGACACTGGCCTGCGGCCGTTCGCTGGCCAGCGCCAAGGCGATCGCGCCGCTGCCGGTGCCCATATCCGCGATCCGCAGCGGGCTGTCCGCCGGCAACCGCGCCAGCGCCAGCTCGACCAGCAGCTCGGTCTCCGGGCGCGGGATCAGGGTGGCCGGGCTTACCTCCAGATCCAGGGTCCAGAAACCGCGGCGTCCCAGCAGGTAGGCCACCGGCGCGCCGGCCACGCGCTTGGCGAGCAGGGCCTCGAACGCCGCGGCATGCGCCGGCTCGACCGGATCGGTGGCGTGCGCGAACAGCCAGCTGCGCTCGCGCTCCAGGACGTGCAGCAACAGCAGTTCCGCTTCGTGCCGGCCTTCCACGGCGGGCAGGCGGGCGGCGGCATCGGCGAGCAGCTGGCGGATGTCAGGGGCGGCGGTCATGGCGGGACGGAACAGCGGTGGGGCGCGCAGTGTAGTCCACGGGGCCATGGGAGCCGGCCCCGCGCCCGGGCTGTCCGCGACCGGCCGCCGATTGAATCCACGCATCGGCACTCATATTTAGATCTGTGGCCGCTATCGATTTCAGTCCGAAATCCGGGGGTGCCGGCCGCCCGAGCCGCGCGACCGTTCAGGTTGCTGCGTCCCCGGATATGCAGAAGCTATGGCACCGCCCGCCGCCTGTTCGGGCGTGGTCATTGCGCTGCAACGGTTCTGACGGATAGCGCCGCCACCCTTCATCGCAGGATCAGCTGCTTTTGATAGTCTATGGCTATCGCATAGATGCAATCAATGGATTGTCCTTATGGGAACGGAGCCGCTAACCTGTGTTGGTCGCTTCACCCACCCCCTTCACCAAGAGGAACAACGATGTCGCTCATCAACACCCAGATCCAGCCGTTCGAAGCCAACGCCTACCAGAACGGCGAGTTCATCAAGGTCTCCGACGCCACCCTGAAGGGTCACTGGTCCGTGCTGATCTTCATGCCGGCCGCGTTCACCTTCAACTGCCCGACCGAGATCGAAGACGCCGCCGATCATTACGCCGAGTTCCAGAAGGCCGGTGCCGAGGTCTACATCGTCACCACCGACACGCACTTCTCGCACAAGGTGTGGCACGAAACCTCGCCGGCCGTCGGCAAGGCGCAGTTCCCGCTGGTCGGCGACCCGACCCACCAGCTGACCAACGCTTTCGGCGTGCACATTCCGGAAGAAGGCCTGGC
This sequence comes from Stenotrophomonas sp. TWI700, assembly GCF_039673645.1. NCBI lineage: Bacteria > Pseudomonadati > Pseudomonadota > Gammaproteobacteria > Lysobacterales > Lysobacteraceae > Stenotrophomonas > Stenotrophomonas sp. TWI700. Next base: position 3,790 of record NZ_JBDJMB010000053.1, on the reverse strand, counting down.
CCTGCGCGGCACCTTCATCATCAACCCGGAAGGCGTGATCAAGACCCTGGAGATCCATTCCAACGAGATCGCCCGTGACGTCTCCGAGACCCTGCGCAAGCTGAAGGCTGCCCAGTTCACCGCCGCCAACCCGAACCAGGTGTGCCCGGCGAAGTGGAAGGAAGGCGAAAAGACCCTGACCCCGTCGCTGGACCTGGTCGGCAAGATCTAAGCCGCTTCTCATCCCCATCCCCGCCCGCCGGGGGTGGGGGTGAACCCAAGCCGGTGCCCCACGCGCCGGTTTCGGTTCACCCCCATGTCGCGCAGATGCACCCGCGGGGTTCGTCGACGCTGTTCCCTTGCCTGAATCAAGGAGTTTTTCGATGTTGGATGCCAACCTCCAGTCCCAGCTGAAGACCTATCTGGAACGTGTCACCCGTCCGATCCAGATCACGGCGCACGTGGATGACGGCGCCAAGTCGCAGGAGATGCTCGAGCTGCTGAACACGCTGACCTCGCTGTCGACGCAGATCAGCCTGGACGTGCGTCGCGACAGCAGCGAGCGCACGCCCTCGTTCGCGCTGACCACGCCGGGCCAGGACATCCACCTGGTGTTCGCGGGCCTGCCGATGGGCCACGAGTTCACCTCGCTGGTGCTGGCACTGCTGCAGGTCGGCGGCCACCCCTCCAAGGCCACGGCCGAGCTGATCGAGCAGGTGCGCAACCTGGAGGGCGAGTACCGCTTCGAAACCTACTTCTCGCTGTCCTGCCAGAACTGCCCGGACGTGGTCCAGGCGCTGAACCTGGCGGCGGTGCTGAACCCGCGCATCCAGCACGTAGCGATCGATGGCGGGCTGTTCCCGGCCGAAGTCGAAGCGCGCCAGATCATGTCCGTGCCGACCGTGTATCTCAACGGTGAAGTGTTCGACCAGGGCCGCATGACGCTGGAACAGATCGTGGCCAAGCTGGACACCGGCGCGTCCAAGCGTGATGCCGAAAAGCTCAGCACCAAGGCACCGTTCGACGTGCTGGTGGTGGGCGGTGGCCCGGCCGGTGCCGCCGCGGCGATCTATGCCGCGCGCAAGGGCATCCGCACCGGTGTGGCGGCCGAACGTTTCGGTGGCCAGGTGCTGGACACCATGGCGATCGAGAACTTCATCTCGGTCAAGGAAACCGAAGGTCCGAAGCTGGCCGCGGCACTGGAACAGCATGTGCGCGAGTACGAGGTGGACATCATGAACCTGCAGCGCGCCACCGCACTGGTGCCGGCGGGCGACGATGGCCTGGTCGAGATCAAGCTGGAGAACGGCGCGTCGCTGAAGTCGCGTTCGGTGATCCTGTCCACCGGTGCACGCTGGCGCCAGATGAACGTGCCCGGCGAAGACCAGTACCGCAACAAGGGCGTGGCGTACTGCCCGCATTGCGACGGTCCGTTGTTCAAGGGCAAGCGGGTCGCGGTGATCGGCGGGGGCAACTCCGGCGTGGAAGCGGCCATCGATCTGGCGGGTCTGGTGACGCATGTGACCCTTCTGGAATTTGATGACAAACTGCGGGCCGATGAAGTGCTGCAGAAGAAGCTGCGCAGTCTGGGCAACGTCACCATCATCACCAGCGCCCTCACCCAGGAAGTGCTGGGCGATGGCCAGAAGGTGACGGGCCTGGTCTATCAGGACCGCGTCGGGGGCGATTCGCACCGGGTGGAACTGGAAGGCATCTTCGTGCAGATCGGTCTTCTGCCGAATACCGAATGGTTGAAGGACACGGTGGCCCTGTCACCGCGTGGCGAGATCCTGATCGACGACCGCGGCCAGACCAGCGTGCCGGGTGTCTTCGCCGCAGGTGATTGCACGACCGTTCCGTACAAGCAGATCGTCATCGCGATGGGCGCCGGTTCCACTGCGGCACTGAGCGCCTTCGATCATCTGATCCGCACTTCCGTTCCCAAGAGCAGCGGCGCTGTCGCCGAAGCTGCCTGAAACGTCCGGTTCCCGGTTCGCCGGGAACCTTGTCTGTCTGCTGGGTAGCCACGCCATCACCCGGTCCATTGCCGTGAGAGGTCCAAGGAAATGAACCTACGTGATTTGAAATATCTGGTGGCGCTGGCTGACCACCGCCATTTCGGCAAGGCCGCCGCTGCCTGCTTCGTCAGCCAGCCCACCTTGTCCACCCAGATCCGCAAGCTCGAGGATGAGCTGGGTCTGCCGCTGGTGGAGCGCGCACCGCGCAAAGTCATGCTGACCCCGGCCGGGGTGGAAGCCGCCGCGCGTGCACGCACGATCGTGGCCGAAGTGGAGCAGATGAAAGAAGCTGCGCGACGCAGTCGCGATCCCGAGGCCGGCACCGTCCGGCTCGGCATCTTCCCGACGCTGGGTCCGTACCTGTTGCCGCATGTGATCCCCAACATCCGCGAGCGCTTCCCGCAGCTGGAGCTGTTGCTGGTCGAGGAAAAGAGCGACGAGCTGCTGACCCGCCTGCGCGAGGGCAAGCTGGACGCCGCCCTGCTGGCGCTGCCGCTGGACGATGACCAGCTGCATGCCGAATTCCTGTTCGAAGAGCCCTTCCTGCTGGCGGTTTCGCAGCAGCACCCGCTGGCGCGCCGCCAGCACCTGGACGTGCAGGAGCTGTCGTCGCAGAAGCTGCTGCTGCTCGAGGACGGGCACTGCCTGCGCGACCAGGCGCTGGCGGTGTGCCGGCTGTTCGGGGCCAACGAGAAATCCGAGTTCCGCGCGACCAGCCTGGAAACGCTCCGGCAGATGGTGGCCGCCGATGTGGGCATCACCCTGCTGCCGACGCTCTCGGTCAAGCCGCCGGTGCCGCGCTCGGACAACATCCGCCTGCTGGATTTCAGCGGCGATGACCGCCCCAGCCGCCGCATCGCGATGGCATGGCGCCGCAGTTCGGCGATGACCGGCTTCCTGGAGCAGCTGGCCCAGCAGTTCAAACGGCTGCCGCAGGGCCTGTTCGCGCTGGAGTCCACCGATGTCCCGGCGGCCGCCGCCACGCCGTTGCCACGCGCGGGCTGAGCCTGCCTGAACCGGCCGACGCGGCCGATACGCCGGACGGGTCGCATCCGTCTACGATTGTCAGCACAATAGAACGAGGCGGTGCCAGCAGGCGCCGCCTTTTTGCATGGGTCTTCCACAAACGCAAGGAGCTACACCATGTCCACTTCCAGCGGACTGCCCCCCTCGATCATCGTTTCAAGCCACGACATGGACCGCCTGGACGCCATGCTCGAGTCTCCCGCTGTCAGCCAGACGCCCGCCGGGATCGCCCTGGCCGAGGAACTCAACCGCGCGACCGTCGTGGCGCCGGACCAGGTTCCCGAGGGCACCGTCATGATGCATTCGCGCGTGGAGTGCGAAGATGAGCTGCAGAACGAAAAGCACGTTCTGACGCTGGTCTATCCGCGTGAGGCCGATGTTGAACAGGGCAAGGTCTCGATCCTGGCACCGGTGGGCACCGCCCTGCTGGGCCTGTCGATCGGCCAGACCATGGATTGGGTGGCCCCGGGTGGGCGCAAGCTGCGCCTGCGGGTGACCGCCGTCCATCACCAGCCCCACGCCTGATCCCGCCTGCTGCGTCGTCGCGCAGGTTCCACCGATTCGTCCCAGGAGTTGCAATGAGCACCGTTTCGCTGTCCAAACTCTCCCAGTTGCGCGATCTGTCCGTGGTGGTTGCCGATACCGGCGATTACGAAGCGATCAAGCGCTTGAAGCCGGTCGACTGCACGACCAATCCCACCCTGGTGAAGAAGGCGCTGGATCTGCCGGTGTATGCCGATCTGATCGACAGCGCGCTGGCCTGGGGC
>NZ_JBDJMB010000052.1:0-7421 GCF_039673645.1 Stenotrophomonas sp. TWI700 | reverse complement strand
CTCCCCCTTCCGTCCAGGATGATGAGGAGCCGGCCAGCGGCCGGCACTACCGAGTATCGACCGGTAGGCGCACAAAAAGAAAGCCCGCCAATTGGCGGGCTTTCTGCCTTCTCACGACGAGTGAGGAGAAACTCAGGCAGCCGGCTTTTCGCCAGTGGCCTCGGTGGTGATGCGGATGTTCACTTCATCGCTGACGTTCGGGGCGTACGCGCCGACGCCGAAATCGCTGCGCTTGATGGTGGTGGTGGCATCGAAGCCCGCCGCCGGCACCTTGGCCATCGGGTGCTCGCCGCCGCCGTTGACGGTGACATCCAGGGTCACCGGCTTGGTGATGTCCTTGATGGTCAGGTCGCCGGTGACGGTCAGCTTGTTGGTGCCGTTGGCCTCAACCTTGGTGCTCTTGAAGGTGGCGGCCGGGAACTTGGCGGCGTCGAAGAAATCGGCGCTCTTCAGGTGCTCGTCGAACTTGGCGGTGAAGCTGTTCAGGCCGGTCAGCGGCAGCTTCACTTCGACGGTCGACTTGGTCACGTCGGCCGCGTCATACACCAGGGTGCCTTCGGCCGCGCCGAAGTGGGCGGTCGGGTGCGAGAAGCCGAAGTGGCTCCACTGGACCAGCACGTCGGTGTGGGTCGGGTCGAGCTTGTAGGTGCCCGAGGCGATCTGGATCGCATCGGCCGCCGGGGCGGCAGCAGCAGCGTCCGCAGCCGGGGCGGCGGTTTCGGTGGCGGCCGGCGCGTCGGCAGCCGGGGCAGCGGCTTCGTCAGCCGGCTTGGAGCAGGCGGCGATGGCCAGGGTCAGGGCGAGCGGCAGCAGCAGTTTGCGGGTCACGGTCATGTCAGGTCTCTCTCGATTCGAAGGGAAAAGTAGCAAAGGTCATGCAGCCCATCCGCACGGATGGGCCACGATCCGGCGGTAACGCTTAAGCGATGCGGGCGGCTTCGTCGAACGACAGGCGAGGCAGCCGCGGGAACAGGCCCGAGGCGTCACCGTACCCCAGGTTGACGAGGAAATTCGACTTGATCGCGGTGCCCTTGAAGAAGGCTTCGTCGACCTTGGCGTTGTCGAAGCCGGACATCGGGCCGGCATCCAGACCCAGCGCGCGGGCGGCCAGGATCAGGTAGGCGCCCTGCAGGCTGCCATTGCGGAATGCCCCTTCGGTACGGCCTTCACGCGGGCCGTCGAACCACGCCTTGGCGTCGGTGTGCGGGAACAGGAACGGCAGCTTCTCGTGGAAGTCTTCGTCGAAGGCGACGATCACCGTGACCGGGGCGGCCAGGGTCTTGTCGTGGTTGCCTTCGGACAGCGCCGGGGCCAGCTTGGCCTTGGCTTCCGGGGACTTCACGAACACGAAGCGCGCCGGGCTGCCATTGGCGGCGGTCGGGCCCCACTTCAGCAGCTCATAGAGCGCCTTCAGCTGGCTGTCCTCGACCGGCTTGTCGAGGAAGGCGTTCTGGGTGCGGGCGGTACGGAACAACTGATCGAGCGCAGCATCGTCAAGGACGTGGGACATGAAGCCTCCGGAAACAAGGGGAATCGTTCGCGCATCGGCTACCGTGGCAGGGCGACCGCGCGATCGGCGAAGGCTGGCAGTGTAGAGTGTCGCGACAGTTGCAACACCCAGCCTGACTGAAACGAATTAATGTCATACGTGAAACGATGGAGTCCGCCCTGGACGATCACTGACGGCCGTGCCGGCAATGTGCGGCAGGCGGTGGCCCTGGCCACGGCATTGAAGCTGGGGGCGCATCGTCCGCTGGTACTCACGCCGCGCGCGCCCTGGCGCTGGCTGGCCCCGCGCTGGCTGCCGGGCGCCGCCGCCGGCTACGGCGAGGCCTTCGCCGCGCTGGCCGAAGAGGTCCCGGAACTGGCCATCGGCTGTGGCCGCCAGGCTGCCGGGGCGCTGCGCGAACTGCGCCGCCGTGGCACCCGGGTGGTGCAGATCCTCGACCCCCGCCTCAGCCCGCGCCACTGGGACCTGCTGGTCGTCCCCGAACACGACCGCCTGCGCGGCAGCAACGTGCTCACCCTCTTGGGCAGCCTCAATCCGGTCAACGATGACTGGCTGGCCTGCGGCCGTGCCGCCTTCGCGACGTTCAGCGCCCTGCCCGGCCCGCGCACCGCGCTGCTGGTCGGCGGGCCGACCCCGCACGCACCTTGGCATGAGCCGGACATGGTGCATGTCTTCCAGCAGTTGGCATCGCAGCTGCGCGCGGAGGGCGGCAGCCTGCTGGCCACGACCTCGCGACGCACGCCCCCCGCGCTGGTCGGCGCGCTGCGCAGTGCGTTCGCCGATGTGCCGAACGTGATCTGGGGCGACGGCGGTGATGGCGTCAATCCGTATGCCGGCCTGCTCGGCTGGGCCAATCGCGTCGTGGTCTCGCCGGACTCGGTGAACCTGCTCTCCGAAGCCTGCGCCACGCGCATGCCGGTGGCCATCGCCCTGGCCGACCAGGCGCAGGGACGGCTGGCGCACTTCCAGAGCGCGCTGCGCGAGCGTGGCCGCCTGCAGCTGCGCTGGCTGGACTGGCAGAAGGACGGCCGCATCGAACCGCTGCGCGAGACCACGCGCGTTGCCGAAGAGGTGCGCGCGCGGTTGGGGATTCAAGGACGGTGAACGGGAACTGCGTCGCGAGGACGCTGCACGCTGAGTCGGCGTTATGATGCGCCCGCGGCCGGTGCCGCCGGAGAACGTGTGACATGGAAGTACCCTTCGCTGCCCTGCGCCAGCGCCTGCACCCTGCCTTGCTGTGCGCGGCATTGCTCGGCGCTGCGCTGACCGCACACGCCGAGCCGCAGTGCACCGAACGCTATCCCACGCCCGCCGCGCTGGCCTCGATGTTCGATGTGGCCCTGGCCACCACGGACGCCTTGGACGCCCTCGAGGGCGTGGACGTGGTGCTGATCGCCCGCGGCGGCCAGGACCTGAGCAAGTACGGCTTGCGCCACAGCCACCTGGCCTTCCTGCTGCGCGAGGAGGATGGCCAATGGCGCGCGGTGCATCTGCTCAATCCCTGCAAGACCGCGGAGTCGCACTTGTTCCGCGAGGGTGTCGCCACCTTCATCGGCGAGACCTCCAGCCATACCGACCTGCGCATCGGGGTGCCGACCCCGGCCGTGCGCGATGCGCTCAAGGCGATGCTCACCCAGCCGGCGATCCAGGCGAAGGCGCTGCACGAGGCACGCTACAGCGTGGTGGCCTATCCGTTCCGCACCGAATACCAGAATTCCAACCAGTGGGTGCTGGAAGTCCTGGGCGCGGCGATGGCGCAGGTGGAAGAGCGCACGTTGATCGTCAACCGCACCCAGGCGCAGGAATGGCTGCAGCGACACATGTACACGCCCAGCACGCTGCACATCGGCGTGGCCAAGCGGCTCGGCGCGCGCTTCTTCGTGCCCAATGCGGCTGTTACCGACCACCCGGCCAGCGAGCGCCTTTCCGGTAAGTACTCGGTGGTGACGGTGGAATCGATCTTCGATTTCCTGCAGCTGCGCAGCAGCCTGCAGCAGGAGCTGGCGGTGCCGCACGTGCCGGTCAAGGGCATTGCGCCGCCCAAGCCATGAGGGTGCTGCGGCCCAACGCGGCGCAGGCATACTGTTTCCCCACGTCGATGTGACACAGGAGTTCCCGATGACACGGATTTCCCGCCTTGCTGTTTCGCCGTTGCTGGCAGTTGCGCTGTGCGCCTCCAGCCTGCCGGTATCGGCCCAGGAATTCAGTACCCAGCACCCGGTCGCCAGCAGCGCGATCGTCACCTCGGTGATGAGTGTCGTGGTGATCACCGCACCGGTCTGGCTGGTCTCGGCCGGTCTGAGCAAGGCCAGCGACGGCTCGGCCCGCCGCAGCCGCGCCCGTGCCGAGGCGAAGAAGGCCGCGCCCCTGCCACCGCTGACAGTGGAGAAAGTGAAGCGCACCGCCGAAGGTGGCGTGCAGCTGGCGTTGCAGAATCCCCAAGCACCCAACGAACCGGCCGTGCTGGCCTGGCCGGCGCGCACCGACAACCCGGCGGAGACGGTCAAGGTCGGCGACGTGCTGGACCTCACGCCTTCGCCAGGCGGCGCCGGCTGGACGGTGGCCAACGCCGAAGGCACCGCGTTGGCGTTCCTGCCGACCGAGGCGGCTGCGGCGCAGTCCAGTCAATCGAGCGAACGCTGGTGAGCCGCGCCGGCCACCGAGGGATCGCGCCACTGGCCCGTGGATCGGCCCTCGCGCTGGCGTTGATGGTCACCAGCCTGCCCGCCAGCGCCCAGAAATTCGGCTATGCCTCGCCGGTCACCAGCAGCGTCCTCACCACTTCGGTGGTGAGCCTGGCGGTGATCACCGCACCGGTCTGGCTCAGCGCGCTGGGCGTGAGCGAACTGCATGACGCCTCCATGCCGCACAACCGCGCCGCCCGGGCCGCGAAACGGCAAAAGGCCGCGCCGATGCCGCCCCTCACCGTGGAGCGCGTGACGCACCAGCCGGACGGCAGCTACGAGGTGGAGCTGAAGAACCCGCAGGCCCCGGATGCACCGGCGGTGGTGGCATGGCCCGCGCGTGCCGACAACCCGGCGGCAGGCGTGAAGGTGGGCGATGTGCTGGCTTTCACCCCGACCCCGGCCGGTGCGGGCTGGATGGTGGCCGATGCCGAAGGTGCCGCGCTGGCATTCCTGCCGACCCAGGATGCGGCGGCGACCAGCATGAGCGAACGCTGGTAGGTCCCGCACCTACTCCCAAGGCAGCGTGTGGAAATAGGTGCGGACGCGCGCAAAAGCGGTGTGGAATGGCGGAACGTCGCCGTCGACCTCCACCAGAAGCGTGTCGTAGTCGCGTTCGGCGCGCTCCGCAACGGCGGGGTCATCGATTGCGTCGGCACTCAGGGGAACGGAGCGGTCCTCGCACTTGATCCGGAGGTCACTCAACACCTCGCTCTGCCATTGCGGGAACGAAAGCTCCGGGCGCTGTTCGAGCAGGTAGTGAAGGTCAAACACGTCCTGCCGTCGGTATCGATTGCGGAGCGGCTGCTGAATCAGCGCACGCATCTTTTCGGCAACCAACGTCGTCAGACCGTAGACGCACAGATGTCCCCCTTCGCTGATCTCAACCTCTTCCGAGGCAGGGATGCGCTCCCTGAAACTGAAGTCGATCGAAAGCGAGAACGGCGACTGGCCCGCCACCAGACGTCTGTGCGCTGGTGTGCCCTTGAGGGCATATCCAATGCTCATGGTGAGGTTGACTCGTGTGCCTTCGCGGTTGGGCCTCACCCTATGCCCTTGCAACCGACACTCCACGTCATATCCAAGCGTTTCGCCGACGCCCGGAAGCACGGCAGACATCAGCTCCACCGTTTCCTTCTCCGCCTCTTCGGTGAATGAATCCGGCGTGGAGAAATCGATATCAGTGGTGAATCGGGGGCTGTCGTAGTGCAGGGCCATCAAAATGCCCCCTTTCATGCAAAGCAAAGCTCTCAGCCGTGGGGTCCGTGCAATGGTCTCGAGTACGCAATGGACCGCTTGCCTTAGCGGCACCTGCTGGACGCCTGCCGAGCGGACCCAGGCTGGAATGTCGTGAAGCAGACTAGGCATTGATGGAGAGGCTCCACTTCTCGGAAAAGTCTGGCGAGTACTCCGCCTGCGCATCCAGCTTTCGCGATCCCCCCCGTGAAGCATGGACAACCCAGGCATCAATTTCAGCGCGGTCGATCCCACATCGCTCATTCAATATGTAGCCAGCACGCACACAGTCGATCTTCCCACCATGTGTGTTGAATTCGGCAACAATGGCATTGAGATAGGTCAATGCGTGCTCTTCGAACACCTCGATAACGTGGCGGATACCACCGCACAGGTCGGGCCTCTTGATCATGTCCAGAAAGGTGCGGCCAACCCCTGTCACCCGCAGCGCACCGTCCAATGCATGTCGCCAATCGCCTGCATCCTTGGTCCGCAGGGTTTCGATGACGACGCCATTGAGTCGCTTGATATTCGAGTACTGCAGCGGGGGGAGGTCAGCTTCGTTGAAGACGGCGAGGAGATCGCCTAGTTCACGACTCATCCGCTGCAACGCCTGCTGACGCCAAGACACGGCGTCGAAAGTGACGAAATAAAGAATCTTGGGCAAGCGGTTGGTGAGGCCATGGAATTCCATCGCACTCAGGAAGGCAACGTGCCCAAAAGGATCAATGGCGCACATTACTTCACCCGGTGAAGCGTCTTTACGCCCGGGGATGCGCAAAAGGGAATTGGGCAATCCGCGCTCCGGAAGCAACGCCCCGCGGTCTATCAACGCCTGGCGTGCGGACCAGAACGTCTTGCGTTCCAACTCGTTGCGAGGGAGACGCACTGGCCTGCCTGCGTATTCAGCTTTATTCAGGAGCCGAATCAAAGCAACCGCCAGCGCATGGTTGCTGATCACGGGAGACCTGAACTCCTCACGGATTTTAAGGTCGAGTGCGTCTCGCCACGCTATCGGGGAATGGGTGGACATGGCTTGGCCTCTCAATTCCGCTACGCCCTTAGATGGCATGGTATACAATCAACGTCCTTAGGACGTTGATTGTATACCATGCCGACTAGAGGCAATTCGACTGGCTTCCCGGTACGCAACAACAGGTGTTTTTCGCCAGTTCATGTAGCAATTTTACTCCTGGCGTACCATCAGCGTCCTAAGGACGCTGATGGTACGCCAGGACTATAAATCTTGCGCGTTTAGGGAGAAGTGGCGTGCCCTTCAAACTGCAACCATAATGCGGCCCCTTGCATCCCAGCTCCATCCCATGTCCGCGCGTCCCGCCACTGCGTTTGCCCCGTTGACCCCCCGCTCGCTGCTGCTGGCGGTGCTGGCCATGGGCGCGGTGGTGCTGGGCTCGAACGTGCTGGTGCAGTACCCGATCAATGATTGGCTGACCTGGGGCGCCTTCAGCTACCCGGTCGCCTTCCTGGTGAGCAATTTGATCAATCGCCGCTTTGGTCCGGCGGCGGCACGGCGGGTGGCGTGGGCGGGTTTCGCGCTGGCGGTGCTGTTGTCGATCTGGATCGCCACGCCGCGGATCGCGGTGGCCTCGTGCCTGGCCTTCATCGCCGCGCAGCTGCTGGACATCACCGTGTTCGACCGGCTGCGCCGTGGGCACTGGTGGCGCGCACCGATGGTGGCGACGACCTGCAGCGCGACGCTGGATACGACGATTTTCTGGAGCATCGCGTTCGCCGGTTCCAGCCTGCCGTGGGTGAGCTGGGCGCTGGGCGATCTTGCGGTGAAGCTGACGATCGGCGTGTTCCTGCTGGCACCGTTCCGCGCGCTGCTGTGGAAGATGGCGCCGCGCGCGGTGTGACACCTGCGCCGGCCGCCCGGTGTGGCGCTATCGGTCGGAAGGCGCTGTCGGTTGGAGATCGCTGTCGGTAGTGCCGGCCGCTGGCCGGCTCTGCAGGGTTCAAGGGAGCCGGCC
>NZ_JBDJMB010000051.1:0-7628 GCF_039673645.1 Stenotrophomonas sp. TWI700 | reverse complement strand
GGCCGGCTCCACGCGGGGTTGGATTCGAGCAGAGCCGGCCAGCGGCCGGCACTACCCGGTGGGCTTCATGCGGAGCCGGCCAGCGGCCGGCACTACCGATCAGGGCTTGATCGGTGCCGTCGAGGCCGGGGCCTCGGGCTTGGCCGGTGCGGGCGCAGCCGGTGCAGCCGCAGGCTGTTCGGCTGGCTTTGCCTCTGTAGGCTTTGCCTCTGCTGGCTTTGCCTCTGCTGGCTTTGCCTCTGCTGGCTTTGCCCCTGCCCCTGCCCCTCCCGCTGCCGGCTTGGCCGCCGGCTTCTTCGCCGCCTCGGCCTTCTGCCTGGCCAGCACCGAACCCGGCTGCTTCAGTTCGGCCAGGGCATCGTTGATCGGACCGTCGCCGGGCAGCACGTCACCGGCCTTGTAACCCTCGGTGCCTTCTTCGTCGCCACGCAGGTGGCCCGGAAGGGTGGCTTCGCTGTAATCGGTCAGGCTGGCCGGCAGCTCGTCATCACCCGGGCGCTTTTCCGGCTGCAGCAGCACGTCCGGGATGATGCCGGTGGCCTGGATGGACTTGCCGCTCGGCGTGAAATACCGCGCGGTGGTGAGTTTCACCGAATCACCGTTGTCCAGCGGCAGCACGGTCTGCACCGAGCCCTTGCCGAAGGTGCGGCTGCCGACCACGCGGGCACGGCCGTTGTCGCGCAGGGCACCGGCCAGCACTTCGGAGGCGCTGGCCGAGCCGGCATCGGCGAGGACGACGACCGGGGCGCCCTTGAGCAGATCGCCCGGGGTCGCATCGAAGCGTGCATCGCTGATCGAGATGCGGCCACGGGTGCTGACGATGTTGCCCTTCTCGAGCAGATCGTCGGCCACCTGCACGGCGGCGGTGAGCAGGCCACCCGGGTTGCTGCGCAGATCCAGCACCAGTCCCTTGAGCTTGCCACCGGCCTGCTGCTGCAGCTGGGCGACATGCTTCTGGAAATCGGCACCGGTGTCGGCCTGGAAGGTGCTCAGGCGGATGTAGCCATACCCGGGTTCAAGCATCCTGCTGCGCACGCTGGTGACGCGGATGGTCTCGCGGGTCACCGTGACATCGAACGGCTTGGGCTTGCCCTCGCGCACCAGGGTCAGCACGACCTTGGTGCCCGCGGCGCCACGCAGCGGTTCGGTCGCTTCGATCGCGCTGATCGGCTTGCCGTCGATGGCGATGATCAGATCGCCCGCCAGGATGCCCGCGCGCGTTGCCGGGGTATCGTCGATCGGCGAAATGACTTTCAGGCTGCTGTTGTCGGGCTGCTGCTGCAGCTCCACGCCGATGCCATCGTAGGCGCCGTTGGCCTGCTCATCGAAGGCCTCGGCGTCTTCCTTGTCGAAGTAGGTGCTGTGCGGATCCAGGTCCAGCAGCAGGCCGCGGATCGCGGACTGCATCAGCTTCTTGTCGTCGACCGGATCGACGTAGGCCGCGCGCACCGCGTTGTACACCGCAGCGTAGCGGCGGATTTCTTCCAACGGAACCCGTGAGGTCACCGCTTCTTCCGTGGTGGCCGCATCGGCCCCGCGTGCCGGCGCTTCAGCGGTCTGCTGCGCCCAGGACACCGCGGGCAACAGGGCCAGCAGCAAGGTGGCGGAACGGGCTACGCGCATGAAGCACTCCAGGATGAGCGGGGGACGGTTATCCACGCACCACGGTGCGTCGCCCGATTATGCGCGAAGCGACGGTAAATTCCCGTTGAATCCCCTGCACGGCGGCGCCCCCAGGTTGGGTGCGGTTTATCGCCGCTGCAGCCAGCTGCCCGGATCGACCGGCTGCCCATTGCGACGCAGTTCGAAGTAGAGCGCGGTCACGCCCTGCCCGCCGGAATTGCCGACCTTGGCCACCGCCTCACCCTTCTTCACCGTGGCGCCGGCATCGCGCAGCAGGGTGTCGTTATGGGCGTACAGGCTCATGTAGCCGTTGCCGTGATCGACGATCAGGATCATGCCGTAGCCGGTCATCCAGTCGGAGAACACCACCGTGCCATCGGCGACGGCGGTAATCGTGCTGCCGGCCGGCGCACCGATCAGCACGCCACTGCTGGTGCGGCCATCGGGCAGCTTGCCGCCATAGCGCGCGAGCAGGTTGCCGGAGAGCGGCCAGCCCAGCCCACCCACCTTCGGCGGCGGCGCGGAGGCGACCGCAGGCGGCGTCTTGGTCGCGCGCGGCGGCGGGCGCGTGCCGCTGGCAGCCGCGGCACGATCGGCCTTGTCGGCAGCGGCTTTTTCCGCGGCGGCACGTCGCGCGGCAGCCCGGCGTTCGGCCTCCGCCCGGGCAGCGGCGGCACGCAGGTTGGCGAGCAGGGTTTCCAGCGCCTTGGCGTCCTGGCCCAGCGCCTTTTCGCGTTCGCTGCGATCCTTGTAGCGCTCATCCAGCGTCGCCACCGTGGCCGCCCGTTCGCGGCGATCATCGGCCAGCGTGGCGACCTGCTGCTTCTGCTGCTGCCGGGTCCCTTCCAGCGCCTTGCGGCGCTCGACGATCTCCGTCTCCACGCGCTGGAGTTCGGTGAGATCCGCCGTCAGCGACTGGATGCGCTGCGCACGCTCGCGCTGCAGGTACCGGTGATAGGCCAGGCTGCGGTTGGCATCGGCGACGCGATCCTGCGACAGCAGCAGCTTCAACGGTGCGTTGTTGCCGATGCGGTACGCCGCGCGCAGCAGCGACGCCAGCTCCGCCCGCTGCTGTTCCAGCCCGGCCTGCAGCGCATCGCGCTTGGCCTGCAGCTCGTTCATGGCACGGGTTTCGCGTTGCAGCGCGGTTTCGGTCTGGGCCAGGACACGGCCGGTGCGGGCGACCTTCTCATCGGCTTCGCGCAGCTGGCGCGAAGCCTGCCCGCGCTGACCTTCCAGGTTCCGCCGCTCCTGGGCCACGCCCTTGAGCTCGCTGCGCAGCTTCTGCAGCTTGCGCTCGGCTTCCTTGGAGGACTGGGCGGCGAGCGGGCTGGCGCCCAGCACGGCCACCGCCAGCAGCAGCGCACGCAACGTCGGGGTCAGCCACTGCGAGCGACCGCGTCCGTCGGTCGGATTGTTATCCCGGCGTGAGGAGAAGGCGTTGTGGCGCAAGGGCTTTCCAGTGACTTCAGGCAGATGCGGATTGCAACGATGCATGGTGACATTCCTGCAGGCGGCCTGCCAGCCGCGCTCCACCATCGAGGTTCCCATGAAACGCTCCCTGCTTCCGCTGCTGCTGGTCCTGGCGCTGCCCTGTGCGCCGGCCTTCGCAGGCGACAACATCAGCAAGGTCAACGGCAGCATCTCTGCCGAGGCCGGCCAGAGCTACGGCAATCTGGAGACGGTCAACGGCGGCATCAAGGTCGCCGAAGGCGCCGTCACCGGTCGCATCGAAACCGTCAACGGCGGCATCCGCGTCGCCGATCGCGCGCGGACCGGCGGTATTTCCACGGTCAACGGCAGCGTGCGGGTCGGGCGCGAAGTGATTGCCGGCGGCGGCGTGGACACGGTCAACGGCGGCATCTTCCTGGATCGCGGCAGCCAGATCGACGGGGGTCTGGAGACCGTCAACGGCAGCATCGGCCTGGTCGAGACGCGCGTGGCGGGCGGCATCGAGACGGTCAACGGCGACATCACGGTCGGCGTGGGCTCGCAGGTCGACGGCGGGATCGAGGTGAAGAAGCCGAACTTCAACCTGTCGCTGACCCCCGGCCGCAAGCCACGCGTGATCATCGGGCCGAATGCGTCGGTCAACGGACCGTTGCAGTTCGAACGCGAGGTCACTCTCTACGTCCACCGCACCGCGCGGGTGGGACCGGTCAGTGGTGGCGTGGCCGTGCCGTTCGACACCGACACCGCGCCGCAGGATTGATATTGTGCTCTCTGGTGCGATGTGCACCCGCCTTTCCCGTTCCAGGAACCGATGATGCCCCGCAAACTTCTGTTGTGCCTTGCCGCTGCCGCTGCGTTGACCGCGTGCAAGGGCGAATCCGCGGCGCCTGCCGCCGCGCCCGCCACCGACGCGGCGCCGACCGCGCCCAGCCACGCGTTTTCGCCCGAGATCAACGCCGGCGACTTCGCCGAGCTGGTCAAGACCCTGGCCTCGGATGAGTTCGAAGGCCGTTCGCCGGGCAGCAAGGGCGAAGAGCTGACCGTCAACTACATCCGCGACCAGATGCAGCGCATCGGCCTGCAGCCGGGCAATGGCGACAGCTGGTTCCAGGATGTCGCGATGACCGAGACCACGGCCGATGAGTCGACCGTGCTGAAGCTCGACCAGGCCGGCAAGGCCCGCGAGCTGAAGTTCGGCACCGACATGGTGATCGGGACCCGCAGTGGCCAGCCGGAGGTGAAGGTCGAGAACAGTGACCTGGTGTTCGTCGGCTACGGCGTGGACGCGCCCGAGCAGAAGTGGAACGACTATGCCGGCCAGGACTGGAAGGGCAAGACGGTCGTGATGTTCGTCAACGACCCCGGTTTCCACGTCAACGACGGGAAGCTGTTCGACGGCAAGCGCATGACGTACTACGGGCGCTGGACGTACAAGTTCGAGGAAGCCGCACGCAAGGGTGCGGCCGCCGCGCTGATCGTGCACGACACCGCCGGCGCGTCGTACGGCTGGGACGTGGTCAAGAATTCGTGGGCCGGTCCGCAGTACGACCTGCCCGCCAAGGATGATCCGGAAGCACGCCTGCCGGCGCAGGGCTGGCTCAGCGCCGATGCCGCCCGCCAGCTGTTCGCCGAGGCCGGCCTGGATCTGGACAAGGCCTACAAGGACGCCAGCAAGCGTGGCTTCAAGCCGGTGCCGTTGAAGGCCAAGGTGTCGTTCGACCTGAAGAGCACCGTCGCCGAGAAGAAGTCGCGCAACGTGGTCGGCGTGCTGCCGGGCAGCAAGCGGGCGGACGAAGCGGTGCTGTACATGGCGCACTGGGATCACCTGGGCAAGCACGAGGGTGAGCAGGGCGACAACATCTACAACGGTGCCGTCGACAACGCGACCGGCGTGGCCGGCATCCTGGAAGTCGCCGACGCGATGGTCCACCAGCAGCCTACCCCGGAGCGTTCGGTGGTGTTCCTGGCGGTGACGCTGGAAGAGTCGGGCTTGTTGGGCTCGAAGTATTACGTCAGCCATCCGACCTTCCCGCTCGACAAGATCGCCGGCGTAATCAACATCGATGCGATGTCGGTGGCGGGCCGTGCCAAGGACGTGACCGTGACCGGTTTCGGCAGCTCCGAGCTGGAGGACATCCTCAAGCCGCTGGCGGCGAACCAGGGCCGTACCCTGCACGGCGAGACCGCGGTGCAGAGCGGCTTCTACTTCCGTTCGGATCACTTCAACTTCGCCAAGGCGGGTGTGCCGGCGTTGTATGCGGACGGTGGTGAAGATCTGCGCGACGGCGGTGTCGAGGCTGGCCGCAAGGCCGCCGAGGACTACGGCAGCCACCGTTACCACGGCCCGAAGGATGAGTTCGATCCGGCGACCTGGAAGCTGGATGGCACGGTCGAGGACCTGCAGCTGCTTTACGGGGTTGGTCAGGAGCTGGCTGGCGGCGACCGTTGGCCGAACTGGTATGAAGGCAATCCGTTCAAGGCGGCACGCGATGCGATGATGAAGGGCAAGGGCACCGAGGCGCCGGCTGCGGAGTCTGCGCGCTGAGCGGTTGGTTGCTGTGAGGTGATCTTTGTTTGATGAAAACGGCGCCTTCCGGGGCGCCGTTTTTCTTGGGTGTTCTCCCACCTGAGGGGAGAAGGCGAATCGGACGTACGCGTGATCGCGATGGACGAGTTTGCGAAAATTAGCTGGGAAGGCTCAGCCAGAGGTAAGTCCCAGCTCTTTGATCTTCCCCCACGGCATGATGGTGACCCCGTCGCATTCGCCTGGAAGGACGCCGTTAGAGTTGGCTTTCGAGACAATCCCATGGCCGTTATTGCCTCTGACCACGGCCGCACCGCTGTCCCCCGGAGCGCAGGCGAGCGCCTCGCCCTCGATACGTATCCAAGTGCTGGCGCAGGGCAACGTTTGACCGGGCCCGCACGCCAAGCCGGGGTTCCAGTCAACGCTGATCACCTTGGCGCAACTCCAGCCGGATCTAACCCGCCGGAAGCAAAGCTCCTGCCCAAGCTCTGCACCCGCCCACATGTACATGATTGAGCGCGTGTTGTAGTCCGAGGTTGAAACGGCATAGACGGACCGAAGGGGGGGTGTGAACCCCTGCCGTATGCCACTGAACGTCGTGACTTGCGTCGTCAATGCCGTCCACATACGTCAAGGGCGTCGAGAACTTACCCTCCCCAGTGCCGTAGTTGCCGTAAATGAGATCGTTGGGACAATGCGCCGCTGTCGTGATCCCCTTTCTTCCTGTGGCCGTGTGCTTGACGGGAAAACCC
This sequence comes from Stenotrophomonas sp. TWI700, assembly GCF_039673645.1. Classification (NCBI taxonomy): domain Bacteria; kingdom Pseudomonadati; phylum Pseudomonadota; class Gammaproteobacteria; order Lysobacterales; family Lysobacteraceae; genus Stenotrophomonas; species Stenotrophomonas sp. TWI700. Next base: position 1,277 of record NZ_JBDJMB010000051.1, on the reverse strand, counting down.
GTCGTGCAAAACGAATTGTTGTTTTGAAGCACCGCGCCGCCTTGGATGTACTCGACATTGCGTGACTTGGACATGTTTGGTCTGAGAGTGATTGCGAAGCCCAGAACCCGCTCAAGCTTCTTGACCGTGGTCTGAAGCTCTTCCGCTGTTTCCTCATTTCCTTCGATGTAGATCACCAGCCGATCCTCACCTGGCCGACCTAGGAACCCGGTGGCGCCAGGTATGGCGCTGTAGAGAAGATCCATGTGTTTATCGAGGATGGCGTAGAACTCTTGCTTGGTATACGTGTGCCCCGTCTCAAAAACCACCCGGGTCGTGCCACTTTCAGTCCGGACGACGCGGTCTGCGACGGCACCGGCACCTTTCAGTTCGACAAGAATGTGTTGGTCGGGGGTATGCTGAAGGGAGATCTCCGTCAACCTGTCTGAGAACTCCTGCCGCAAGTCCTCCATCGATTGCATGATCTCGGTCTGAATGGCAAGCCGTGTGATGGCATCGTCGACGGACACTTCGGGATTCCGAGTGATGTAACTCTTCACCAGCGTCTGCATCTCCTCGCCCAGCTCCGAGTCCGGGTCGGGCACCTGCGCCCAGACGTTGGCGGTCAGGCAAAGAGCGATAGAACAACCTAGAAGCTTCCATTTCATAGGGGTCTCCGTGTCCCTGTGGGTTGATCCCAAGCCATCCCAACGGCCAGAGAAAAAGCAGGCTAACAGTCAGAACAAGCAGCTGCACTGACAGAGCTCACAACAAGCCAGGTTCTATATGGCCGAGGGATTGTTCACGGGAAAGCGTTGCGGTCTCAGCAACAACGTGAATCGCCCCGGCTTCTGTAGACACCCCGAAGCCTCATTTTGATTGCTGCTTTTCGAACCCAAGCGAAGAACAAAAAAAACCCCGCTGCGTGAGCAGCGGGGTTTTGGGTGTAAACCCTGGCGATGACCTACTCTCGCATGGCTTAGGCCACACTACCATCGGCGCAGCTGCGTTTCACTTCCGAGTTCGGGATGGGATCGGGTGGTGCCACAGCGCTAATTTCACCAGGGAGACGGTTGGAGCAGCGCGGTGCGCCAGCTCAGCAGAGGTCTCTTCCGAGAAACAGATACCTGTAAAAACCAGGTGCCTGCAAAAAAGGAAAAACCCGCTGCGTGAGCAGCGGGGTTTTCGGGTAAAAACCCTGGCGATGACCTACTCTCGCATGGCTTAGGCCACACTACCATCGGCGCAGCTGCGTTTCACTTCCGAGTTCGGGATGGGATCGGGTGGTTCCACAGCGC
>NZ_JBDJMB010000050.1:0-8238 GCF_039673645.1 Stenotrophomonas sp. TWI700 | reverse complement strand
TGCCGGCCCCCCCCCTGCTGCTCCCTTTCTAACCTTCCCGCCCCCCCGCCCCCGCCCCACTACCGTTGTTCCAGCTTGCCGGCCAGCGGCCGGTACTACCGTAGTACTACCGCCGTTTCAATGCTTGCCGGCCAGCGGCCGGCGTTACTTGCGGCCGAACAGCAACCCGATGCCGACCGCCACCAGGACCACCGGCCACCAGGTGAGAATCAGCTTTCCCATGTTCATGTTGGTCCAGCCCAGATTGCTGGCCAGCAGGAACAGGCCAACGAGGATCAGGACGATGGCGGCGACAAGGTTGGAACGCATCAGGGGCAGGGTCCGCTAGGGCTGGGGCGAATATCCTAGCCGTTCCTTCCAGTGCGCGACACGCTCGGCCAGCACGCCCGGATCAAAACGGTGCGCCTGCCCCTGGCCCCAGACCGGGCCCGGCCACGCTGGATCGCCGACATGGCGGCCGATCACGTGGAAATGCAGCTGGCGGACAATGTTGCCCAGCGAGCCGATGTTGATCTTCTCGACCCCATCGGTGCCTTTGAGCGCCTTGCACGCCCGGTTCAATTCGGTGCGCAGCTTGTCCTGCTGCTCGCCGTCCAGGTCGATCCATTCGGTCACGCCGGTCAGGCGCGGGACCAGGATCAGCCACGGATACCTTTCATCGTTCATCAATCGCACTTGCGATAACGGCCCTTCTGCTACCAGTACGCTGTCGGTGGCCAGGCGTGAATCCAGTTCGAACTCGCTCATCCAAGATGCTCCGCAAAGAAGTCCAGGGTGCGTTCCAGCGCCAGGTGGGCGCTGTCTGGATCATACGCATGTCCGACGCTGCGGTTGAAGGCGTGATCGGCCGGGTAGACGAAGGTGGCCATGTGCGGGAGCTTTTCGCGGTGGGCCTTGATCGCCGCCGGCGGGATGCTCTTGTCCTGGGCGCCGAAGTGGAACATGACCGGCGCCTTGGGCGTTTCGTCCAGGTACTTCACGTTGCGGGCGCCGTAATAGCTGACCGAGGGCAGGCCCAGGCGCAGTGCGGAGAGCAGGGCGATGCTGCCGCCCCAGCAATAGCCGACCGTGCCGACCTTCCCGGCCGGGGCCAGCCGCGACGCGGCCGCGCGGACGATCTCCAGCGCCTTTTCGACCCCGAGCGCGTCGACCATGGCCAGGCCGGCGGCCACGCCATCGCTGTCGTAAGGCAGTTCCGGCGGTTCGGTGCCGTCCGGCGCCGACTCGGCCAGATCGAAGAACGACGGGGCCAGCACTGCATAGCCCTTGGTGGCGTAGTCGTCGGCCACCGCGCGGATGTGCGGGTTGGCGCCGAAGATCTCCTGGATCACCACCAGGCCCCCGCGCGGCTTGCCTTCCGGCGTTGCCTGCCAGGCGCGGACCGGTCCGTAATGCGTATCGAGCGTGACCCACTCACCCATGGTGCGAAACTCCAGCTGGTTCAGGCATTCATTATCGGCCCCGCGCGGGTTAGCGCGATGTCAGGGGGGGATGCCGTATCTGGCGGGATCGGCCCGATCCGGTTCAGGGGCGCGGACTGAACGCCGGTATACTTGCCGCCGTTTCCGGCCCCAGGTCCCCACGCCATTCCGGCATGGGCCCAGGCCCCCAGAGTCCTTGCGATCCATGTCCCAGCTGAACCCCAAAGTCGGCTTCGTCAGCCTTGGCTGCCCGAAGGCCCTTGTCGATTCCGAGCGCATCCTCACCCAGCTGCGGTCCGAGGGTTACGACATCGTTCCCTCCTACGACTCGGCCGACGTGGTGGTGGTCAACACCTGCGGCTTCATCGATTCGGCCGTGACCGAGTCGCTGGATGCGATCGGCGAGGCGATGAACGCCAACGGCAAGGTGATCGTCACCGGCTGCCTGGGCAAGCGCCCGGAGCAGATCCGCGAGGCCTACCCGAACGTGCTGGCGGTCTCCGGTCCGCAGGACTACATGAGCGTGATGGAGGCCGTGCATGCCGCGCTGCCGCCCAAGCACGATCCGTTCGTGGACCTGGTGCCCGATTACGGCATCAAGCTGACCCCGCGCCATTACGCGTATCTGAAGATTTCCGAAGGCTGCAACCACAAGTGCAGTTTCTGCATCATCCCCTCGATGCGCGGCAAGCTGGTCTCGCGCCCGGTCGATGAGGTGCTGCGCGAGGCCGAGCGGCTGGTGCGCGGTGGCGTCAAGGAACTGCTGGTGGTCTCGCAGGACACCTCGGCCTATGGCGTGGACGTCAAGTACGCCGAACGCATGTGGCGCGACAAGGCCTACCAGACCCGGTTGAAGGCGCTCTGCGAAGGCCTGTCCGAGCTCGATGCCTGGACCCGCATGCATTACGTCTACCCGTACCCACACGTGGACGAGATCGTGCCACTCATGGCCGAGAACCGGATCCTGCCGTACCTGGACATCCCGTTCCAGCACGCCAGTCCGCGCATCCTCAAGCTGATGAAGCGGCCGGGCGCGGTCGACAAGACCCTGGAGCGTGTGCAGCGCTGGCGCCAGCTGTGCCCGGACATCACCGTGCGCTCGACCTTCATCGTCGGCTTCCCGGGCGAGACCGATGCCGAGTTCGAGGAGCTGCTCAGCTTCCTGGACGAGGCGCAGCTGGATCGCGTCGGTGCGTTCGCCTACTCGCCGGTCACCGGTGCGACCGCCAATGACCTGCCCGGTGCGGTGCCCGAAGAAGTGAAGCAGGAGCGCCTGGCCCGCTTCATGGAGCGCCAGGCGGAGATTTCCGCCGCGCGCCTGGAAGCCAAGATCGGCACCGTGCAGCAGTGCCTGGTCGATGCCATCGAAGACGGCATCGCGGTGGCGCGTTCGAAGGCGGATGCGCCGGAGATCGACGGCCTGGTGCATATCCAGAATGCCGACGAAGCCAAGCTGCGTATCGGCCAGTTCGTCGATGTCGAGATCACCGAGAGCGACGATCACGACCTGTTCGGTGACGCGATCATCGCCGCCGAAGCGCGCAAGCCGTTCGATCTGCAGGTGTTGTGACCGCATCGGCGTCGACGGCCGATAGCGGCGGTCGACGCCGCTTCATCGCGCCGCCGCGCGATGCGGTGGAGGCGGCCTGCTTCGCACAGCCGATCTACGCGGGGCTGGGCGGGTTCCAGGACCTGATGGTGGCGCCCGACTGGCCCACCGTCGCAGCGCTCGACGCGCGCCTCGCATTGCCGGACAAGCATCTGGTCGAGCAGGACGAGGCGCTGCTCGCCGACGGCCTGCACTATGAAACGCGCATCGCCGGGCGCGGCCGGATCGCTACCCGTGCGGATAACTGGCACGACCTGTTCAATGCCCTGGTCTGGGCGCGTTACCCGTCCATCAAACAGGCGCTCAACCGGCAGCAGTGCCGGCATGTCGCGGCGATGGCACCGGGGCAGCGCAACCGCGCGCAGGCGGCACTGACCCAGTTCGACGAGACCGGCGTCATCGTGCGTGTGCGCGATCCGGCGCTGCTGGGCGCATGGGACCGGCACGACTGGCCGGCGCTGTTCGTGGAGGGGGCAGGGCACTGGCGCACCGGTGGGATCGCGGTCGCGGCGGTGATCGGGCATGCGCTGATGGAGCAGGCCCTGTTGCCGGAGCGCCTGCTGGTCGGCAAGTGCGTGGTGGTGCAGGGCGATGACGATGCCGCCGCGATCGCCGTGGCAGCGCGGGCGATCACGGACGGTGCGGTGCTCACTGATCCGCTGCAGCTGCGGCCCTTGCCGCTGGCCGGGATACCCGGGTGGCACGTCCACCAGGATGGGGGGTTCTACGCGCAGATCGAGTACTTCCGGCCGCTGCGCGAAGGGCGCGTGTATCCCGCAGCGCTGCGGTAGATTCACGCCATGCGTGAATGCGCTCCCGGTCAGCCCGGATACGCCACCGATAGGATCGCGAACCCGTGGCGCCCGCTCGGCAGCTCCACCTCGAACTCATCGTCCACGCGCTTCTTCAACAGCGCACGCGCCAATGGCGAATCGATGCTGATCCAGCCCGCACCGGCGTCGGTCTCGTCCGGGCCCACGATGCGATACACGTGGATGTCGCCCGAGTCGACGTTCTCCAGCTCAACCGTCGCACCGAAGAACACCGCGTTCGGATCGGTCGGCGCGGTGTCGACGATCCGCAGCGCCTCCAGCCGCTTGGTCAGGTAGCGCACGCGCCGATCGATCTCACCGAGCTGCTTCTTGCGGTAGGTGTACTCGGCATTCTCGGAGCGGTCGCCTTCCGCGGCGGCCGCCGCCAGTGCCTTCACCACTTCGGGGCGCTTGTGACGCCACAGCTCATCCAGTTCGGTCTTCAGCCGCTGGTGGCCCTGTGCGGTGATCAGGGCCGTGCTTTTTTCCGCGGGGGGACGCCAACGCGACATCAGGTCTGCTTGTGCTCGTCAAAAGGTGCCGCGCCACAGGGCGCGACACGCAGTATCAACGCTTTCCGCCGAAAATGCCGCCGAGCAGGCCGCGCACGATCTGGTTGCCCAGCCGGGTGCCGACGGTGCGCGTGGTCTGCTTGGCCATGGTTTCGATCATGCCCTGGCGGCGCTTGGTGCCGAAGATCGCATCCTTGATCGACTGCCCGAAGCCCCCTTCCTGCGCCTCGTCCTGCTGGCGGGTGCGGGCCTTCGGCGCATCGGCCTGCTCGACGGTCTTCTGCGCGCGCTGCGCCAACAGTTCCGCGGCGGATTCGCGGTTGATCGCGGTGTCGTAGCGGGCGCCGACCGGGCTGCCGGCACGTACCTGGGCACGTTCGGCCTCGGTGATCGCGCCCATCCGGCAGCGCGGTGGTGCGATCTGGGTCTGCTGCACGGGCGAGGGAATCCCCTTGTCCTGCAGCGTGGACACCAGCGCTTCACCGGTACCCAGCTTGGCCAGCGTAGCGGCTACATCCAGTTTCGGATTGGGCACGAAGGTTTCGGCGGCGACCTTCACCGCTTTCTGGTCGCGCGGCGTGAACGCACGCAGCGCATGCTGCACGCGGTTGCCGAGCTGGCCGAGGATGTTGGCCGGCACGTCATCCGGGAACTGCGAGCAGAAGTACACGCCCACGCCCTTGGAGCGGATCAGCCGGACCACCTGCTCGATGCGCTGCACCAGCGCCGGCGGTGCGTCATCGAACAGCAGGTGCGCCTCATCGAAGATGAAGACCAGTTTGGGCTTCTCCAGGTCGCCTACTTCCGGCAGCGTTTCGAACAGCTCCGAGAGCAGCCACAGCAGGAAGGTCGAATACAGCCGCGGCTTGAGCACCAGCTGGTCGGCGGCGAGGATGCCGATCACGCCGCGGCCATCATGGTTGACCCGCATGATGTCGGCCAGCTCCAGCGCCGGCTCGCCGAAGAAGGCTTCGCCGCCATCCTGGGACAGGCGCAGCAGCGAGCGCTGGATCGCCGCGACCGTCTGCGCACTCACCAGGCCGTACTCGGTGGAGATGTCCTTGCGCTCCTCGGCGACCAGGCCGAGCAGGGCGCGCAGGTCATCCAGGTCGAGCAGCAGCAGGCCGCGGTCGTCGGCGAGCTTGAACACGATGTCCAGCACGCCGGCCTGGGTGTCGTTGAGCTCCAGGATGCGGGCGAGCAGGGTCGGGCCCATTTCGCTCACCGTGGTGCGCACCGGGTGGCCGAGCTTGCCGTACAGATCCCAGAAAAGGGTCGGGCTGGCGGCGGGCGCATAGTCGGCCACGCCCAGGTCCTTCGCGCGCTGCAGCAGCGCATCCGTCCCGGCACCGGCAACGGCGAGGCCGGAGACGTCACCCTTCACATCGGCCAGGAACACCGGCACGCCGATCCGCGAGAAGCCCTCGGCCAGCGTCATCAGGGTGACGGTCTTGCCGGTGCCGGTCGCGCCGGCCACCAGGCCGTGCCGGTTGCCCAGCCGCGGCAACAGGGTGACGGGGATATCGTCGGTGGTGCCTTTGCCGAGCAGAATCGGATCCATGGTCAACTCGCAGTGTGAATAGGCGGGATTCTAAACGTCGGCATGGGCCGGCCGGCAGACGGGTTGCCCCGATGCAAGCGGCACGGCTACTCTGCCCCATCGTTCGCACACAGTGCCAAAAATGCCCGTTCCTGTCTTGCTTGTCCGTGGTTGGCCGTTGCTTGCCGTCGCCGCGATGCTGTCGTTCGTCCCCGAGGCCCATGCCCAGCGCGTCTCCGCCCGCGACAAGGCCAAGGTGGAAGCGCTCGATCAGCGCATGACGGCCGCCGAGAAGCGCTACAACGCGGCGCTGGTGCTGGTGAACAACGCCGACCCCAAGGGCACCAACGAGGCCGACGCCGCGCTGGAGGACATGGAGGATGTGATCAGCGCCTGCGTGGCCCAGAAGGGCTGCCAGGTCAGCAATCTGCTGCCGACCTACAAGCGCCTGCTCAAGAGCAACGCCGACAGCCAGCAGGACAGCGAAGACGGCGCGGCCATCGCCGACGGCAGCCTGCTGGAGGCCGACCCGGACCATGTCGGGCCATTGGCTGCCGATGTCCCTGAAGCTGCCCGCGCCGCGGCGCTGCTCAATGACAAGCGGCACGCCTTCGACACCATGGTCGAGTACAACCCGGCCGTGCAGGCCGGCATCCGCCGCTGGCTGACCGACATGCGCCCGGCGCTGCTCACCAGCTACGAGAATTACCAGAACCTGCGCGCGGTGATGTGGCCGGAGTGGGAGAAGCGCGGCCTGCCCGAGGCGCTGCTGTTCGGCATCATGGCCAAGGAATCCAACGGCCGCGTGCATGCGTCCTCGCGCGCCGGCGCGGCCGGGCTGATGCAGTTCATGCCGGCGACCGGCCGTCGTTTCGGGCTGGGCCCGGACGGCACCGGCTTCGATACGCGGTTCGATGCGCGCAGTGCCGCCGAGGCCAGTGCGACCTACCTCAACGAACGCATGCGCGAGCTCAACAACAGCGTCGAGCTGTCGCTGGCCGGGTACAACGGCGGTGAAGGCCGCGCCATCCGCGTGTTCCGGCAGTACCCGGGGCAGGGCTTCTGGACCGACAGCGTCTACAACCAGTTCCCGGGCGAGACCAAGGACTACGTGCCGATGGTGATCGCCGCGGCATGGATCTACCTGCACCCGCAGCAGTACGGCGTGGAGTTCCCGAAGATCAGCGCGCAGCCGGCCACGATCCGCCTGGCCAAGTCGACCACGATCTACGAGCTGACCATCTGCCTGGGCAGCAGCGGCACCCGCGACGGTTACATGCGCGCGCTGCGCAACCTCAATCCGCGCTATGAGGCGGACGGCTGGATTCCGGCGGGCACGATCATCAACGCGACCACCCGCATCGCCGGCCTGTACAACCGCTTCTGCGTCAGCGGTCCGCGCGCCGATCTGGCCCGCACGCTGATCACCGCCGATCTGAATGCCGCGATCGTGCGGCCCACCGCGGTCAGCTATACCGGCAACGTGGCGGTAGGCAGCGTGGTCCCGGTCGCCCAGGCCCAGGCCATGCCGGCGGTGACCCCGGCCGCGCCTGTCGCTGTTCCGGCCGCCAAGCCCAAGGCCAGGCCGGCCCGCAGTTACAAGGTCGGCAAAGGCGAGACCCTGGGCAGGATCGCAGCAAAGTTCCAGTGCGATGTGCCCACCCTGGCGCGGGCCAACGGCCTCAAGGCACCGGCCTATTCGCTCCGGCAGGGCCAGAGCATCAAGCTGCAGGGCTGCGACAAGGACAAGTAAGCCATAACCGGGTAGGCTCGCCGGCATCACGCCTGCGGCCGCCCGGCCCAGCACATCCATCGCAGCGTCGGCCGTGCCCGGCGCTCACCGCAACACGCATACAGGACAGCAAGATGGATATCACCGCGATCAACGAGATGTTCGCCAACATCCGTGAAAACACCGACTGGGACCTCAACGGCCCGATGCTGTGGGGTTACTTCTTCGTCAACACCACCCCGGAGCCGCTGCACGGCCTGGGCGAGAAGCTGGTCGAGCTCGGTTACACCCTGGTGGAAGTGTTCGAGCCGGACCTGGAAGAGGGTGAAGCCCCGTACCACGTGCTGCACGTGGAGCGCGCCGAGGTGCACACCGAAGCCTCGCTGGACGCCCGCAACCATGAGCTGCAGGCCCTGGCCGAAGCGAACGGCGTGGAAGACTACGACGGCATGGACGTCGGCCCGGTCGAGATCTGATCGGCGCGATCCGATAGAACCGGACACAACGAAAAACGCCCCGGTTTCCCGGGGCGTTTTTTTGTGGGCGCCGATCGCGCACTTGAACCACCGGTAGTGCCGGCCGCTGGCCGGCTCCCCGGAACACCTGCGATGC
>NZ_JBDJMB010000049.1:0-9672 GCF_039673645.1 Stenotrophomonas sp. TWI700 | reverse complement strand
GTGGCGCGGGCGGCGCGCGGGGGGGCGCGCCCGCTCCCGTGCGCGCCCCCGCCCGCGGCCGCCGCCCCCGCCACTACCGGCGCCGTGCGGCCCATTGGACCGCAGCAACGCCGGGGGTCAGGTGGCTTCCGGCGCCGGCTTGTTCAGGCCCAGCCAGCCGCCGATGATCCCGCGGGCCTCATCCACGCCCTGGCGGGCGGGACCGGAGAAGGTCTGCACGCTGACGGTATCGCCGAAGGAGGACTGCAGTTCCTTGCGCACCTTCTGCAGGGCGATGCCCTGCTGGCCGCGGCCGAGCTTGTCGGCCTTGGTCAGCAGCGCGTGCGCCGGCAGGCCGCGCTGCACCGCATAGGCAAGCATCTGGCGGTCGTAGTCCCTCAGCGGGTGACGGATGTCCATCACCACCACCAGGCCACGCAGGGCCTCGCGGGTACGGAAGTACTGGTCGATGAAGGCCTGCCAGTGCGCCTGCAGGTCCAGCGGGACCTTGGCGTAGCCGTACCCGGGCAGATCGACCAGCTTGGCCTCCGGGGTAACCTCGAAGAACACCAGCTGCTGGGTGCGGCCGGGGGTCTTGGAGACCCGGGCCAGGCTGTTCTGGCGGGTCAGGGCGTTGAGGGCACTGGATTTGCCGGCGTTTGAGCGACCGGCAAAGGCGACTTCCGCGCCCACGTCGTCCGGCAATTGCCGGGTGTTGTGGGCCGAAAGCAGGTATTGGGCGCGTTCGAGGAGCAATGACATGGGTATAGGATCGCATGTCCGGGCCCGATCCGCGCTGCCCGCGCTCGGTTTTGCTGCACCCTGCGTTGACCGTGGCGTGAAACGGCGTTGATAATCGGGCGATCCCCGTGGTTGCGGTCCCGCAACCGCCAGGCCGGTCCACACGGAGCTTCCGCATGCGCCATGCTCGCGTTCTTGCCGTTTCCGCACTTGCTGTCTCGCTGCTCGCCGCCGTTGCCGTTGCCCAGACCTCGATCACCCCGTTGCCGGACAACGGGCCGATCAAGACCGCCTCGCTGGAGGTCGATTTCAGCAAAACCACCTGGGGCGACCCCAAGGCCGGGCAGACCAAGGCCGCGGCCTGCGCGGCCTGCCATTCGGCCGATGGCAACTCCACCGTGGAGATGTACCCGAGCATCGCCGGCCAGAGCGAGCGCTACAGCGCCCAGCAGATTGCCCTGATCGCCAATGGCCAGCGCACCTCCGGGGCCTCGGCGGCGATGGTGCCGTTCGTGCAGGACCTCACCCCGCAGGACATGCGCGACATCGGTGCCTACTTCGCCACGCAGAAGGCCACCGCCGGCATCGCCGACGATGGCGCCGTGACCGACGGCCCGTACGCGGGCAAGAAGTTCTTCGAGATCGGCCAGCAGCTGTACCGCGGCGGCGATGCCGAGCGCGGCATCCCGGCCTGCATGGCCTGTCACGGCCCGACCGGCGCCGGCAATCCGGGACCCGCCTACCCGCACATCAGCGGCCAGCACTCGGCCTATGTTGCCCGTCGGCTGCAGGAGTACCAGGCCGGGACCACCCAGGAAACCGACAAGGCGCACTTCCAGATCATGGCCACGATCGCCAAGTCGCTGACCGAGCAGGAGATCCAGGCCCTGGCCAGCTACCTGCAGGGCCTGCACAACCGGGCCGATGATGTCGCCGCTGCGGCCACCGTTGACGGGGGCACGCAGGCACCGTAACCACCGCCCGCACCGCAGCGCATCCCCTTGGTCGGATGACAGATGCGACCGCCGTGGCTGGCGGGGTATGTTCACTGCCACGCCGGCGACTGGGCCGGCGTCGTTTTTTCTGTATGGAGATGGATGTAGATGACGTTGATGCCCCGCCTGATGTTGTTGCTGCTGGCCCTGAGCCCGTTGAGCACCCTCGCCGCCACCCCGACCCCACTGGTGGAAGGCAAGGATTACGAACGCATCGCCGATGCCGGCCCGTTCGCGCCGCTGGCCGGCAAGGTCGAAGTCGTGGAGATGTTCGGCTACACCTGCCCGCACTGCGCGCACTTCGAGCCGCAGCTGGAAGCCTGGGCCGCCAAGCTGCCCAAGGACGTCCGCTTCACCCCGGTGCCGGCCGCTTTCGGTGGCGTGTGGGATTCGTTTGCCCGCGCCTACTACGCCGCCGATCAGCTGGGCGTCGCCAAGCGCAGCCACCGCGCCATGTTCGATGCCCTGCATGAGAAGGGCTCGCTGCCGATGCAGAACGTCTCGCCGGATGAACTGGCTGCGTTCTACCAGGGCTTCGGCGTGGCCCCGCCGCAGTACATCGCCGCGCTCAAGAGCGATGCGGTGGACGCCAAGGTGAAGGCTGCCCGTGCCTTCGCCCTGCGCACCAAGGTGCCGGGCACGCCGACGCTGATCATCAATGGCGTGTACCTGGTCAAGGGCGACTCGTTCGAGGCCATGCTGCGCAACGCAGATGCCCTGATCGCCCGTGCGCGCAGCGGCAAGGCGCTCTGACAGCGCTCGCTGAACCATCACGCACCGTGCACGCGGGACGCTCGTTTCCCCGTGTCATCATGCTTCCCTGGCCGATGCTCCCAGCATCGGCCCCAACATGCTCATCCGCTGGAGATGCTTCGATGAAGACCCGTTTCGCCATTACGCTCATGGCCCTGCTGCCGATCCTGGCCGCCTGCAAGGCCCAGGACGGTACCGCCAACACCACCGCCCCGGCCGAACCGGCCGCGCCGAGCAGCACCCCGGCCACCGAAACGGCCACCCCGACCGAGCAGGCCCCGGCCGCCAGCGGTGAAACCGCCGCCGCCGAGACCGCCGCTGCCGAAGCCACCACCCCGGCACCGGCCCCGGCCTCCTCGCGCCCGACCGGCCCGGAACCGGTTGCCGGCACCGACTATGTGGTGATCGAGAACGGCCAGCCGTTCCAGCCGGCCACCGGCAAGATCGAAGTCGCCGAGATCTTCGGTTACGTGTGCCCGGCCTGCGCCGCGTTCCAGCCGCTGATCGGGCCGTGGAAGGCCGGCCTGCCGAGCGATGTCAATTTCGTCTACGTGCCGGCGATGTTCGGCGGCACCTGGGATGACTACGGCCGTGCGTTCTACGCCGCGCAGGCGATGGGCCTGCAGGAAAAGACCCACGAAGCCATGTACGCCGCGATCCACGCCGAGCAGAGCCTGAAGGGCGAGCGCGGCCGTGATTCGGTCGAGGACATCGCCAACTTCTACGGCAAGCACGGCGCCGACCCGAAGCAGTTCGCCGCGATGATGGGCAGCTTCGCCGTCAACGCCAAGACCAACTCGGCCAAGCAGTTCGCCCAGCGCAGCAAGATCTCCGGCACCCCGTCGGTGATCGTCAACGGCAAGTACCTGGTCAAGGGCAAGGGCTTCCCGGACATGCTGCGCATCGCCGATCACCTGATCGCGCGCGAACGCGCCGGCAAGGCCAACTGATCCAGCGATAGCGAACCGTCGTGACCTCCCCCCACACGCGGACCCTGCGCCTGCTGACGGCCAACATCCAGGCCGGTTCGAGCACCCGCCGCTACAGTGACTACGTGACCCGCAGCTGGTCGCATGCACTGCCGGCCGGGCGTAAGCGAACCAGCCTGGATGCCATCGCGCAGATGGCCCGTGAGCACGACATCGTCGGCCTGCAGGAGGCCGACCCCGGCAGCCTGCGCTCGGGCTTCACCAACCAGACCCACTATCTGGCCGAGCGCGCCGGCTTCAATTACTGGAGCCACCAGCCCAACCGCCGCATGGGCGGGGTCGCGTCCAGCGCCAACGGCCTGCTCAGCAAGCTCGAGCCGGTCGAGGTCCAGGACCACGCCCTGCCCGGCCGGATCGGCGGGCGCGGCGTGCTGTTGGCCAAGTTCGGTGAAGGCAGCCAGGGCCTGGCCGTCGCGGTGGCACATCTGTCGCTGGGGACCAATTCGCGCATGTCGCAGTTGGCCTTCATCGCCGATCTGCTCTCCGAGCATCCCAACGCGGTGCTGATGGGCGATTTCAACTGCCTGGCCGAACGTCCGGAAATGCAGGTGCTGTACCAGAAGACGACACTGCAGCCGCCAGGCTGCGTGGTGCCGACCTTCCCCAGCTGGCGCCCGGACCGGGCGATCGACCACATCCTGCTCAGCAACGGCCTGCAGCAACGCAGTGCCGAGGCGGTGCCGGCCGCGTTCTCCGATCACCTCGCCCTGGCGATGTCGATCGACGTGCCGAGCAGCGCGCTGCGCTGATCCCTGTGCACCCGCCGCCCTTGCGCGGCGGGCCTCGTGGCGGCGTAAACAGGCTGTCCACAGCGCCTGTGCGATAAATCCCGCCGTCCGCCGCTCCGGCACCGGGAGTATCCCCCACCCCATGAGTACCGTGGAGCCACCTCTGTCCGAGGTGCGCACGCTTCGACCCGTGTTCCTGCTTGCCGCCACGATCGTGGCGGCATTCGCCATTCTGGTCACCGTGTTTCCGATCGATGCCGGCGTGATGCTGCTCGATGCCCAGACCTGGGCGTCGCGCAATGTCGGCTGGTATTACCTTCTTGCGATGACCGTGTACCTGGTGTTCGTGGTCGGCGTGGCGCTGTCCGGCTATGGCAACGTCAAGCTGGGCGCGGACCATGACGAACCGGAGTTCAGCTATCTATCCTGGGCCGGCATGCTGTTCGCCGCGGGCATCAGCATCACCCTGTTCTTCTTCTGCGTCTCCGAGCCGCTGACCCACTACCTGCTGCCGCCGCAGGGCGGCACCGGCAGCGGCGAGGCCAGCGCGCGCCAGGCGATGCAGCTGCTGTTCCTGCACTGGGGCCTGCATGGGTGGGGCGTGTTCGCGCTGGCGGCGATGGCGCTGGCCTACTTCGCGTACCGCCACAACCTGCCCCTCGCGCTGCGCTCGGCGCTGTATCCGCTGATCGGCAAACGCATCAACGGGCCGATCGGCTACACCGTGGATGCGCTGGGCATCGTGGCCACCGTGTTCGGCCTCGGCGCGGACATGGGCTTTGGCGTGCTGCATCTCAACGCCGGCCTGAACACCCTGTTCCCGGTGCCGCACGCGGCCTGGGTGCAGGTCGGGCTGATCGTGCTGATGATGGGTGCGGCGATCACCGTGGCCGTCTCCGGCGTCGAGAAGGGCGTGCGCTGGATGTCCAACATCAACATGCTGCTGGCGATCTCGCTGCTGCTGTTCATGCTGTTCGCCGGGCCCACCCAGTACCTGCTCAATGCCTTCATGCAGAACATGGGCGACTACCTGGGCAACGTGGTCGGCAAGAGTTTCGATGTGTACGCCTATGGCGGGCGCCCGGACTGGCTGGGCAACTGGACGGTGTTCTACTGGGCCTGGTGGATCGGCTGGGCGCCGTTCGTGGGCCTGTTCATCGCGCGCATCTCACGCGGCCGCACCATCCGCGAGTTCGTGCTCGGCGTGCTGCTGATTCCGCTGGGTTTCACCCTGGCGTGGCTGTCGATCTTCGGCAACAGCGCGCTGGACCAGATCCTGCATCACGACCAGGTGCACCTGGCGCAGATGGCGGTGGAGAACCCGCCGACCGTGCTGTACGCGCTGCTGGAAAGCTACCCCTGGAGCCGCACCGTCATCGCGGTCACGGTGATCGTCAGCTTCATCTTCTTCGTCACCTCGGCCGACTCGGGCACGGTGGTGCTGTCCACGCTGTCCTCGCAGGGCGGCAATCCGGAAGACGACGGCCCGCGCTGGCTGCGCGTGTTCTGGGGCGTGATGACCGGCCTGGTCACCGCCGGGCTGCTGCTGGCCGGCAGCATGGACGCGCTCAAATCCGCGGTGGTGCTGGCCTCGCTGCCGTTCTCGGTGGTGCTGCTGCTGATGCTGTGGGGGCTGACCCGTGCGCTGGGCGAAGAGTCGCAGCGCAAGAAGGCCTCGCAGTACTCGCCGATCCCGTTGATCGGGCAATCGCGGCATCAGCGCGGCTGGCGCCAGCGCATCACCCAGGCGGTGCATTTCCCGGTACGCGACGAGGTGTACCGGTTCATGGACACCGATGTGAAGCCGGCGATCGAAGCCGTCGCCGCGCAGCTGCTCGAACAGGGCCTGGACGTGCAGACCAAGTTCGAGCCGGGTCACATGGAGCTGCTGGTGGACCATGGCGAACAACAGGTCTTCACCTACCAGGTGATCATGCGCGGCTACCTCACGCCTTCGTTCGCCGCGCAGCGCTTCCGCAACCAGCGTTACTACCGCGCCGAAGTGCACCTCTATGAGGGTGGACAGGACTACGAGCTGTTCGGCTACAGCCGCCAGCAGATCATCAACGACATCATCGATCAGTACGAGCGTCACCTGCAGTTCCTGCATCTCACGCGTTGACGCACTGATCTCCCGCTGCAAAGGAGTCATCGACATGCCTACCCTCCCCGACCAGCTGCTGTACATCGGCGGCCGCTATGTTCCTTCCCAGGGCGGAAAGACCTTCGAGGTCATCAACCCCGCCAACGGCGAGCTGCTCGCCAACGTCCACAGCGCCAACAGCGACGATCTCGACGCTGCGGTGGAGAGCGCCCAGGCCGGCCAGAAAGTGTGGGCCGCGCTGACCACCGTGGAGCGCTCGCGCATCCTGCTGCGCGCGGTCGAACTGCTGCGCGAGCGCAACGACGCACTGGCCGAGCTGGAATCGCACAACACCGGCAAGGCGTTGAGTGAAACGCTGAGCGTGGACGTGGTCACCGGCGCGGACGTGCTGGAGTACTACGCCGGCGTCATGCACGGGCTGGAAGGCAGCCAGGTGCCGCTGCGCGAGAGCAGCTTCTTCTACACCCGGCAGGAACCGCTGGGCGTGGTCGGTGCGATCGGCGCGTGGAACTACCCGATCCAGATCGCGCTGTGGAAGGCCGCCCCGGCGCTGGCCGCCGGCAACGCGATGATCTTCAAGCCCAGCGAGGTCACGCCGCTGACCGCGCTGAAGCTGGCGGAAATCTTCACCGAGGCCGGCCTGCCCGATGGCGTGTTCAACGTGCTGCCCGGCGATGGCGCCGGCGTCGGCTCGGCGCTGACCGAGCACCCGCTGATCGAGAAGATCTCCTTCACCGGCGGCACCGCCACCGGCCGCAAGGTGATGGCCAGTGCGTCCAGCTCCACGCTCAAGGACGTCACCATGGAGCTGGGCGGCAAGTCGCCGCTGATCATCTGCGACGACGCCGATCTGGACCTGGCCGCCGACGTGGCGATGATGGCCAACTTCTACAGCTCCGGCCAGGTCTGCACCAACGGCACCCGCGTGTTCGTGCCGCGCGGCAGGCTGGCAGCGTTCGAAGCCAAACTGCTGGAGCGGGTCCAGCGCATCCGCATCGGCGATCCGCTGGCCAAGGACACCAACTTCGGCCCGCTGGTCAGCGCCGCGCACATGCAGCGCGTGCTCGAGCACATCGCCAGCGGCAAGGCCGACGGCGCGCGCCTGGTCTGCGGTGGCGAACGGCTGACCGAAGGCGCGCTGGGCAAGGGCTGCTACGTGGCACCGACCATCTTCAGCGATTGCCGCGATGACATGCGCATCGTGCGCGAGGAAATCTTCGGGCCGGTGATGAGCCTGCTGGCCTATGACGATGAAGAGGAGGCGGTGCGCCGCGCCAACGACACTGATTACGGCCTGGCCGCCGGTGTGGTGACGCCCGACCTGGCGCGCGCACATCGGGTGATCCACCAGCTCGAGGCCGGCATCTGCTGGGTCAACAGTTGGGGCGAGTCGCCGGCGCAGATGCCGGTGGGTGGCTACAAGCAGTCCGGTGTCGGCCGCGAGAACGGGCTGGCCACGCTGCGCGCCTACACCCGCACCAAATCCATCCAGATCGAGCTGGACCGCTACGCGTCGGTGTTCTGAACCGGCCTTACCCAGGAGACACCGCGATGAAGCGCGAATACGACTACATCATCATCGGCGCCGGTTCGGCCGGCAACACGCTGGCTGCGCGACTCACCGAAGACGCCGGCGTCAGCGTACTGCTGCTGGAAGCCGGCGGTCCGGACTACCGGCTGGACTTCCGCACCCAGATGCCGGCCGCGCTGGCCTATCCGCTGCAGGGCCGCCGCTACAACTGGGCGTATGAGACCGAACCGGAACCGTACATGGACAACCGGCGCATGGAGTGCGGCCGCGGCAAGGGCCTGGGGGGCTCCTCGCTGATCAACGGCATGTGCTACATCCGCGGCAACGCGATGGACTTCGACCAGTGGGCCAGCTTCGAGGGCCTGGAAGACTGGAGCTACCACGATGTGCTGCCCTACTTCCGCAAGGCGGAGACGCGCGACATCGGTGCCAACGATTACCACGGCGGCGACGGCCCGGTCAGCGTGGCCACGCCGAAGAACGGCAACAACGTGCTGTTCCACGCGATGGTCGAGGCCGGCGTGCAGGCGGGCTACCCGCGCACCGACGACCTCAACGGCTACCAGCAGGAAGGCTTCGGCCCGATGGACCGCACCGTGACCCCGCGTGGGCGACGCTCCAGCACCGCGCGCGGTTACCTGGACATGGCCAAGGACCGCGAGGGGCTGGAGATCGTGGTGCATGCCACCACCGACCGCATCCTGTTCGCCGGCAAGCGCGCCGTCGGCGTGCGCTACCTGGCCGGCAACAGCGCCGAGCCGATCGATGCCACCGCGCGCCGCGAAGTGCTGCTGTGCGCCGGTGCGATCGCCTCGCCGCAGATCCTGCAGCGCTCCGGCGTAGGCGCGCCCGCGCTGCTGGCCGCACTCGGCGTCCCGCTGGTGCACGATCTGCCCGGCGTCGGCGAGAACCTGCAGGACCACCTGGAGGTGTACATGCAGTACGCCTGCAAGAAGCCGGTGTCGCTGTACCCCGCACTACAGTGGTGGAACCAGCCGGCGATCGGCGCGGAGTGGCTGTTCAACGGGACCGGCATCGGTGCCAGCAACCAGTTCGAAGCCGGTGGTTTCATCCGTACCCGCGAGGACTTCGACTGGCCGAACATCCAGTATCACTTCCTGCCGGTGGCGATCAATTACAACGGCACCAACGCGGTCAAGGAACACGGTTTCCAGGCACACGTCGGCTCGATGCGCACACCGAGCCGCGGGCGCGTGCACGCGAAGTCGCTGGACCCGCGCGAGCACCCTTCCATCCTGTTCAATTACCAGTCCACCGACCAGGACTGGCAGGAATTCCGCGATGCGATCCGCATCACCCGCGAGATCATCGCCCAGCCCGCGCTGGACGCGTACCGCGGGCGCGAGATCAGCCCGAGCGCCGAATGCCAGACCGATGCGGAACTGGATGCGTTCGTGCGCGCGCATGCCGAGACGGCGTATCACCCGTCGTGCTCGTGTGCGATGGGCACCGACGCGATGAGCGTGGTCGACGGCCAGGGCCGCGTGCATGGCATGGAAAGCCTGCGCGTGGTCGATGCCTCGATCATGCCGCGCATCATCACCGGCAACCTCAACGCCACCACGATCATGATCGCCGAGAAGATCGCCGACCGGATCCGCGGGCGTGCGCCGCTGCCGCGCAGCACCGCGGCGTACTACGTGGCCGGGGACGCCCCGGCACGGCGCTGAGGGCGCAGCGAGCCACGGGTAGGTGCCGACCGTTGGTCGGCGCACGAATCCGGGTACTGCCGGCCGCTAACCGGCATCACGCATCCCGGTAGTGGGGGGCGGGGGCGGGGCGGCCCCACCCCGACGCCACCCCCCCCCCCCCCCCCCCGGGGCGCCCGCGC
>NZ_JBDJMB010000048.1:0-12672 GCF_039673645.1 Stenotrophomonas sp. TWI700 | reverse complement strand
CCGCCGGGGGTGGGGGGGGTTGGGCCGGCGGCGGCCGGGCGCGCCGGGCACCCTCACCCACAGCCCCCCGCCCCGCGCCCGCCACTACCTGGATACGGCGATCACTCCTCGAAACCGGTAGCACCCGCCCGTTGGTCGGGTGGCCGCGCACGCCCCGCGTGAATTCTTCGCATTCCCGTAGTGAACGCAGCGCTATGCTCGGCGGGTTCCCATCCCTGCCCTGGAGTCCGCCGTGAATACCGAATCGCTTGCCGCGTCCCTCTTCCAGCAACTGCAGCAGGGCCAAGGCCTGCAGCAGGTGTCCCAGCAGCTCGGCATCGACCAGAACCAGGCCAGCGGCGCGATCGGCGCGGCGCTGCCGCTGCTGCTCGGCGCGATGGGCCGCAATGCGCAGGAACCGCAGGGTGCACAGGCCCTGCTCGGTGCCCTGCAGCGCGACCACGCCCCCGCCAGCAGCGGTGGCTTCGATCTGGGCGGTCTGCTCGGCAGCGTGCTTGGCGGAGGCGGCGGCAATGCCACCAATGGCGCCGGCATCCTCGGCCACGTGTTCGGCGGCAACACCGACCGCGCGACCCAGGGCCTGAGCCAGGCCACGGGATTGGACAGCAGCAAGACCAGCCAGCTGCTCGCCATCCTGGCGCCGATCGTCATGTCCTATCTGGCCCAGCGCTTTGCCAGCGGCGGCAACCCGAACCAGCTCAGCCAGGCCCTGGGCCAGGAAGCGCAGAGCGCCAACAGCGGCGGCCTGCTGACCTCGGTGCTGGACCAGAACGGCGATGGGCAGCTCGGCGTAGGCGACCTGCTCAAGCTCGGTGGCGGTCTGTTCGGCAAGCGCTGAGGACAGGCGCTGGAAATAGCCTGCGCCTATCGCATTGGTTGATTCATTCGAATGTACTGAATGAACGGCAATGCTTAACGTGTGGGTACGCCTTCACATCGCGGCGCCCCACGCCCGCATGGGCAGGCACCACGTTTCCGACGTCGCCATCGCCTCCCCCGCGCCGGTGGTTTCCACGTTCGCCAGTCCACAGGTAGAGACCCATGAAAAGCGAAGCCAAGTGCCCGTTCAACCACGCCCTCGTCGGCGATGCCACCACCAACCGCGACTGGTGGCCCAAACAGCTGCGGGTGGACCTGCTCAACCAGCACTCGACCCGCTCGCATCCGCTGGATGAGACGTTCGACTATGCCCAGGCCTTCAAGGGCCTGGACTACGCCGGCCTCAAAGCCGACCTCAAGGCCTTGATGACCGACTCGCAGGACTGGTGGCCAGCCGACTTCGGTCATTACGGCGGCCTGTTCGTGCGCATGGCCTGGCACAGTGCCGGCACCTACCGCATCGGCGATGGCCGTGGTGGCGCCGGCCGCGGCCAGCAGCGCTTCGCTCCGCTCAACAGCTGGCCGGACAACGTCAGCCTGGACAAGGCACGCCGCCTGCTGTGGCCGATCAAGCAGAAATACGGCCAGGCGATCTCCTGGGCCGACCTGCTGGTGCTCACCGGCAACGTCGCGCTGGAATCGATGGGCTTCAAGACGCTGGGCTTCGCCGGTGGCCGCCCGGATACCTGGGAACCGGACCAGGATGTGTACTGGGGCCGCGAAACCACCTGGCTCGGCGGCGATGTGCGGTACGCGCACGGTTCCGAAGGCGTGCAGGAGGATCACGGCGTGCTGGTCTCCGATGATGACGCCGACGGCGACCTCCACTCGCGCGACCTGGAGAACCCGCTGGCAGCCGTGCAGATGGGCCTGATCTACGTCAATCCGGAAGGCCCGGATGGCAACCCCGATCCGCTCAAGGCAGCGTTCGACATCCGCGACACCTTCGGCCGCATGGCCATGGATGATGAGGAAACCGTCGCCCTGATCGCCGGTGGCCACAGCTTCGGCAAGACCCACGGCGCCGGCCCGGCCGACAATGTCGATGTCGAACCGGAAGCGGCCGGGCTGGAAAGCCAGGGCCTGGGCTGGGCCAACAGGTTCGGCACCGGCAAGGGCGGCGACACCATCACCAGCGGACTGGAAGTGACCTGGACGCGCACCCCGGCGCAGTGGAGCCATGACTTCTTCGAGATCCTGTTCGGCCACGAGTGGGAGCTGACCAAGAGCCCGGCCGGTGCGCACCAGTGGGTCGCCAAGGACAGCGAGGCGATCATTCCCGACGCGCACGATCCGTCGAAGAAGCACCGCCCGACCATGCTCACCACCGATCTGGCGCTGCGCGTCGATCCGGCGTACGAGAAGATTTCGCGTCGCTTCCTGGCCGACCCGCAGGCCTTCGCCGATGCCTTCGCCCGCGCATGGTTCAAGCTGACCCACCGCGACATGGGCCCGCGTGCACGCTATCTCGGTCCTGAGATTCCGGCTGAAGAATTCGTCTGGCAGGACCCGGTGCCGGCGGCACCGCAGACCACGCTGAGCGCGCAGGACATCACCACGCTGAAGCAGCAGATCGCCGCTGCCGGCCTGAGCGCGGGCGAGCTGGTCTCCACGGCCTGGGCATCGGCCTCCACCTTCCGCGGCTCGGACAAGCGTGGCGGCGCCAACGGTGCACGTGTGCGCCTGGCCCCGCAGAAGGACTGGGCGGTCAACCAGCCGCAGCAGCTCGGCAAGGTGCTGGCCGCGCTGGAGAAGATCCAGGCCGGCTTCAAGGGCGACGGCGGCGCGCACGTCTCGCTGGCCGACCTGATCGTGCTGGCCGGCAATGTGGGTGTCGAACAGGCGGCCAAGGCCGGTGGCCATGAGGTCAGCGTGCCGTTCAACCCGGGCCGCACCGATGCCAGCCAGGCGCAGACCGATGTGGACTCGTTCGCGGTGCTGGAGCCGTATGCCGATGGGTTCCGCAACTACGTCAAGGGCCGCTACAACGTGCCTGCCGAAGCGCTGCTGATCGACCGTGCGCAGCTGCTCACGCTGACCGCGCCGGAGATGACCGCGCTGGTCGGTGGCCTGCGGGTGATCGGCACCAACGTCGGCGGTCGCACGGACGGCGTGTTCACCGATCGCGTCGGTACGTTGAGCAACGACTTCTTCGTCAACCTGCTCGACATGCGCACGCAGTGGGTTGCGGATGGCGATGGCTACAGCGGCCGCGACCGCAGCACGGGCGCGCCGCGCTGGAGCGGCAGCCGGGTGGACCTGGTGTTCGGCTCGAACTCGGTGCTGCGTGCACTGGCCGAGGTGTATGCCAGCGCGGACGGTGAGAAGAAGTTCGTCCGCGACTTCGTGGCCGCCTGGGCGCGCGTGATGGAGCTGGATCGTTACGACCTGCGTTGATTCACCACCGTAGCCACACACAAAGACCGGGCCGCATGGCCCGGTTTTTTCATGCGTGCAGCAGGCAGATTACAGCGCGTCGAGATCCCCCAGCGCGCGGATCAATCGACGCGCACGCTTGTCCGGCTTGTGCTCCGGCGGCTGGTAGCCGTTCTTCGCCGCGGCGCGCTGCAGGCGCAGTTCCGCCCGGCGTGCCAGGGAGGCCTCGCTCTCGGTATACAACTGCTGCGCCACGGGTGCCGGACCGCGCATTTCGCTGAGCCCAAGCACCTGGATATCGAACACTTCATCGCCGCGGCTGATCTGCAGCGCTTCGCCCACGCGCACCGCGCGCGAGGATTTCGGGCGTTGCCCGGCCACATCGACCTTGCCCGTTTCCACCGCCTGTTTGGCCAGGCTGCGGGTCCGAAAGAACCGTGCGGCCCACAGCCACACGTCCAGCCGCACGGCGGCCACCGGTGTTGCGTCAGTCATGCTTCCTACCCAGCTCCACGGCATTGGCCGGTTGTCGGTTGAGGGGTTGCGGAGCGTCCGGCGTGCCACGACACCCGGTACCGCCGATCAGCGCCGGCACCCCGGCATCCAGATCGCGGCGCTGGCTGCCGACCTGGCATTCCGGTCGGTCCATCGGACGCACCTGCGCATCGCGAAGGCGGTCGTCCGTACTCGAACATGCGGTCAGCCAGGCGCCAATCAAGAGGGCCAGCGCGACGGGGATGAACCGGTCAGCCGGGAGGCTCTGCAGCCGGCCAGCGGCCGGCACTACGGGTGGAGCGACGAAGGTGCGTTGAGTCGCGGATGCGTGCATCGCGATATCCCGTTGATGGGCTTGATGCTAGTGTGCCGATCTCTGAGCTCTATCTCCAGCGCACATGGCCAAAGCGCCGCTTGACCTGACCACCGGCCCGATCGGCGGCAATCTGTTCCTGTTCGCCCTGCCGATCCTGGCCGGCAACATCGCCCAGTCGATGAACGGCTCGGTGAATGCGATCTGGGTGGGGCGGTTCCTCGGCGAGGCGGCGCTGACCGCCACGGCGAACGCCAACAACATCATGTTCTTCCTGATCGGCTCGGTGTTCGGGATCGGCATGGCCGCCTCGATCCTGATCGGGCAGTCGATGGGCGCACGCGATCTGCCCCAGGCCCGGCGCGTGATGGGGACCAGTGCGACCTTCTTCATCGGCCTGTCGGTCGTGATCGCGATCGCCGGCTGGTGGCTGTCGCACCCGCTGCTGGCGGCGATGGGCACGCCCGCCGAATCCCTGCCGCTGGCCGAGGCCTACCTGCGCATCATCTTTCTGGCGATGCCAACCCTGTACGCCTTTGCCTTCCTGAGTTCGGCGCTGCGCGGCGTGGGCGATTCACGCACGCCGTTCCGCTTCCTGCTGCTCTCGGTGGTGCTGGATATCGGCTTCAACCCGCTGCTGATCTTCGGCATCGGCCCCTTCCCGCAGCTCGGTATCGCCGGCGCGGCCTGGGCCACGCTGATCGCGCAGACCCTCTCGCTGCTCGGCCTGCTCTGGTACATGCGCAACAAGCGCCATGTGCTGTGGCTGGGGCGCAAGGACATGGCACTGTTCAAGATCGATGGCGAGATCCTGCGCGCACTGGTGGTCAAGGGCGTGCCGATGGGCCTGCAGATGGTGCTGATCTCGCTGTCGATGATCCTGATGATGACCATGGTCAACAGCTACGGCACCGACACCGCCGCAGCGTATGGCGCCTCGCTGCAGCTGTGGACGTACGTGCAGATGCCGGCAATGGCGATCGGCGCGGCGTGCTCGACCATGGCCGCACAGAACGTGGGTGCGCAGCGCTGGGACCGCGTGCGCGGCACCGCGCGCAGCGGCGTGCTCTACAACTTCCTGCTGACCGGCGTGCTGATCCTGCCGCTGATCCTGCTCGATCGCTACACGCTGGCCCTGTTCCTGCCCGAAGGCAGCCAGGCACTGGAAGTGGCGCGCCACCTCAACCACATCGCCGTGTGGTCGTTCCTGTTCTTCGGCGTGAACTTCGTGATTTCCGGCGTGGTCCGCTCGACCGGCGCGGTGATTCCGCCGCTGCTGATCCTGGCCGCCTCGCTGTGGGGCATCCGCGTGCCGTTCGCCGAACTGCTGCAGGACCGCTGGGGCGCCGATGCGGTGTGGTGGAGTTTCCCGGTCAGCTCGTTCTGCGCGATGCTGATGTCGCTGGCGTATTACCGCTGGGGCGGCTGGCGCAAGGCGCGCATGCTGCCCAGCCATCACGAGGAACTGGCCGCGCCGGCCGAGGTCCCCGCTTCGCCCCCCTCGCCCGTGGCGGACCCGAACCCGACCACGCCGCTCCAGCCCGCCCCGGCAGGCACCGCACGGCCGGATTAAGGGGCGCGCCCCTGCAGGAGGGTCTTCCAGGCGGGCAGTTGGTAGCGGCGCCGCTGGTGCTGCATGAGCAGCGCCATCAGCACGCCGAACAACAGCCCGGCCATGGCAGCACTGCCGATGGTAATACCCAGCGTAAGCGAGCCAAGGTCGAGCACCAGCCCCATCAGGGCACGCCACAACACGCCCCACAACACGCCGAACAGCCCGCCCATCACGAACAGGTTGGCACTGAAGCTGGCAAGCAGCGGCGGCGGCACGCGCAGCCCCATGCGCCACAACAGCCGATGCATCGGCGGTGCGCGCATGCCGGCAGGCACATTGGCGTCGGCCATGGCCTGCAGCGCGTGACGAACATCGGCGGGATAACGGTCCATGTGCTTCTCCATCACGAGGTCACAAACGCAAACGGCCACCCGAAGGTGGCCGTTTGAGGCGACAACCGGAGTTGTCGGCCGGGAATTACTGGGCAGCCTTGGCAGCCAGGCGCGCGGCCTTGGCCTGCGCAGCAGCAGCCAGATCTTCCTTGATGCGGGCAGCCTTGCCTTCCAGGCCACGCAGGTAGTACAGCTTGCCGGCGCGGACCTTACCACGACGCTTCACTTCGACCGAGTCAATGATGGCGCTGTGGGTCTGGAAAACGCGCTCGACGCCGTAGCCGTGCGAGATCTTGCGGACGGTGAACGCGGAGTTCAGGCCGGCGTTCTTGGTGCCGATGACGACGCCTTCGTAAGCCTGGACGCGCTCACGGTTGCCTTCCTTCACCTTCACGTTGACGACGACGGTGTCACCCTGGCTGAACTTCGGCAGCTCGCGGGTGATCTGGGCGGATTCGAAGTCCGAGAGGATGGATTTGTTCAGCTTGCTCATGGGTGCACCGATAGTGTTCGGGTGATCGTGTCGTTCGACAACGTGGGCTCATGCAGTCACCGGACTGTGCTGCACGTTTTTTGTAGGGGTTCCTGCCAACGGGCCAAAAGGCCGATGGCAATCCCGAATTGTAAACAAGATCCGGCCCCCGCGCTAGGGGGTTGGATCCTTGGCATCCGCCTGCCGCGCCTGCTCCAGCAGGAGGCGGTCGGCCTTGGACAACCGGCCTTCGTCGAGCAGGTCCGGCCGCCGCAGTGCCGTGCGCAGCAGCGACTGCTGCCGGCGCCAGCGGGCGATGGCGGCATGGTTGCCCGAGCGCAGCACATCGGGGACGGTGCCCCATTCATGCTGGGCCGGATGGCTGTAATGCGGGCAGTCCAGCAGACCCTGCGGGCCTTCGAAACTGTCCTGGGCGGCCGATTCGGCATCGCCGAGGGCCCCCTCCTGCAGCCGGGTCACTGCATCGACGATCACCGCCGCGCCCAGCTCACCGCCGGACAGGACGTAATCGCCGAGCGAGATTTCCTCGGTGACCTCGGCCTCGAGGAAGCGCTCATCGATGCCTTCATAACGGCCACAGAGCAGGATCATCCGCGGCAGCGCCGCCAGCTCGCGGACCTTGGCCTGGGTCAGCGGCCTGCCCTGCGGGCTGAGGTAGATCACCGGTGCGGGCGCCGGATCGGCCGCTTTCGCGGCCGCCAGGCAGGCCCGCAGCGGTTCGATCAGCATGACCATGCCCGGGCCACCCCCGAATGGACGGTCGTCCACCCGGCGGTAGTTGCCTGCGGCATAGTCACGCGGATTCCAGCCATGCAGTTCGAGCAGGCCGCGCTCAGCGGCACGGCCGACCACGCCCAGCGCGGCCGACTGCGCCATGAACTCGGGGAACAACGTGACGACGTCGATACGCATCCGGGTTAGAACTCCGGATCCCAGTCGACCACGATCAGGTTGGCCTCGAAATCCACCGAGACGACGAACTCGGGCTGCACGAACGGAATCATCCGCTCACGGTCGCCCTGCACCACGAGCACGTCGTTGGAGCCGGTCGAAAACAGGTGCGAAGCCCGCCCCAGTTCGACACCATCGACGGTGCGCACCTGCAGACCTTCCAGATCGACCCAGTAATACTCGTCGGGCTTCGGGGGCGGCAGTGCACTGCGTGCGACATAGACTTCGGTCCCGTACATCGCCTCGACCACATCGCGGTCGGTGATGTCGGGAAACACGGCCACGAGATGCTTTCCGGACTGACGTCCGCGCGCACCGGTGAGCGTGCTCTCCTGGCCGGCGGGGGTCCGCAGGATCCAGGGCTGGTAGTGGAAAATGGCGGTACGCGGCTCGGTCCAGGACTCGAGCTTGATCTCGCCTCGCACACCAAAAGCGCCGACAATCCTGCCCAGCAGGATCCGGCGCTCGGTATCTTTCATCTGTATGGACCGAATGGGCCGCGACAGGCGCGGCCCGTCAGGATCAGGCCGCGGAGGCCTGGGCCTTGGTCGCTTCCTTGTACAGGTTGCGAACCTTGTCGGTCATCTGGGCGCCGTTGGCGACCCACTTGTCGACCAGCGGCAGGTCCAGCACGATACGGGACTCGGCACCCTGGGCAACCGGGTTGTAGTAACCGACGCGCTCGATGTTGCGGCCATCACGGGCGCTGCGCGAGTCGGTCACGATGATGTGGTAGAAGGGACGCTTCTTGGCGCCGCCGCGAGTCAGTCGAATCTTGACCATGGTGTTGTTTCCTCAATTGCCCAGTCGCCAGGATGGCGCGGTAAGCCGGCGATTATAGCGGCGGCCTCCGGTCATTCCAAGCCTGTGAAGACCGGGAAAGCTGAACAGGGCCTGCAGATCCGGCGGCTCAGGCCACCAGCGGCTGCCAGGGCGCTGCCCCCAGGACCTGCCGGGCCTTGGCGTACAGCGCTTCCGAGTTCGCGAGCACGACCCCATTGATCGCCGCGATCGGCCAGAGGCCGGCCGCGTTGCAGGCGATGGCGGCATCGAATCCGGGCAGGTCCGCCAGTGCGACCGGCCGTACCTGCTGATCACCGCCCCACCCCGCCTGCAGCAGACGCTCATGGGTGCCGCGCAGGGCGGGCGCCTGCGGCCAGACCAGCGTGCTGCCCGAGGCGAATGCGATGTTCCAGGTAGTGCCTTCGCTGACAAGTCCGTCGTCGCCGACGAACAGCGCGTCGTCCACGCCTGCCTGCAACGCCTCCCGGCGATGCTGGAACAGCGCGAACGTGCCGACATGCTTCACATGCGGCAGCTCGCGCTGATAGCGGACCGTCCGCAGTCGTCGCGCTATCGCCGGCAGATCGACCGGCGGCGCAACGGCCACCAGCACATCCACGGCGACGGGCTGCAGCGGCCGCCGGAAATCGAACTGGCGCGAAAACACAGTCACCCGCAGCGAGGCATCGACCGCCCCTTCGGCCTGCAGCGCGTCGTGCATCCAGGCCCGCACCTGCAGCGGATCCAGTGCGCTGCCGAACAGTTCACGCGTGCCCGCCTGCAGGCGCTGCAGATGCAGATCCAGGCCCTGCACCGCGCCTTCGCGCACCTGCAGCGAAGTGAAATGGCCGTAGTTGGTGAGTGCACCGGCAAGATCATCGGCGCTGGCGGCGCGGCCATTGCAGTAGAGCGTCATCCGAGCAGCGCCTTCGCATCGGACCACATCTGCTGCAGCACCTCGGCCGCCGGGCGTGCCGGGGCCAACCACGCGGACTGCCCGGCCCAGGCCTGCATTGCATCGACGTTGTTGTCCCGGCCCGCCTGCGCGCGCATCGGCGCGGTGAGCCCACGCTGCACCGGATAAGGTCGCGGCGTCGGCGCCTCGACTGCGGCGGCCGCGCGGACATACGCCGTCGCCAGGCCACGCCCGAGGCGGCCACTGAAGGCGCGCGTCGGCCAGGTGTCTTCCGGCTCGGCCTCGGCCAGCGCCTGCGACCACGCCGGATTCAAGCCGCACTCGGGGGTGCGCAGGAAGGCCGTGCCGACCTGCACCGCACTCGCGCCCAGCGTCAGTGCCGCCGCGATGCCACGACCGTCGGCGATGCCACCGGCAGCGATGACCGGGATCTCCAGGTGGTCGGCCAGCCGCGGCAGCAGCGCGAACAGCCCGACCAGCTGGCGCTCGGCCGCCTCCGGATCGAACGCGCCACGGTGGCCGCCGGCTTCGAAGCCCTGTGCGACCACCGCATCGGCGCCGGCGGATTGCGCGGCCAGCGCTTCAGACAACGTGGTGGCGCAGGCGATCCAGGCGATGCCCACGTCTTTCAGGCGCTGGACCTGTGCCGCCGTGAACACCCCCATGATGGTCGACGCCACCGCCGGGCGCGCCTGGATCAGGGCATCGAACTGCGCATCGAAATCGGCCGGTCCGGCATCGGCGGCACTGGCCGGCACCTCCGGACCCCACTGCGCCAGGAAGCGGCGTGTCGCGGCTTCGGCATCGGCATCGCGCGACGGCAGCGGATCCGGAATCCAGACATTGACCTGCGCCGGGCCGGTGGACTGCGCGCGGAAATCGGTCATCCACGCCACGATGTCCTGCGGCTGCGACAACACCGCGCCCATCGCGCCCATGCTGCCGGCGTTGGCCAGCGCGGCCGACAGCGGCACCGGGCAGGCGCCGGCCATCGGCGCCAGCAGGATCGGAGCCTGCAATGCAAAACGCCGACAAAAGCTGTCGGCGCGTTCGAGAAGCGGGGAACCATTCACGCGCGGCGCACCTGTGGAAGGAGACGGTGCCAGCATACGCCGCACCGTCCCTGCCCGGAATGCACGCGCGCAGGACTCAGCGGAACGGCATGCCGCCGCGGCCGCCCATGGCGCCCATCATCCCCTTCATGCTGCGCATCATGCCCTTCATGCCGCCGCCGGCCATCTTGCTCATCATCTTTTCCATCTGCTGGAACTGCTTCATGAGCTTGTTGACGTCGGCCGGGGTCAGGCCGGAACCACGCGCGATGCGGGCGCGGCGCGAGCCGTTGAGCAGGCCCGGGTTGCGGCGCTCTTTCTTGGTCATCGAGTTGATGATCGCGATCATGCGCGGCACTTCCTTGCCCTGGCTGACCTGCTGCTTGAGGTGCTCGGGGATCTGGCCCAGGCCCGGCAGCTTGTCCATCAGGCCGCCGATGCCGCCCATGTTCTGCATCTGCTCGAGCTGGTCGCGCATGTCGTTCAGATCGAACTTCTTGCCCTTGGCGACCTTCTCGGCCAGCTTCTGCGCCTTGTCCTTGTCGACCTGCTGCTCGACCTGCTCCACCAGCGACAGCACGTCGCCCATGTCCAGGATGCGGCTGGCGATACGGTCGGGGTGGAACACGTCCAGGCCGTCCGGCTTTTCGCTCACGCCGACGAACTTGATCGGCTTGCCCGTGATGTAGCGCACGCTCAGCGCGGCACCGCCACGGGCGTCACCGTCGGTCTTGGTCAGCACCACGCCGGTCAGCGGCAGCGCATCGCCGAAGGCCTTGGCGGTGTTGGCGGCATCCTGGCCGGTCATGGCGTCGACCACGAACAGCGTTTCAGCCGGGTTGACCGCGGCGTGCAGCGCCTTGATCTCGGCCATCATCGCTTCGTCGATGGCCAGGCGACCGGCGGTATCGACGATCAGCACGTCGACGAACGACTTGCGGGCGTCATCGATCGCGGCGCGGACGATGGCTTCCGGCTTCTGGTCGGCGGTGGACGGGAAGAACAGCACGCCGACCTGGTCGGCCAGGGTCTTGAGCTGCTCGATCGCGGCCGGTCGGTAGACGTCGGCCGAGACCACCATCACCTTCTTCTTGCGCTTTTCCTTCAGGTGCTTGGCCAGCTTGCCCACCGTGGTGGTCTTGCCCGCACCCTGCAGGCCGGCCATCAGGATGATCGCCGGCGCCGGCACGTTGAGGTTCAGGTCCGACGCGGCCGAGCCCATGACCGCGGTCAGCTCGTCGCGCACGACCTTGATCAGCGCCTGGCCCGGGGTCAGCGACTTGAGCACTTCCTGGCCGACCGCGCGCACCTTGATGCGTTCGACCAGCGCCTGCACCACGGGCAGCGCGACGTCGGCTTCGAGCAGCGCGATGCGGACCTCGCGGGTGGCCTCGCGGATGTTTTCCTCGGTCAGGCGACCGCGGCCGCGCAGCCGCTCGATGGTGCCGGAGAGGCGCTGGGTCAGGGACTCGAACATGGAAGCGACCTGTTCAGAACAAAAGACAATGAGACCGCCAGTATAACGGTTCCGCCCGGACTCCCGGACCGGCCCTGCCTGCGGCCCGCCGGGCATCGCCAGCACCCCGGGGGTATGCGAAACTGACACGATGACAATCGTTCTCATCGCGACCCTGCTGTACCTGACCGCCACCGGCCTGCTGGTGCGCGCGGTCGTCCGCGATGATGCGGTGACCTCGCCGGCCTGGCTGTGGCCGGCGCTGCCGGCGATGCTGCTGCACGGCGGCTATCACGTGCTGGTGGCGATGCGCACCAGCGGCGGCCCGGACATGCACTTCTTCGCCGCCCTGTCGCTGGTCGGCCTGGGCATGGCGTGGCTGACCTCGCTGGTGGCCGCGCGCGGGCGCATGGCCGCGCTGGGCGTCCTGGTGTTCCCGATGGCCGCGGCCGTGCTGTGGATCTATCACGCCTACGGCCACGCGCCGAGCAGGCCGCTGGGCTGGCAGTTGGCCACGCATGCGTGGATGGCCCTGCTTGCGTACGCCACGCTGAGCGTGGCCGCCTTGCTGGCGATCATGCTGTGGCTGCAGGAGCGCGCCCTGCGCCGCCGCGATTTCCGCCCGTGGCTGCGCGCCCTGCCCCCGCTGGCCGATCTGGAAGCGCTGCTGTTCCGGGTGATCGCGGTCGGTTTCGCGCTGCTGACGCTGACGCTGGTCACCGGCGTGCTGTTCGTCGATGACCTGCTGGCCCAGAAGCTGGTGCACAAGACGGTGCTGAGCATCCTGTCCTGGATCGTGTTCGGCACCCTGCTGATCGGCCGCCGCCGCTATGGCTGGCGCGGTGCGAAGGCCGTGCACTGGACCCTGACCGCGATGGCGCTGCTGCTGCTGGCGTTCTTCGGCAGCCAGTTCGTGATCGAGCTGGTGTTCGGGCGCACCCGATAGAAGCATGGCGTCCCCCCCGAGGGCACAACACGAAACACGCCGGGCCAGGGGTTGTGGGGACGGGG
>NZ_JBDJMB010000047.1:0-13079 GCF_039673645.1 Stenotrophomonas sp. TWI700 | reverse complement strand
CGCCCCGCGCCCGCCACTCCCCGGCCGCGCGCGTGTTGACCCCGGGGGGGCGGGGGCGGTTAGCCCGAACCCGGACGGGTGGGCCGCCTGGTGGCGCCCCACGAGCCCCCATGGATGGGTTTACGGCGCGTCCAGGATCGGGCTGCCCGCCACGGACCCGCGCGATAGCAACCAAAGCGCCACGCCGCAGCAAACCGACCAAGACACCCCAAAGCCCCCGCCCCGCATGACCGTTTCGGCAGCACACGGTAAACTCCCCCGGTGAACACTCCTACCTATACCGCCCAGCAACTCGCCGAGCAGTTTGGCCTGCAGGTCCATGGTGATGGCAGCACTGCCATCCATGGCGTGGCTACGCTCGCCCATGCCGGCCCCGGCCAGCTCACCTTCCTGGCCAACCCGCGCTACCGCGCGCAGCTGGCCGACAGCCAGGCCGCGATCGTCGTGCTGCGCGCCGAGGATGCCGAGGCCGCGCCGGGCGCCGCCCTGGTCGCCAAGGACCCGTACACCACGTTCGCCAAGATTGCCGCCCTGTTCGACATCGCACCGCCGCGCGCCCCGGGCATCCACCCCAGCGCCTGCATCGATCCGGACGCACAGGTCGCCGCCAGCGCCCACATCGGCCCGTTCGTGACCATCGGCGCCCGCAGCGTCGTCGGTGAGAACTGCATCGTCGGTCCCGGCAGCATCATCGGTGAAGACTGCACCCTCGAGAACGGCTGCGAACTGATCGCCCGCGTAACCCTGGTCACCCGCGTCAAGCTCGGCAAGCGCGTGCGTATCCATCCGGGCGCCGTGCTCGGTGCCGACGGCTTCGGCCTGGCCATGGATGCCGGCCACTGGATCAAGGTGCCCCAGCTCGGCGGCGTGCGCATCGGCGACGACTGCGAGATCGGCGCCAACACCTGCGTCGACCGTGGCGCGCTGGAAGATACCGTCCTCGAAAACGACGTGCGCCTGGACAACCTCGTGCAGGTCGCCCACAACGTACAGATCGGCGCCCACTCGGCCATCGCCGGCTGCACCGGCATCGCCGGCAGCGCCAAGATCGGCCGCTACTGCCTGCTCGGCGGTGCGGTCGGCGTCGTCGGCCACCTGGAAATCTGCGACAAGGTCGTCATCACCGGCAAGTCGGTGGTGCGCAACTCCATTCATGAGCCGGGCGAATACTCCTCCGGCACCCCACTGACCGACAACCGCACGTGGCGTAAAAACGCCGCGCGCTTCAAGCAGCTCGATGCGCTCGCCCGGCGCATCCTGTCTGTGAGCAAGGAGAAGGAATGAGCAACAACCAGAATCTGCCGGACATCAACCTGATCCAGCAGTTGATCCCGCACCGCTATCCGTTCCTGCTGGTGGACAAGGTGATCTCGCTCGATTTCGAGAACCGGAAGATCGTCGCCACCAAGAACGTCAGCATCAACGAGCCGTTCTTCCAGGGCCACTTCCCGGGCCAGCCGATCATGCCCGGCGTGCTGATCATCGAAGCCATGGCGCAGGCCGGCGGCGTGCTGACCCAGCTCACCCTGGGCCGCGATGCGCAGTCCAAGCTGTTCTACATGGTCAAGGTCGACAAGGCCCGCTTCAGCAAGCAGGTCGTGCCCGGCGACGTGCTGGAGATGCACGTGGAGATCAAGCGCGTGATCCGCAACATGGCGGTGTACGACTGCGTGGCCAAGGTGGACGGCGAGATCGTCGCCTGCGCCGAAGTGCTGTGCGCCGGCACCCGCGAATGATCCAGGCAGGAGAACTGCAATGAGCGACAACGCCCCTCTCATCCACCCCACCGCGGTCATCGACCCGTCGGCGACGCTGGCTGCGGATGTGCGCGTGGGTGCGTTCTGCCTGATCGGCGCGGATGTGGAGATCGGTGCCGGCACCGAGATCGGTCCGCACTGCTCGATCCATGGCCCGACCCGGATCGGCCGCAACAATCGTTTCATCGGCCATGCCGCGATCGGTGGCGAGCCGCAGGACAAGAAGTACAAAGGCGAGCGCACCGAACTGGTGATCGGCGATGACAACGTCATCCGCGAATTCGTCACCATCAACCGCGGCACCGCCGGTGGCGGTGGCATCACCACGGTCGGCAACGACAACTGGATGCTGGCCTACACCCACGTCGCGCACGACTGCCACGTCGGCGACCACTGCGTGTTCTCCAACAACACCACGCTGGCCGGCCACGTCACCGTCGGCGACTACGTGATCATCAGCGGCTTCGCCGGTGCCCACCAGTTCTGCCGCATCGGCGCCCACGCCTTCCTCGGCATGGGTGCACTGACCAATGGCGACGTTCCGCCGTTCACCATGGTCGGCAGCGACACCCTGGGCCGCCCGCGCGGGATCAACAGCGAAGGCCTCAAGCGCCGCGGCTTCGATGCCGAGCGCATCGCCAGCATCAAGCGCGCCTACCGCACCCTGTACGTGGCCGGCCTGCCGCTGGCCGAGGCCAAGGTCCAGCTGGCCGAACAGGCCACCCACAGCGCCGACGTGAAGGACCTGCTGGACTTCATCGAAAGCGCCGAGAGGCCCCTGCTGCGATGACGGGTCCAGGCGGGCACACCCCGGGCATCACGACCGCCGAGATCATTCCGCTCGCCGCGATGGCGACCAGCGTCGAACAGACGCTGGCCCTGCGCACCTCCGACCGGCCGGTGCGAATCGCCCTGGTCGCCGGTGAAGCCTCCGGCGACCTGCTCGGTGCCGGCCTGGTCCGCGAACTGCGCCTGCGCTTCCCCAATGCCGAGTTCGCCGGCATCGGCGGCGATGCCATGCGCAGCGCCGGCTGCCAGACCTGGTTCGACGCCAGCGAACTGGCGGTGATGGGGCTGACCGAAATCCTCCGCCACCTGCCGCGCCTGCTCAAACTGCGTCGCGAGTTCCGCGCGCGTGCACTGGAGTGGCAGCCGGACGTGTTCATCGGCATCGACGCACCCGACTTCAACCTCGGCGTGGAGCGCTGGCTGAAGGACCGCGGCATCCGCACCGTCCACTACGTCAGCCCCTCGGTCTGGGCCTGGCGCGAAAAGCGTGCCGAGAAGATCGGTGCCAGCGCCGACCTGGTGCTGTGCCTGTTCCCGATGGAACCGCCGATCTACGCCAGACACGGCGTCGATGCCCGCTTCGTCGGCCACCCGATGGCCGATGACATCCCCCTGCACAACGATCGCGAAGAAGCGCGTGCCGAGCTCGGCCTGCCCTCCAACGCGAAGGTGCTGGCGGTACTGCCCGGCAGCCGCCTGGGGGAAATCAGCAAGCTCGGCGAACCGTTCTTCGAAGCCGCCTGGCAGGTTTCCGAACGCATCCCCGGCCTGCACGTGGTGGTCCCGGCCGCCAACGCCGCCTGCCGCCAGCTGATCAGCGAACAGCTCTCCGCCTCGGCCCTGCCGGTCGCGCACTCGCACCTGCTCGACGGCAACGCGCGTACCGCGATGATCGCCGCCGACGTGGTCGTGCTCGCCTCCGGCACTGCCACGCTGGAGACCATGCTGGTCAAACGCCCCATGGTGGTCGGCTACCGCGTCGCCGAACTGACCTACCGCATCGTCAAGGCGCTGGGCCTGCTCAAGGTCGACCGCTTCGCCCTGCCCAACATCCTGGCCGGCAAGGACCTTGCCCCGGAACTGATGCAGCACGACTGCACGCCGGACAAACTGGCCGCCGCCATCCTGCAATGGTTCGACCACCCGCAGCGCGTGATCGATCTGCAGGGCACCTACGAGCGCCTGCACCTGCAGCTGCGCCGCGATGCCTCCGCACGTGCCGCCGATGCCGTCACCGACCTGCTCGAACGCGGCCCCCACCGCAACCGCGCCGCATGAGCCGCCGTCACGCCGCAGCCGCCTCGCTGGCCCTGTTCGACGGCGCTGCCCTGGCCACCGTCGCCCCGCGCTACGTCGCCGGCGTCGATGAAGCCGGCCGCGGCCCGCTGGCCGGCCCGGTCGCCGTCGCCGCCGTGGTGTTCTGCCCCGACCGCCCGCGCCTCAACGGCCTGGACGACTCCAAGCAGCTCACCGCCGCCCGCCGCGACCAGCTCTACGACAGGATTCTCGACCGCGCCCTGGCCTGGCACGTGGTGATGGTGGACGTCGGCGAAATCGACGCCCTCAACATCTACCAGGCCACGATGCTCGGCATGCGCCGCGCCGTCGAAGGCGTCGCCCACGTCGCCCAGTTCGCCCGCATCGACGGCAACGTCGTCCCCAAGGGCCTGCCCTGCCCGGCCGAGGCGCTGATCGGCGGCGATGCTCTCGACCGCGCCATCATGGCCGCCTCGATCCTCGCCAAGGTCAGCCGCGACCGCTTCATGCAGTCGCTGCACGATACGCACCCCGAGTACGGCTTCGACCAGCACAAGGGCTACGGCACCCCCGCCCACCTCGCGGCCCTGCGCAGCCACGGCCCCTGCCCCCAGCACCGCCGCAGCTTCGCCCCCGTGCGCGCGTGCCTGGACGCCGACCGCAGCAGCGTTCCGGCCTGAGTGATGCCATTGCCGGACACAGCCCGGCACGGCCCCAGCGCATGACGGCTGCGACGGGAAACCTGAACCCCACCGCCAGCCCGCGCCCCCGCAACACCCCTGTCAAGCCTTGTTCGCGTGCACCGCCACGGCTACCCTGACCGGGCATCACATTGGTTCGGCATGTCCACTTCCCGTTTCGTACATCTCCACGTCCACACCGAATTTTCGCTGGCGGATTCGACCATCCGTGTCCCGGCGAAGCCGGATCAGGCTGACCCGAAGAAAGCCAAGCAGGCCAACCTGCTCAGCCGCGCGGTCGAACTGAAACTGCCTGCCCTGGCCGTGACGGACCTCAACAACCTGTTCGCGCTGGTCAAGTTCTACAAGGCCGCCGAGACCGTGGGCATCAAGCCCATCGCGGGCGCCGACATCATGATCGCCGAAGAAGGCATGACGCCCTGGCGCATGACCCTGCTCTGCCGCGACCGCGAAGGCTACCTCAGCCTCTCCAGGCTGCTCACCCGCGCCTGGATGGAAGGCCACCGCCCCGAAGGCGGCGTCGCCGTCCACCCGGACTGGCTCAAAGCCGGTTGCCACAACCTGTTCGCATTGGCCGGGCGTGACAGCCTCGCCGGCCGCCTCGCCGGCGACGGCCGCCACGACCTGGCCGAGCAACAGCTCGCCGACTGGCAGCGCGTGTTCGGCGATGGCCTGCACCTGGAGCTGACCCGTACCGGCCGTGACGGCGAAGAAGCCTTCAACCAGTTCGCCCTGCAGGCCGCCGGCCAGCGCGGCCTGCCGGTGATCGCCAGCAACGACGTGCGCTTCCTGCAGCCGGAAGACTTCAACGCGCACGAAGCGCGCGTCTGCATTTCCTCCGGCCGCGTGCTGGACGATCCCAAGCGTCCGCGCGACTACAGCGACCAGCAGTACCTCAAGTCCGCCGAGGACATGTGCGCGCTGTTCGCCGACATCCCCGACGCGATCGACAACACGCTCGCGCTGGCCGAACGCTGCAACATCGAAATGCGCCTGGGCACGTACTTCCTGCCCAACTATCCGGTGCCCGAGGACGAAACCCTCGACAGCTGGATCTGCAGCGAATCGCGCAAGGGCCTGGAAGCACGGCTCGAAAAGAACCCGCTGGCACCGGGCAAGACCCGCGCCGATTATTTCGAGCGCCTCGAATTCGAACTGGCGACCATCATCAAGATGGGGTTCCCGGGTTACTTCCTGATCGTGGCCGACTTCATCCAGTGGGGCAAGAACCAGGGCATTCCGATCGGTCCGGGCCGTGGTTCCGGTGCCGGCTCGCTGGTGGCCTGGGCGCTGCAGATCACCGATCTGGATCCGATCCCGTACAACCTGCTGTTCGAGCGGTTCCTCAACCCCGAACGCGTGTCGATGCCCGACTTCGACATCGACTTCTGCATGGACCGCCGCGACGAAGTCATCGACTACGTCGCGCGTAAATACGGACGCGACCGCGTCAGCCAGATCATCACCTACGGCACCATGGCGGCCAAGGCCGTGGTGCGCGATTCCGGCCGCGTGCTGGGCTTCCCGTACGGC
Organism: Stenotrophomonas sp. TWI700; assembly: GCF_039673645.1. Classification (NCBI taxonomy): domain Bacteria; kingdom Pseudomonadati; phylum Pseudomonadota; class Gammaproteobacteria; order Lysobacterales; family Lysobacteraceae; genus Stenotrophomonas; species Stenotrophomonas sp. TWI700. The sequence continues at coordinate 7,042 of NZ_JBDJMB010000047.1, read as the reverse complement.
CTGGTCGACGGCGTTTCCAAGCTGATCCCCAACATCCTGGGCATTTCGCTCAAGGATGCGATGGGCGAAGGCAAGGATTCGGAAATGGCCTCGCCGGAGCTGATCCAGCGCTACCAGAACGAAGACGACGTCCGCGACCTGATCGACCTGGCGCGCCAGCTCGAAGACCTCACCCGCAACGCCGGCAAGCACGCCGGTGGCGTGGTGATCGCGCCCGAACCGCTGGCCGAATTCTGCCCGCTGTTCGCCGAACACGACGAAGGCGGCCGCGGCCGCAACCCGGTCACCCAGTTCGACAAGAACGACGTCGAAGAAATCGGCCTGGTGAAGTTCGACTTCCTCGGCCTGCGCACGCTGACCATCATCGACTGGGCGGTCAAGGCGATCAACAAGCGCCATGAGCGCGCCGGCATCCCGCCGGTGGACATCACCGCGCTGCCGCTGGATGACGTGCCCACCTACAAGGACATCTTCGCCAACGGCAATACCGGCGCGGTGTTCCAGTTCGAATCCTCGGGCATGCGCCGCCTGCTGAAAGACGCGCGTCCCGACCGCTTCGAAGACCTCATCGCGCTGGTGTCGCTGTACCGCCCCGGCCCGATGGACCTGATTCCCTCCTTCAACGCGCGTAAGCACGGGCAGGAAGAAATCATCTACCCCGATCCGCGCACCGAAGCGATCCTGAAAGACACCTACGGCATCATGGTGTACCAGGAGCAGGTGATGCAGATGGCGCAGATCGTCGGCGGTTACTCGCTGGGCGGCGCCGATCTGCTGCGCCGTGCGATGGGCAAGAAGGTGCCGGCCGAAATGGCCAAGCACCGCGAGATCTTCCGCGAAGGCGCGGCCAAGGACGGCGTCGTCGAAGCCAAGGCCGACGCGATCTTCGACCTGATGGAGAAGTTCGCCGGCTACGGCTTCAACAAGTCGCACGCTGCCGCCTACGCGCTGGTCAGCTACCAGACCGCATGGCTCAAGCGCCATTATCCGGCCGAGTTCATGGCCGCGACGCTGTCCTCGGACATGGACAACACCGACAAGGTGGTCGGCTTCCTCGCCGAAGTGCGCAACCTCGGCCTGACCGTGCTGCCGCCGCGCGTGAACGAATCGGCGTACATGTTCGAAGCCTCCAGCGCCGACACCATCGTGTACGGCCTGGGCGCGATCAAGGGCGTCGGCCAGGGCGCCTGCGAAGCGATCGTGGAAGAACGCCAGCGTGGCGGACGTTATGCGTCGCTGCTGGATTTCTGCATGCGCGCCGAATCCGGCAAGCTCAACCGCCGCACGCTGGAAGCGATGATCAACTGCGGCGCGATGGACGGCCTCGGCAAGAACCGCGCCTCGCTGATGCTGCAGCTGCCCGAGGTCCTCAAGGCCACGGACCAGATGGCGCGCGAAAAGGCCTCCGGCCAGAACTCGCTGTTCGGCGCGCCCGATCCGGTCAGCACGGCGATGCAGCTGGAGCTGCCCGAAGCCAAGGAGTGGGCGCTGGGCCAGCTGCTGGAAGGCGAGCGCGAAACGCTGGGCTTCTACCTCAGTGGCCATCCGTTCGATCCCTACGCCGACGACGTCAAGGAACTGGTCGGTACCGACCTGGGCAAGCTGGAGAAGTTGATCCCGCCGGCGCGTCCGAGCAAGGACGGTGAGAAGCGCGCCTGGCGCCAGGAAACCCCGGTGATCCTCGCCGGCCTGGTGGTCGGCGTGCGCCGCAAGGGCGAAAGCCAGATCTTCATGCAGCTCGAAGACGGCAAGGGTCGCGTCGAATGCAGCGCCTTCACCGATGGCCTGGCCGAGTTCGGCCACCTGATGACCAAGGACCGCATCCTGGTGGTCAAGGGCGGCCTGCGCGAAGACGAATTCAACGGCGGCTACGCGCTGCGCATCCGCCAGGTCTGGGATTACGAAGACATCTGCGCGAACTACGCCACGCGCCTGTCGCTGCGGGTGGACTTGCGCCAGGACGGCGCGGTGTGGAACCGCATCAACGCCCTGCTCGACCGGCATCGCCCGGGCCGCACGCCGCTGCGCCTGGACCTGCTGCTCGGCTCGGAGCAGGGCCCGGTGGCCGGCATGCTCGACGTCGCCGGCGAGATCGCCGTGCGCGTGGACAGCCAACTGGTCGACGCCCTGCGCGCCGATCCCGCGGTACGCACGGTGAAGGTGCGCTACAGCCCGCCGTGGGCGAACTGATCTTTTTTTCTGTTGCAACACAGGTGTTTTGTTTTGATCAAGCGTTTTGCCGTGCTGCTGAGTGCAGCCGTCGCCATCACCGGCTGCTCCGGCCCCGCCCAGACCTTCGAGATCGACAATCCGGGCGCCACGCCACTGACCCTGCGCATCGATGGCAATGAACTGCCGATCGCCGCGCACGCCTCGCGGCCGGTCAAGCTCAAGCCGGGTGAACATCATCTGCAGACCGAACAGCTGGGCGACGTGCGTTTCATCGTCTACGCCAGCGGCAAGGGTGGGTTGATCAACCCGACCCTGGCCGAGTACGTGATCGCCAACGAGATCTACGTCACCGGCGAGGACAAGCTGCAGCACTTCGGCAGCCTGAAGAACCAGATCGCGCTGGGCGGCGTGACCTTCGAAGGGCCGTACCAGGCCACGCATGACCTGTTCATCGACCAGGCCTGGAGCTTCGGCGTCCGCGAGCCGTTCCCCGAGGTCCAGACCGTGTCCCACGTGGACGCCAGCGGCGGCCGGATCAACGCGAAGATCTTCACCGCCCCGGATTTCATCGCCTACGTCGAAGCAGGCATGGGCCAGCCGGGCGCTTATGCGCGCCAGCAGCCCAAGGGCTACATGGCCCCCGTCTACACACTGGATGCCGCGCCGACCGCCCTGCCCGCGCTGGATCCGGCCTTCGAAGCCCATGCCGGCCCACTGCGCGAGCTGTACAGCCGTTACCTGCAGGCCACCACCGCCGATGCGCAGCTGCAGCTCCAGCAGGAGGCCTTCCAGGCCCAGATGGCGTTCACCGCCGCGACCGCCACGCTGGGCTCGGGCCTGTCCAAGGAGGCCAACGAGGGCTACAACACCTTCGTGCGGACCCGCAGCACGCTGATGGGCAGCGCGGCGCTGGTCGTCCCCTGACCTGACTGGCGCCCTTGGCCCCGCTGCGCTACCGTCGGTTTCCAGACGACGGCGTACGGGGCTTTTCGGCGCATTCGGCTACACTTTCCCTCTTTTCTTCACGACGGTTTCCGATGAATCCGAACTACCTCGACTTCGAGCAACCCATCGCTGATCTGGAGGCGAAGATCCAGGAACTGCGCAGCGCCAGCGCCGGACCTGCGGTCAATGTCGAGGCCGAGGTCCATGCCCTGCAGGACAAGCTGCGGGTGCGCACCGCGCAGATCTTCCGCAACCTGACCTCCTGGCAGGTGCTGCAGCTGGCCCGGCATCCGTCCCGCCCGTACACCGAGGACTACATCCGCATCATCTGCGATGAGTTCCAGGAACTGGCCGGCGACCGCGCCTTCGCCGACGACAAGGCGATCATCGGCGGCCTGGCCCGCATCGGTGGCCGCTCGGTGATGCTGATCGGCCATCAGAAGGGCCGCGACACCAAGGAAAAGATCAAGCGCAACTTCGGCATGCCCAAACCGGAGGGCTACCGCAAGGCGCTGCGCCTGATGAAGATGGCCGAACGCTTCGGCCTGCCGGTGCTGACCCTGATCGATACCGCCGGCGCCTGGCCGGGCATCGACGCCGAATCGCGCGGCCAGTCCGAAGCGATCGCGCGCAACCTGATGGAAATGGCCGAACTGAAGGTGCCGGTGGTCTGCACCGTGATCGGTGAAGGCGGCTCGGGCGGCGCACTGGCACTGGGCGTGGGCGACCGCACCGTGATGCTGGAATACAGCGTGTACTCGACCATCAGCCCGGAAGGCTGCGCCTCGATCCTGTGGAAGGACCCGGCCAAGGCCAAGGACGCCGCCGAACAGCTCGGCCTGACCGCCCCGCGCCTGAAGAGCCTGGGCCTGGTCGACAAAGTCCTGCGTGAGCCGACCGGTGGCGCCCACCGCAATCCCAACCAGATGGCCAAGCGCCTCAAGGCCGTGCTGCTCAACGAGCTGGACGTGCTGGAGAAGCTGCCTGTCGATGAGCTGCTGCAGAAGCGTTACGAGCGCCTGCGCAGCTACGGGACCTATGAAGTGGCCTGATCAGGCTGCGGCACAGACGAAGAGCCGGACGCGCAAGCGCCCGGCTTTTTTTTCAGAACGGCTTGGCGATCACCAGCCAGACCACGCCAATGAACAGCACCAGCGGCAGTTCGTTGAACCAGCGCAGCGCGCGCGAGGACGGCAGCACCCTGCCCTTGACCGCGCCTTTCAGCAGCCGCCCGGTCCACGAGTAGTACACCAGCAGCAGCACCACCAGGCCGAGCTTGGCATGCAGCCAGCCCGCCGCCCCGGGCGCGACCATGGTGGGGAAATCCGGAATCACGCGGTAGCCCAGCCACAGCACCAGGCCCAGGATCAGCGCGAGGCCGAACATCATGTGGCCGAACCGGTACAGGCGCAGGCCCATCAACTGCAGCCGCTCGGTCACCGGCAGCTGCCCGGCGGTCTCGCTGAGGTTGACCAGGATCCGCGGCAGGTAGAACACCGCCGCCATCCACGCCACCACGAACAGCAGATGGAAGGTTTTGACCCAGTAGTAACTCTGCATGCGCTTGCTCCCGCGGCTGGCGTAGGTTGGCCGCCATTCTCGCACGCCCGGTAGAGACACCCCACGGGTGGCTGACGCGACCCATCGCCACACCCCAACGACGCATCCACGCGCGTCACGCCGTACGATAGGCGCCGCTTCCACCCACGTGCACAACCTCCATGGACAAGACCTACGACGCCGCCTACTTCCAGCGCTGGTACCAGCCTGACCAGACCGGTGGCGCCGCGCGCCTCGCGCGCAAGGTGGCGCTCGCGGTGGCCAGTGCCGAGTACTACCTGGAACGGCCGATCCGCAGCGTGCTCGATATCGGCTGCGGCGAAGGTGCCTGGCGTGCCCCGCTGCTCAAGCTGCGGCCGCGCGTGCAATACCTGGGGTTCGACAGCAGCGATTACGCGGTCCACCGCTACGGCCGCAGCCGCAACCTGCACCCGGCCAGGGTCGGCGATTTCGCGTGGCTGCGCCCGTGCGCGCCGGTCGATCTGCTGATCTGCTCGGACGTGATGCACTACGTGCCCAGCCGCGAGCTGCGCCCGGCACTGGAGGGCTTCGCCGAACTGACCGCCGGCGTTGCCTTCCTGGAGGCGTTCACCGCCGAGGACGACTTCGACGGCGACCACGAGGGCTTCCAGGCGCGCCAGGCCCGCTGGTACCGCAGCCAGCTCAAGCGCGTCGGCTTCACCGCGTTGGGCTCGCACTGCTGGCTGTCCCCGGCACTGGCCGGCCATGCGGCCGCGCTGGAACGCGGCGCACCCTGAGTCTCCATAACAATTGAGACAGGCGCCGCATTAACGCGCCCGCGCGACGGGTGCGCTATGCTGCGCGGCAACATAAGACCATACATATTGGACGTCATGCTATATCAGCTGCATGAGTTGACCCGCAACCTGCTCGCCCCGTGGGTGCACCAGGCCCAGGCCAACGCGAAGTTCTTCGCCAATCAAGGTCACTGGTGGTCACAGATGCCCGGCGCGGATCGCCTGGCCGCTGTGAACGAGCTGTTCCACCGCATCGGCAAGGATTACGAGAAGCCCGAGTGGGGCATCAACGAAATCGACGTCGAGGGCGAGCGCGTGCCGATCGTCGTCCACGAAGAGATCAGCAAGCCGTTCTGCAAACTGCTGCGCTTCAAGCGCCACAGCAATGAAGCCGACCAGCTGCACACCATGCTCAACCAGCCGTTCGTGCTGGTGGTGGCGCCGTTGTCCGGTCACCACGCCACGCTGCTGCGCGATACCGTGCGCACCCTGCTGCGCGACCACCGCGTGTACGTGACCGACTGGGTCGATGCGCGCATGGTGCCCGGCAGCGAAGGCGAGTTCGGGCTGGATGATTACATCGCCTATGTGCAGGAATTCATCCGTCACCTCGGTGCGGAGAAGCTGCATGTGGTCAGCGTCTGCCAGCCGACCGTGCCGGTGCTTGCCGCCGTCTCGCTGATGGCCAGCCGGGGCGAAACCACGCCGCGTTCGCTGGTGATGATGGGTGGCCCGATCGATGCGCGCTGCAGCCCGACCGCGGTCAACAACCTGGCCACGCAGAACCCGATGTCGTGGTTCGAGAACAACGTGATCCACACCGTACCGGCCACCTTCCCGGGTGCCGGCCGCCGTGTGTATCCGGGCTTCCTGCAGCATGCGGGATTCCTGTCGATGAACCCGAGCCGCCATTTCAGTTCGCACTGGGATTTCTATGCCGACCTGGTCAAGGGCGACATGGAAGATGCCGACGCGCACCGTCGTTTCTACGACGAGTACAACGCCGTGCTCGACATGCCGGCCAAGTACTACCTCGACACCATCCGCGTGGTTTTCCAGGAGTTCCTGCTGCCGCGCGGCGAGTGGTACGTGCAGGGTGAACGCGTGGATCCCACCGCGATCACCGGCACTGCGCTGCTGAGCATCGAAGGCGAGCTGGACGACATCGCCGGCCTGGGCCAGACCGAAGCCGCGCAGGCACTGTGCACCGGCATCCCGGCCGCGCATCGCGAACATTTCATCGTCGAAGGCGCCGGCCACTACGGTATTTTCAGTGGCCGCCGCTGGCGCGAAACGGTCTACCCGAAGGTGCGCGATTTCTTCGCCGCCCATGCGCAGACCGTGGCCAGCAAGCCGAAGAAGGCCGCGAAGATCGCGAGCAACGTCACGCCGCTGCGCCGTAAAGCGGGCTGAGCGATCCGTACCGACCAACGGTCGGTACCTGCAGCGCCGGTAGAACGCTTGACGAACGCCGCCCGACTCCGGGGGGCACGCTGTGGGTAGTGCCGGCCGCGGGCCCGCGGGGCTTTAAAACAGCCGCCTGGGGAGCCCGCCCGCGGCCCGGCCGACCGGCTCCGACGGTTGTGCCGCGCCCGGAGGGGACCACC
>NZ_JBDJMB010000046.1:0-15596 GCF_039673645.1 Stenotrophomonas sp. TWI700 | reverse complement strand
GGCCTGGACATGACGAGGAGCCGGCCAGCGGCCGGCACTACCCCGTGCTGCGTGCAGTTGCGCCTGCAGGCCAGCGGCCGGCACGACCGGACCCCGTATAATCGGCGCCAGTCCAACCCAGGTTGCCGCCTTTGTCCGCCACGCACGAACCCGTCGTTTCCGAGCTGATCGACCTGCTCTCGCTCGAACGCCTGGAAGACAATCTGTTCCGCGGCCAGAGCCGCGATATCGGCACCAAGTACGTCTTTGGCGGCCAGGTGCTGGGCCAGGCGCTGTCCGCCGCCCAGAAGACGGTCGAGAACGGCCGTCACGTGCATTCGCTGCATGCCTACTTCCTGCGCGCCGGCAACATCGACCATCCCATCGTCTATGACGTGGACCGCACCCGCGACGGCGGCAGCTTCTCCGTGCGCCGGGTCACCGCGATCCAGCACGGCAAGGTGATCTTCTTCTGCGCGGCCTCGTTCCAGCAGGCCGAGACCGGCGCCGAGCACCAGCACAAAATGCCGGAAGTACCGCAGCCGGAAGACATCGAGCCGAACCAGCCGTTGCCGCAGGCGGTGCTCGATCGCCTGCCGATCAAGGTGCAGCGCTGGCTCTCGCGGGGCGGCCCGTTCGAGTTCCGTCATGTCTACCCGCGCGACGAACTCCATCCGCCCAAGCGCCCGCCGTACCACCAGGTGTGGCTGCGCCTGAACGAGACCGTGGGCGATGCCCCCGAGCTGCATCAGGCCCTGCTCGCCTATGCGTCGGATTTCCATCTGCTCGGCACCGCGACCTTCCCGCACGGCATCAGCTATTACCAGCCGCACGTGCAGATGGCCTCGCTCGACCATGCGATCTGGTTCCACCGTCCGTTCCGCGCCGACGACTGGCTGTTGTATTCGCTGGACAGCCCCAGCGCGCAGGATTCGCGCGGCCTGGCGCGTGGCCAGTTCTTCACCCGCAACGGCATCCTGGTCGCCAGCACGGCGCAGGAAGGCCTGATCCGGGTGGTTGACGACAGTGCCGCGGCCGCCGCCGTACCGGCCAAGGACTGACATGAGACAGATCTTCAACAGCCAGCGCGTGGAAACCGTCGAAGGCGTGGCCCAGCTGCTGCGCGACGCCGGCATCGAAGTGCGCATCACCAACGGGCGCTCGTACCACAGCAAGCGCGGCAGCCAGTTCAGCTATCTGGACAAGGAAAAGGCGACCACCCATCCGACCCTGTGGGTGGTGCATGCCGACGACCAGCCGCGCGCCCGCGAGATCCTGCGTGATGCGCGCCTGCTGGAAACCACCCGCCGCGATCACCCGACCGCGCAGTTCGCGTTCCGCGATGAGGTCGCCCAGAACGACGCACCGCGCAACTGGGCCTGGCGCATCCGCATCGGCCTGCTGCTGGTGATCGCTGCCGTGGCGATGGTGGTGGTCATGCGCCACCGCGGTGCCCCCACGGTGGCGCCACCGCCGGCCCCGGCGGTACAGCCGGCCGCGTCGCCGACCGCACCGGCGGCCACCCCACCGGAAGAAGAGGAAGTCCGGGTCCGGATCCAGCCAACTGAATAACGGGTAGTGCCGGCCGCTGGCCGGCTCCTCGTACGGGTGGAATCCTGCAGAGCCGGCCAGCGGCCGGCACTACCCGGTCACATTCCGGTCGAGGCATCGTCATACTCGGATCACCGCCGGGGAACGTGCCATGACGCATCCGCTGACCACTACGCTCGAACGCGAACTGCCCGCTGCCGCGGGCGGCTGCCAGCAGTCCTACGGACGCATCGTGCTGGCCTGCCAGAACACGGTCACCGCGATCGCGCTGGCGATCACCCGCGACGTGCACGCCAGCGAGGACATCGCGCAGGAAGCCTTCATCAAGGCCTGGCAGCAGCTCAACCAGCTGCACAGCCATGCCAGCTTCCTGCCGTGGCTGCGCCAGATCACCCGCAACCTCGCCCGTGACTGGCTGCGCGCCAACCGCGGCCGCCCGCTGTCCGGCGAGGCCGCCGAGATCGCCATCAACATGGCCGCCGACCCCCGCCCGAGCGCCCCGGAGCACCTGCAGCGGGTGGAAGAGGAACTGGCGGCGGAGGAGATCATCTCGGCGCTGCCCGAAGACAGCCGCGAGACGCTGCTGCTGTATTACCGCGAAGGCCAGAGCTCACAACAGGTCGCCGACCTGCTCGGCCTCAGCGACGCCGCCGTGCGCAAGCGTCTGTCACGCGCGCGCGCCACCGTGCGCGAAGAAATGATGCGCCGGTTCAGCGAGTTCGCGCGCAGCAGCGCGCCGAGCGCGGCGTTCGCCACGACGGTGGTCTCGATGGTGCTGGTCGCCGCGCCCGGCACCGCCAGTGCCGCGATCCTGCTCGGCACCGGGCTGGGTACCAGCAAGCTCGGGCTGGGCGGTGCCAGTGTTTCCGGCGGTGCCGCCCTGGGCTCGCTGAGCGCAGCGGCCAGCCAGAGTCATGTGCTGCCGCCGGATTTCGCGTGGGGCGCCATCGCCGGCGGCGTGGTCGGGGGCGTGCTGGGCAGCTATCTCGGGGGTCGTTACCTGCTCTCGTACGCCGAGAACGAGGGCGAGCGAACCGCCATCCGCGGGTTCGTGCACTACAGCACCTTCACCGCGTTGGTGACCTGCCTGGCCGTGTTCGCCTTGAGCTTCCTGCCGCTGGCCTGGTACTGGCCCGTGGTGGCGTTGGCGGTCGGCCTGTCCATGATCAACTATCAGTGTCTCGTTCCGCTGCAGCGGATCATGGCCCCGATGATCGCGCGCGATGCGGCGCGCCATGGACGCACCGGCCCGAACTGGAAATACGAGTCGCTGTACGGCCGCAAGGCGCTGTGGGTGATGAACCTGTTCGTGGTCGGCACCATTGTCTGGGCGATGTACAAGAACGGACGGCTCTGAAACAGAAAAGCGCCGGTCGATGACCGGCGCTTTTTTCGTGCAGCACCTTCGTACCGCTTACTTCGCGGCCGGAGCCTTCGGCGGCATCGGCGGCTTGCCGTCACGGTGCTTGCCATCGTGGTGATCGCCACGCGGGCCACCGAACGGGCCCTTGGCCGCGTCGAACTCCGCCTTGCTCAGCTGGCCGTCCTTGTTGGTATCGGCCGCGGCGAACCAGGCATCACGATGCTGCTTCATGCGCAGCTCGCGATCGGCCTTGTCCAGGTAACCATCCTTGTTGACGTCCATGGCATCGAAGCGCGCGGCCAGGCGCGGGTCGGCCTTGGCTTCCTCACGGCTGATGCGGCCATCCTTGTTGGTGTCCAGCTTGGCCATCCAGTCGCCATGCCCCCCCGGGCCACGCCCGTGGCGCTTGCCGTGCCAGCGCGGTAGTACCTCGCGGGAGAGCTTGCCGTCCTTGTTCGCATCCAGCGTGTCGAACTGCGCGGCCAGACGCGGGGCCTTCGCCGCTTCGGCGCGGTCGATGAAGCCATCGCCGTTGGTATCCAGCTTGGCGCGGGCGGGCTTGTCGCCGGCGGCGGGGGTATCGGCAGCGACCGCCAGGCCGGCAGCGCCGGTGGACAGCAGCAGGGCCAGCAGCAGGAGGGATGTGCGGTTGCGCATGGGTAACTCCGGTTTGTGAAGGAAACTGCGTGCGGTGCGTGGCACCCACACCGGTAACAACGCATGGGCGCCAGCACCGTTGACAGCCCGGCCGGCCGTGTTCATTTGGCAGACAGTCGCGGCGGCTGCGACGGCACGGGGCTATGCTGTGGGCATGGCAATACACGGCGACCGCGACGACGAGCTGCGACTGTTCCAGACCGGCGACCACCCCTGTGGCTACTGGCCGGAACGGGCCGCGCGCGATCTGGTGCTCGATCCCAACGATCCGCGCCTGGGCACGCTGTACCCGATGGCGCTCGGCTGGGGCTTCCGCCGCTCCGGCGATCTGGTTTACCGCCCGCACTGCGCCGACTGCCACGCCTGCGTGGCCGTGCGCATCCCCGTGGCCCGCTTCGCACCGGACCGCAGCCAGCGCCGCTGCCTGGCCCGCAATGCCGATCTGGAAGTGCGGATCGTCGCGGCCGAGCAGATCGAAGAGCAGTTCGCGCTGTACCACCGCTACCTCACCCACCGCCACGCGCAGGGCGGCATGGACGAGCACGGCCCGCACGAGTTCGACCAGTTCCTGATCGGGCGCTGGTCGCAGGGCCGTTTCATCGAAATCCGCGGCCCGGCCGAGGATGGCCATCGCGGACCGCTGCTCGGGGTCGCCGTAACCGACGTGACCCCGCAGGGGCTTTCGGCGGTCTATACCTTCTTCGATCCGGACCAGGCCCATCGCGGCCTGGGCACCTTCGCGATCCTGCAGCAGATCGCCTGGGCCCAGCGCGAGCACCTGCCGCACCTGTACCTGGGCTACTGGATCCGCGGCCATCGCAAGATGGACTACAAGCGCCGGTTCCGCCCGCTGGAGGCCTATGACGGTCGCCGCTGGCACGCGTTCGATGACGAATCGGACGGCCGCTGACGCATCACTGACACCGCGACGGGTGCAGAATAGGCGGATGAAAGCCCATCCTTTGATCCTTACCCTGGCCCTGCTCTGCGGCGCCTGCGCACAGACCCCTGCCAAGACCGCCGCCATGCCGGATCCCGCTTCCGCACCGCTGCGGATCGCCACCTACAACACCTCCCTGTACAGCGACGAGACCGGCGGCCTGATCGCCGAGCTTGAAGGCGACAGCGAACACGCACGCAAGATCGCCGCCGTCCTGCAGCAGGTCCGTCCGGATCTGGTCCTGCTCAACGAGTTCGACTACGACGATGCACACCGCGCCGCCGACCTGTTCCAGAAGCGCTACCTGGAATCCGCCCAGCCGGGCGGCGGCGAGCCACTGCACTACGCCTACCGCTACCTCGCCCCGGTCAACACCGGCGTACAGAGCGGCCTGGACCTGGACAACAACGGCGAGATCGGCGGCGAAGGCCGCGCCCGTGGCAACGATGCCTGGGGCTACGGCCTGCACCCGGGCCAGTACGGCATGTTGGTGCTGTCGCGCTACCCGATCGATGACGCAAAGGTCCGCAGCTTCCAGCTGCTGAAGTGGAGCACGATGCCCGGCGCCCTGCGCCCGATCGACCCGCGCACCGGGAAATCCTTCTACAACGACCACGTCTGGTCCCAGCTGCGCCTGTCGTCCAAATCGCATTGGGATGTTCCGGTGAACACCCCGAACGGCACCGTGCACGCCCTGGTCTCGCACCCGACCCCGCCGGTCTTCGACGGCCCGGAAAAGCGCAACGCCGCCCGCAACCACGACGAACTGCGCCTCTGGCAGGACTACCTCAAGGACCGTGACACGTCGTGGCTGTGCGATGACCGTGGCCACTGCGGCGGCCTTCCGCAGGACGCACGCTTCGTCATCCTCGGCGACCTCAACAACGACCCGGTCGACGGTGACGGCCGCCATGAGGCCATCGTCGAACTGATCGAAAACGCCCGCGTCCTGCGCTACCCCACCCCGCGCAGCGTCGGCGCCGAGCAGACCAGCCTGGCCTATGCCGAGAAAGGCATCGTCCGCAAAGGCGCCCCCTTCCACGCCACCGGCGACTTCGGCCCCAAGTCCGGCACCATGCGCCTGGACTACGTGCTGCCCTCGGTCGGCTTCAGCTACATCGGCAGCGGCGTGTTCTGGCCCGCCAATGACAGCCCGGAAGCAAAAATCGCCGACGGCAGCGACCACCATCTGGTGTGGGTGGACGTGAAGTAACGCCTGCTTCGTTCTGAACGGAAAAACGGCGAGCCAAGGGCTCGCCGTTTTTTTAATGCTCTACATCAAGGTGCGCAGGGCATGATGCATTGCCATCCCGTTGGCAGGGAGGCCGCGCTTGATGACAGAATGCGGACACCATCATTGCCGCAGGAAGCGCTCGGGTGCATCGAAACCTCGTCATGATTCTCGCTGTATCCGCGCTGCTCGCCGTGTTCATGATCGGCTGGCCTGGAATCGCCCTGCATGTCATTGCGTTTCCGATGATCGGCCTGCTTCCCGCGTGCGTGGCCTGGTACAAGGGGTACGGAGAAAAATTCGGGACGTGGTGGTTGTATGGCTCGGTGCTGGCGCCGATCGCCTTCATCCACGTCACCGTCCTGCCCTGGGCGCAACGCTGAGGCGATCTTCCGCTTACTCAGCGATGCGCCGCACGCTCACGACGACCGCAACTCGATCCCGATAGCCTCAGCAGCCTCACGCGCAATCTTCCGCGCCTCGTCGATATCCGCGCCACGCGCCAACGTCACGCCCACCCGGCGATGCCCGTGCACGCTCGGCTTGCCGAACAGCCGCAGCGCCGAATCCGGATGCACCAATGCTTCGGCCACATTGCTGAAGAACGGCACGCCCTCGCCATGCGCCAGCATCGCGCACGACGCCGACGGACCGCTCTGGCGGATCACCGGAATCGGCAACCCCAGAATCGCCCGCGCGTGCAGCGCGAACTCACTCAGCTCCTGCGATGCCAACGTCACCAGGCCGGTGTCGTGCGGACGCGGCGATACCTCGCTGAACCACACCTCGTCGCCCTTCACGAACAACTCGACCCCGAACAGGCCCCAGCCGCCGAGCTCGTCGGTGATCGCCTGCGAAATCTCTTCCGCCCGCGCCAGCGCACGCGGCGACATCGGCTGCGGCTGCCAGCTCTCGCGGTAATCCCCGTCCTTCTGCCAATGCCCGATCGGCGCACAGAACGACGTCCCGCCCGCGTGGCGAACGGTCAGCAGGGTGATTTCGTACTCGAAATCGATGAAGCCCTCGACGATGCAGCGCCCGGCACCCGCACGGCCACCGGTCTGCGCGTACTCCCAGGCAGGCGCGATGTCCGCGTCCTGGCGCAACGTGCTCTGGCCTTTGCCCGAGGAGGACATCACCGGCTTGACCACACACGGCAGCCCGATCGCCGCCACGGCTGCACGGTACTCGGCGTCAGTATCGACGAAGCGGTACGGCGAGGTCGGCAGGCCCAGGGTCTCGGCGGCAAGCCGGCGGATGCCCTCGCGGTCCATGGTCAGGCGTGCCGCACGCGCGGTCGGCACCACGCGCAGGCCCTGCTCCTGTTCCAGCTGGACCAGCGTTTCGGTATGGATCGCCTCGATCTCCGGCACCACCAGGTGCGGCTTCTCCAGCGCGATCAACGCGCGCAGCGCCATCGCGTCGAGCATGTCGATCACGTGCGAACGGTGTGCCACCTGCATGGCCGGTGCATTGGCATAGCGGTCGGCGGCGATCACCTCCACGCCAAGGCGCTGCAGCTCGATGGCGACTTCCTTGCCGAGTTCGCCGGAGCCCAGCAGCAGCACACGGGTGGCGGAAGGAGACAGCGGCGTACCGAGCGTGGACATGGCGGCGATCCGGGCAACAGGGGCGGGAGGGCATTCTAGCCGCTGCGGCGGCCGCATGGCCGACCGGCCGGGCACTTGCAGGTTGATATCCATTTGATATCTTCAGCTAAACCACCCAAGGACGCCCTGCCATGAAAGAGAAGTCGATCCGCTCGCTGTCCGGCCTGCCCTTCCTGCTGCTGGTCCTGGCCCTGACCGCCGTGGCCGTGTGGATGTTCGTGGTGGGTGTGGAGCGCGGCAACCGCAACCCGGCGCTGATCGTTGGCAGCCTGGTGCTGGCCACCACCGCCCTGCTCAGTCTGGTCGGCCTGTACACCGTGCAGCCCAACCAGGCCGTGGTCGTCAGCCTGTTCGGCAAGTACGTCGGCACCGTCAAGGAGAACGGCCTGCGCTGGAACAACCCGTTCTTCACCAAGGTCAAGGTGAGCCAGCGCGTGCGCAACTTCGAAAGCGGCAAGCTCAAGGTCAACGAACTCGATGGCAGTCCGATCGAGATCGCCGCGGTGATCGTGTGGCAGGTGGTGGATGCGTCCGAGGCTGTCTACAACGTGGACGATTACGAGAGCTTCGTGCACATCCAGTCCGAATCGGCGCTGCGCGCGATGGCCACCAGCTACCCCTACGACCAGCACGAGGAAGGCCAGCTGTCGCTGCGCAGCCATGCGGCCGAAATCTCCCAGCACCTCAAGGACGAACTGGCCGAGCGCCTGGCCGATGCCGGCGTGCAGGTGATCGATGCGCGCATCAGCCACCTCGCGTATGCCCCGGAAATCGCCCAGGCGATGCTGCAGCGCCAGCAGGCCAACGCGGTCATCGCCGCGCGTACCCGCATCGTGGCCGGCGCGGTCGGCATGGTTGAGATGGCCCTGGCCGAACTGCAGAAGAACGGCGTGGTCCAGCTCGATGAGGAGCGCAAGGCGCACATGGTCAGCAACCTGTTGACCGTGCTGTGCTCGGACCGTGGCACACAGCCGGTGGTCAACGCCGGTTCGCTGTATTGATGTACCCGCGGCGCCGAGGGGACGGCACGCGCTGTTGATAAAGGACCCCGCATGACCGAAAAGAAAGCGTACCCGCTGCGTATCAATGCCGATGTCCTGGCGGCGGCGCAGCGCTGGGCCGACGACGAGCTGCGCAGTCTCAATGCGCAGATCGAATACGTGCTGCGCGATGCGCTGCGCAAGGCCGGGCGCCTTCCCAGACCCACCACCGACAAGGAGAGCAAGTCATGAGCAAACGCTGGAACTACCTGACCGTTGAAGTGAAAGCCGGCATGCTGGGCATCGTGAAGCCCCAGGATATCCAGGACGCGCTGACCCGGCACGGCGCCCTGGGCTGGGAACTGGTCAACCTCGTCTTCGCACCACCGATTAACACGCCGATGCTGATCTTCAAGAAGGAGGAGTGAGGTGCACGCGTCGCACACCTTCGAGGTTGCCCCGGCACCCGTTTGGCGGTTGCTCTGGCTGTGGATTCCGCTGCTGCTCGTCGCCGGCCTGATGGTCGGCACCGCGCTGGACGCGCCGGAGCGCTCACACACCGAACTGTTCATCACCCTGCCCTTCCTGGCGGTGCTGGCGGCCGCGCTGACCTGGGCGTACACCCGCCGCCGCATCGTGCTGCACGAGGACACGCTGGAGGTGCAGTCGACCTTCTACCGCAAGCGCGTGCCGGTCCGTGACATGCGGTTGGACGAGGCGCGCATCGTCGATCTCGCCGAGCATGGCCGTTACAAGCCCGCGATCAAGACCAACGGCTACGGCGTGCCCGGCTTCCAGTCCGGGCATTACCGGATGGCCGACCGCGGCAAGGCGTTCTGCCTGATCACCGACAGCAGCCGGGTACTGTACCTGCCGTTGCGCGATGGCAGCGCCCTGGTGATCAGCCCGGAGCGTCCACGCGCCCTGCTGGAGGCGCTGCAGGCGCTGGCCGGACCGCCGGGCGCGCACTAAGCTGGCGGCATGCGTAAATCCCCTGCCCTGCTGATCAACACCGCCGAGATCGAACTCTGGCCCGGCGGCCTGCTGCGTGCGCGCAGCTCCGCCGACGCGCGCGCCCTGGCCCGTGCGCAGTGGGTGCTGCGGCGCAAGCGCGATGGCCGCTACCTCGCCGTCGCCACTTCCCACGGCGTCCTGCCGCTGGTGCCGCGCCTGATGCGCGAGCCGGGCATCGAGGAGGCGCTGGACGCACTCGACCGCCAGCTGCTGGATCGCCGCCGCGGCAGCGCGCCTGACGCCGTGCTGCCCCTGAGTGGACTGCAGGATCGCCTGGAGACCCTGGGCATCGATGCCGATGCCTACGAAGCCGCTACCGGTCTGGCACTGGAAGCCGAACCGACCCAGCTTCACCTGGCCGGTTTCGACCGCTACCGTCGCCCGCTATGGCTGCACCGCGACGCTGCCCGAGGCTGGCAACGCCTGCGCCAGCAGGCCGCCGCCGATGGCATCGCCCTGGATGCGATCTCCGGGTACCGCAGCCACGATTACCAGCTCGGCATTTTCGCGCGCAAACGCGACCGTGGGCTGGGCGTGGAGGACATCCTGAAGGTCAATGCGGCGCCGGGGTACAGCGAGCACCACAGCGGTTACGCGCTGGATATCGGCACGCCGGGCGAACCGCCGGCCGAAGAATCGTTCGAATCCACGGCCGCCTTCGCGTGGCTGGGCGAGCATGCAGGGCGCTTCGGGTTCCAGCTGAGCTACCCGCGCGACAACCCGCACGGCATCGTCTACGAACCGTGGCACTGGTGCTGGCGGCAGCCCCGCTGGTGACTCCGTGCTGCCTCAGTCCTGCGAGCGGTTGGTCGTCGCCTTCGGATCCACGGTGAAATCGGCGATCCGCCACAGGTACAGGCTGGCGTAGGTCCGGAACGGCCCCCACTTCTCGCCGCGCGCAAGCAGCTCCTTCGGGCTCGGCATCCGCTCGGCCTTGTCCACGCGCTGCGCGCCCTTGCGGACCCCCAGGTCGTCGACCGGCAGGATGTCCGGGCGGCCGAGCCGGAACATCAACATCATTTCCACCGTCCAGCGGCCAATGCCGCGGATCGGCACCAGGGCGTCGATGATCGCGTCGTGGTCCATCACCGACATCCGGCGCAGGTCGGGAATCTCGCCGGCCGCCTCGCGCCGCGCGAGGTCGCGCAGCGCCAGCGCCTTGTTGCCCGAGACCCCGCACACCCGCAGCCCCGGATCGTCGATGCGCGACAGCGTATCGGCATGCAGCCGGCTGCTCCCGATCGCGGTTTCCACCCGCCCCACGATGGTCGAGGCGGCCTTGCCGCTGAGCTGCTGGAACAGGATCGCCCGCGCCAGCGCATCGACCGGGTCGAAGCTCTTCGCCCAGCCCGGCTGTGCCTGGATCGGGCCGAGCCGCTTCATCCACGTGCCCAGCCGGCGGTCGCGCCGGCTCAGCCAGTCGTGGGCTTCATCGACATCGAAGCCGCGGCGGTAACGGGGCATGTCATCGCCTCAGGGCATTCAGGCCGTAGGCCAGCCAGCCCACCATCAGGGCGGTGCCCCCGACCGGCGCCAGCTGTGTGCTGAGCTTCCACAGCGCGCCGGCCACCAGGCTGCCGGAGAACAGCAGCGTGCCGATCAGCAGGACATACAGGGCCAGTCGGCCGAGGGTGTTCTGCTGGGTCGGGCCAAGCACCGCCAGCGCCACGCCATGCCCGAACGCATACAGCGCCGCGGTGGTCACATGCGACTGCGCCTGTGGATCGGCGATGCCATGCGAGGCATACGCGGACAGGCCGACCGCGGTGGCCGCCAGCAGGCCGCCCAGGCCCGCCAGCAGGGAGGGTTTGCGTGTGCGTCGTTCCAGGTTGAGCATGCTTGCGTCCTTCAGACAGTGCCCCGTTGCCGGAGCCCAAAAAAAAACGCGCCGCAGGAAGCGGCGCGTTTCAGGTCGTGCGTTACATCACGGCAACCGTCGGCTTACTTGACGGCCCAGTAGATGTCGTACGTGCCTTCCGGAGTGAACGACTTTTCCACGCCGTCCTTCCAGGACTCGTACGGACGGTCGATCACTTCGTTGCCGCCGGTCACCGACCACGCACGCAGGGCGTTGCGGGCGATGTCCAGGCCGGCCATGTGGCCGGTGTAGGCCGCGTGGGCCGAACGGTGCGGAGCAACATGCACGTACTTGACCGGTGCACCACCGTCGATCTTCACCGTCAGGGCTTCGGCAGTCGCGCCTTCAGCACCCTTCTTCTTGACCGGCTGGGCCACGTCGAAGGCGTACTTCTCGGCGCCGAAATCGGTGGTGATGATGCGGAACGGACCGGCGGCTTCGAGGTTGTTGGCCTCCATGACGCGCTTGATCCACTCCTGGTTGTCCTTGATGGACTTGGTGATGGTCTCCTGGCCGCGGTCCACGTTGCCGGCGGTGACGACCAGCAGATCCTCGGCCGGGACGTCCACGATGGCCAGATCGGTCAGCGGGGCTTCGGCGGTGCGGTAGTCCACGTTCGGCACGGTGGCCAGCATGTTGGCCATGCGCGACAGACCCAGCTTCAGGTCGTCACCGGCATGACGGCTGACGTACAGGCCCGCGTAACGACCGAACAGGTTGAAACCGTACTTGACGTTGTAATCCTGCGTGATCTTGACGTTGCGGCCACCCTTGCCGGTCGGCTCCAGGGTGAAGTTGGTCACCTTGTCGTGACCCTTGCTCTCGTCTTCGATGGCGATCGCAACGTGCTTGTTCTGCTCGGACTCGGTGATCACCCAGCTACCCTGGCCCAAGGAACCTTCCTTGGAGGAGTAGTCCAGGCGTGCGCCGACGCCGGCAGCCGGGCCGGAGTGCTTCAGTTCAACGGCGGGATCGCGCAGCAAGAGCGGGTTCCAGTCCTTGAAGCGGCGCAGGCTGTTGACCGTGTCGAACACGATCGTCATCTTGCGGTTGGTCTCGATGCTTTCGGAAATATGGCGCTCGCCCGGCAGACATACGCCAATGATGACGAACAGGCCAGCCACGATCCCCAAGGCGATCAGGAACTCGATAATACGGGTCATTCAGGAGTCTCCGGGGCCGATCCCACGGCCGGGTTGATTGAAGCGAAGCGCCAATCCTAGCAGGCTTCGCCGGTGTTGTTGATCAGGGTTGGCACACCGGTTTCCATGTCGGCAGCGGTTTTGCATAGACAAGGAGCGGAAAGATAACGCATCGCGCGTGTCAGCACGTAGCGGATGGACAATATTTCTTTGCCGGATTCGGCCGCCGGGCTCGAAAACACCCCTGCATCGCTTGCGCTGCAAGGGTTTCACGGATTTCAGAAAATACCCGGCAGCGGCGGCCACCCGAAGGTCTCCGCCGGCCCGCCAGGGTCAGACCAGCTGCAGCTCGAAGGCCTTGAGCACCGCCCGGGTGCGGTCGCGCACGCCCAGCTTGGAGAGGATGTTGGACACGTGGTTCTTGATGGTGCCCTCGGCCACGCCCAGTGAATTGGCGATCTCCTTGTTCGAGAAGCCGCTGGCCATCAGCCGCAGGATCTCGGTCTCCCGGTCGGTCAACGGGTCCGGCCGGTCCAGGCTCACGAACTCGTTGCGCATGTGCTCCAGGCCCGACAGCAGGCGCTGGGTGACCGCCGGCTGCACCAGCGAGCCGCCGTCGGCCACGGTCCGGATCGCGCCCACCAGCTGGTCCAGGGTCACATCCTTGAGGAGGTAGCCCTTGGCGCCGGCCTTGAGCCCGGCCAGCACCAGCTGGTCGTCATCGAAGGTGGTCAGGATGATGGTCGGCGGCAGCTGGTTCAGCCGCGACAGCATCTGCAGTGCTTCCAGGCCGGACATGACCGGCATGCGCATGTCCATCAGGACCACGTCCGGGCGGACCTGCGGAACCACCTCGACTGCCTGGCGGCCATCGGCGGCCTCGGCGACCACCTCGATGCCGTCATCCAGCGCCAGCAGCGAGCGGATTCCCTGCCGCACCAGGGTTTGGTCGTCGACCAGGCAGACGCGAATCATCAACGCACTCCTTCAATGACAGCGGTCAGCATCAATACTGGCACGCCGGGCACCGAGGCACGAAGGCGGAAGCCTTGTCCCCGGCGGGTTTCGATCTGCAGCTCACCACCGCATTGTTGCAGGCGCTCGCGCATCCCGCGCAACCCGTTGCCGACCACGATCCCGTCGGCGCCCACCCCGTCATCATGCGCTTCCAGCACCACGACGCCCGGCGGCTCGCGCCGGACCTTGATCCACAGGTTGCGCGCGCCGGCATGGCGCACCGCATTGGTGATGATTTCCTGGGTGCAGCGCAGCAGCACGTGGGCGCGCTCGGGGTCTTCCACGCTCAGCGGCTCGTCGATGTCCAGGTGGATCTCCAGCGAGGGCACCTGCTCGGTCAGCGGCCGCAGCGCGGCGGCCAGGTCGATCGCCCCGCTGTCGCGCAGCTGGCTGACCGCCTCGCGCACATCGGTCAGCAGCAGCTTGGCCAGGGTGTGGGCTTGATGTACGTGTTCCTGGGCCTGGCCCTCGGTGATGTGGCCGGCCACTTCCAGATTCAGGCTGAGGGCGGTCAGGTGGTGGCCCAGCAGGTCGTGCAGCTCGCGCGAGATGCGCGTGCGTTCGTTGACCCGGGCGCTCTCGGCCAGCAGCACGCGGGTGGCGCGCAGCTCCGTGTTGAGCCGCCGCTGCTCTTCCCGGGCGTCGGTCTGCTGGCGCGCGACCAGGCTGGTCACGAAGATGAACATGGAGAAGCCGCCATACAGCAGCGACTGCATCACCGCCTCGAACAGCGAGAAGTTCAGGATCAGGTAGTAGACCGGCAGCACCGCCAGCTGGCTGAGCAGCAGCCAGATCACGCCGCCGCGTACCGGCAGCATCCACGGGATGACGCCGGCGGCGACCATCATCAGGATGCTGCCCAGGCCCGAGCCGCTCAGATAGCTCACGCCCAGCGCCGAGGTGGTGAGCAGCACCAGCATCACCCGGTCGTACCAGCGCGAGTGGCCGCCGTTGCGCAGCCCGCGGGTCAGCCAGAAGTAGCCGGCGCCGAAAGCCAGGTAGGCCGCGAACAGCCACAGCGCCCAGGCATCGACGCCACCGCCGCGGCGCAGCAGTGCTTCGTACTGTGAATAAACCAGAGGGAGTCCGACCATGACCCAGGTGAACAGGCCGGCCAGTCGCAGTACTCGGGTGTGGCTGAGGTATCCCAACATGGACGCATAGTAGGCTGAACCTGTTCCCCTGCACTCCCACAGAAGTCATGCCTGTCGGCTCGCGGGGGGAAGCCACCCATGCAATAATCGGACCGAGGGCCCCTCGATGGGCCAACCGCGTTACCCCACGGAGTCACAATGTCGATTGTCATCCGCGACGTGCGCGAGCACGAGCTCGATTCCGTCCTGGCCCTGAACAACAATGCCGGCCTGGCCATCCTGCCGTTGGATGCCGCCCGCCTGCGTCTGTTCTATGAAAGCGCTGAGTATTTCCGCGTCGCCGAGCGCGACGGCAACCTGGCCGGTTTCCTGATCGGCTTCGGCAGCGACAGCCAGCACGACAGCAGCAACTTCGCCTGGTTCAAGCAGCAGCTGGGCAGCAAATTCTTCTATATCGACCGCATCGTGGTCGCCAGCCGCCGTCGCGGCGGTGGCGTCGGCCGTGCGTTCTATGCCGATGCACAGAGCTACGCCGAGCTGCGCTACCCGCAGCTGACCTGCGAGGTCTTCCTGGACCACGGCGCCGATGCCGCCCTGCTCTTCCACGGCAGCTTCGGCTTCCGCGAGGTCGGCCAGAACAACATGGCCCACGTCGATGTGCGTGCCAGCATGCTGCTCAAGGACCTGTGCAGTTACCAGTGGGTGCACGACACCTACGGCGACCAGTTGCCGGATGTGCCCTGGGTGGGCCATCGCCGCGAGCCGCTGCGCGTCCAGCAGCAGACGGGGACCTGATCGGTGGCGGCGAACATGGATTTTGAACAGGCCGGTGAACTGAAGATCGGCCAGGTCGGCATCGCCAACCTGCGCATCCGCACCCTCGACGTCGAACGCCTCACCCGTGAAATGCAGGAACGCGTCGCGCGTGCCCCGAAGCTGTTCGGGCGGGCCGCGGTCATCCTGGACTTCGGCGGGCTCAGCAGGATGCCGGACGTGGCCACCGCCAAGGCGCTGCTGGATGGCCTGCGCAAGGCCGGCGTGCTGCCGGTCGCGCTCGCCTACGGCACCACCGAAACCGACCTGCTCTCCCAGCAGCTCGGCCTGCCGCTGCTGGCCAAGTTCCGCGCCCAGTACGAGCGCGCCGAGGCCGAGCCGGCCCC
>NZ_JBDJMB010000045.1:0-15724 GCF_039673645.1 Stenotrophomonas sp. TWI700 | reverse complement strand
CGCCGCCTTGATTGGCGCCGGGGGGGGGGGTGCTCGGCCGGGCTGGGGGGGTGGTGGGGGGGGGCCCCACCCCGGGGCGCCACCTACCGGGTCACCCCCTGACGTCGCGCGGTAGATCACGACCGTTGGTCGTGATCCGCGGTTTACCAGTTCCCCGCCAACAACGCCTCCGCCAACACCTGCAGCTTCGGTGAGGCCTGGCGCGAGGGCGGGTACACCAACGACAGCACCCGGCTGCGCCCCTCGAACGCTTGCAGCACCCGCTGCAGCCGGCCGTCGGCGAGCGCATCGGCCACGGCAAAATCCATCACCTGCACGATGCCGATCCCGGCCAGCGCGCCTTCCACCAGCGGGTCGCCGCTGTCGAACACCATCCGCGCCGGCGGGGTGAACTCGCGCAGCTGACCGTCGGCCTCGCGGAACTGCCAGTCCACCAACCGCCCGCTGCGCAGATTGCGGACCGCCAGGCAGGCGTGATCGTGCAGTGCGTCGACGCTGGCCGGTTCTCCGTGCCGCGCAATATAGGCCGGCGAGGCGACCGTGACCCAGTTCAACGGCCGCAGGGGCCGCGCCACCATGCGCACATCGCTGATCGGCCCGGTGCGCAGCGCCGCATCGAAACCTTCCTCGACCAGATCGACCAGCCGGTCATTGAGCACCAGCTCGAACTGCAGCTGGGGATGGGCGGCCATCAACTGCCCGGCCAAGGGCACCAGCACCTTGCGCCCGAACATTGACGGCGCGGTCAGCTTCAACACGCCCGACGGCGTGGACGGCCGATCGCCCAGGCGCCGCTCGGCATCCTCCAGCCCGCTCAGCAGCGGCGCGCAATGTTCGACGAACTGGCGGCCATCCGGGGTCAGGCTGACGTTGCGCGTATTGCGGTGGAGCAGGCGCACACCGAGCGCGCTTTCCAGCCGCCCGATCGCCCGCGACAGCCCGGACTGGCTGATCCCCAGCTGGCCGGCGGCGACCGTGAAGCTGCGTGCTTCGGCCACCTGCACCAGCATGCGCACGGCGTTGAGGTCCATCGCTCCTCCGATTCATGCGGATATGCATGACAGATATCGAAGTATCCGGGTTTATTTATGCAGCGTCATCAATGAGACTGCCCACCTTTCTTACGTCCCACCGAGTCGGCATGACCTCCCCCCTGTCTCCCGCTGGCGCCCCGGCGCTGGCGTTCCCCCGCCTGGCCCTGGCCCTGCTCGCCACCGCCCAGCTGATCATCGCGCTGGATTCCACGATCATCTTCGTCGCCCTGCACGAGATGGGCGCGCAGCTGCACATCAATGCCCAGCAGCTGCAGTGGATCGTCAGCGGCTACACGGTGGCGTTCGGCGGGTGCCTGCTGCTGGGCGGCCGTGCGGCCGATCTGCTGGGGCGCCGCCGGGTCTATCGGCTGGGCATGGCACTGTTCGCGCTGGCCTCGCTGGTCGGCGGCTTCAGCAACAGCGCCTGGCTGCTGATCGCCGCCCGCGCGGTGCAGGGCATCGGCGCGGCGCTGCTGTTGCCGGCCACGCTGGCGCTGATCAACACGCTCTACGCCGAAGGCGCGCCACGCAATCGCGCGCTGGCGATCTGGTCGATGGCCAGCGCCGGCGGCCTGGCCTTGGGCACGTTGCTCGGTGGCGTGCTGACCCAGAGCTTCGGCTGGGCCTCGGTGCTGCTGGTGATCGTGCCGTTCGCCGGCGGCTGCGCGCTGCTCGGTGGCTGGTGGCTGCCGCGCGACCCCGCGCCGCTGGCCGGCCGCTCGTTCGATCTGGCCGGCTGTATGACGGTGACCGTCGGCGGCAGCCTGCTGGTGACCACGCTGGTGCAGGGCCCGGAGTGGGGCTGGCTGGCGCCACGCACGCTGATCTGCCTGGTCGTGTCGGCCGTGATGCTGGCGGCCTTCGTGCAGATCGAACGCCGCAGCCGCGACCCGCTGATGCAGTTCGCGCTGCTGCGCCTGCGCAGCCTGCGTGCGGCGATGCTGCTGACGATGCTGTTCATGAGCAGCTACGGCGTGCAGTACTACTTCCTGGCGCTGTACTACCAGGATGGCTATGGCTGGAGCGCGCTGCAGGCGGGCCTGGCGTTCCTGCCACCGACCCTGGTGTGCACGTTCGGCATCCGCATCGCCGAGCGCATGCTCGCCCGGCGTTCGCCGCGCTAGGTGCTGACGGTGGGCATGCTGGCCGGCGCGGTCGGCATCGCCGCGGTCGCCGTCGCGCTGCCCCATGGCGCGACCTACTGGGCGCTGCTGCCGGGCATCGTGGTGCTCAGCCTGGGCCAGGGCATCACCTGGACCTCGATGTGGATCGTGGCCGGGCAGGGCGTGCCGGCCGCGCAGCAGGGCGTGGCCTCCGGCATGGCCGCCACGGCACAGCAGATCGGTGGCGCGCTGGGCCTGGCGCTGCTGGTAATGGTGGCCAATGCCGGTCGTGGCAGCGCGGGTGCCAGCAGTGACGCGGCCCTGCAGGGCATGATCAACGCGCAGTACGGCGCGGCGCTGTTCGCGCTGCTGGGCGTGGGCGTCGCGCTGTGGCTGCGGCCGCAGGAAGATGCCGCGACGCCGGCGCCGACGCCGGTGTGCGCGGGTGAAGGATAAGCCGATGACCGACCTTCTTGCCTTGGGCCAGGCACTTGAGGCCATCGCGGGATGCAGCAACGATCGTGACGTGTGGGACCGGTATGGCTGGGTCTACGCAACCGACGGCGACGAACGTGATGCCCGGTTCTGGTTGTCCGACCATGACGCTGAGCATGACGACCCCAGCGTTGAAGCGTTCGCCGGCCAGCATGCGCTGAGCACGTACCTGGAGGCCGCCACCTTCGCTGATGTGCTGGACGTGCAGAAGCGCCAGCGTCCGTTGTCCACGCTGGACGACTACGCGCAGGCGCTGGCGTACTACAGCGAGTACGACGCGTTCCTGCAGGTGGCGGGCATCGATGAGGCCCTGGGCGAGGCGACGGCCGAGGCACGACAGGCCGCGCGTGCGCTGGGCGTGGGGCGCGGGATTTTCGCCGCGTTCGACGTGGCGCTGGTGCAGTGCCCGGCATCGAAGGTGAAGGACGCTGCCCGCATCGTTGCAGCGGTGCTGGATGTCCCGGTGGGCCGGGCGTTGGCGTTGTGCCGTGACCTGCCTGTGGAACTCGGTCGTGACCTGGAGCGCCCGCGTGCCGCTGCCATTGCGGCGGACTTCCAGGCGGTCGGCATCACGCTGGAGATGCGGGGATACCGCGCGTTTCCGTGGATGGAGGCGCCTGCGCTGGGCTGATGTCCGGGTGCCGGCCAGCGGCCGGCACTACCCGGGGTGAACGCGTGTCATGCAGGCGGCAACGCGACCAGCTGCGGCTGCAGGGCGGTGAAGATGCGCGCCAGACGCTGCGCCCAGGCCTGCTGGCCGGCGGCGTCGGCAATCAGGTCCTGGCGGATCTCCAGCTCCACGTGCAGCAGCCCGCGGCCTTCGCCATGCACCGGCACGGCATAGTCGCTGGTGCTGCTGACCGCGTAGGGCTGGTTGTCGCCCACTACCAGGTCGCCTTCATTGCGCAGCGCATCCAGCAGGCGGTGTGCGAACCGCGTGTCGCGGTGGTACAGCACGCCGGCATGCCACGGCCGCTCGGCGTCATTCATGACAGGGGTGAAGCTGTGCATCATCACCAGCAACGTCGGCCGGGCCTGCGCCTGGCGCGTGTCCAGCTCGGCATCGATGCGCGCATGGTAGGGCGCATGGATCGCCGCAATGCGCTGTTGTCGCTGCAGCGCAGACAGGCCCTGGTTGCCGGGCACCACGGTGAGGTCGCTGACCGCCGGCATCAGCGTGGGCGAGGCCAACGGCCGGTTGCAGTCGATCACCAGCCGCGAGTACGTCTGGGTGATCGCCCACGCATCCAGCAGGCGCGCCAGTTCCACGGTGACCCCGGCGATACCGATGTCCCAGCCGATGTGGCGGTCCAGCTCCGCCTGCGGCAGCCCGAGCCCGGCCAGTGACGCCGGCACCTGCTGCCCGGCATGGTCGGCGATCAGCAGGAACGGTGAGCTTCCCTGCGCCTGGTGCACGGTGAACGGCGCCGGGTCGGCCGGCCCCAGCAGGGCCGTACCGGTGTCTGCATGGGCGAACGAATCAGCCACGCGGGGTGCCGTCCAGATGGTGCTCGATCATCCACAGGCCGGCCCACAGCTTGGCATCCAGCTCGTAGCCCTGGCCCATCTTCTCGACCAGCCACGCCGCGGCGCGGGCGCGCGGAATCTCGTGCACGGTGATGTCTTCGCTGGCATCGCCACCGCCCTCACCCACCTTGCGCAGGCCGGTGGCGCGCACGAAGGCGATCTTCTCGCTGCTCGCACCGGAGGAGGTCGGGCCGATCATCAGCACCTCGGCGTGCTCGGCGGTCCAGCCGGTTTCTTCCTCCAGCTCGCGCACGGCGGAAACCTCGATCGACTCGCCGGCATCGATGTCGCCGACCAGCCCGGCCGGCATCTCGATGGTCCTGGCCTGCAGCGGGATGCGGAACTGTTCGACGAACAGCACGGTGTCTGCCGGGGTGACCGCGATGATGATCGCGGCCAGGCCGCCGGCGTGGGTGCGCTCGCTGTATTCCCAGGTACCGCGCACAACCATGCGCTGGTACTTGCCTTCAAACACAACCTTCGGGTCTTGCGTAGTAGGGCTCATGCGAACTCGCTGGCAACGGAAGAGGAATCGGACAGGCCGGCGGCGGTGAACAGGCGGCGACGGGTCAACGGCCCGAACCGCAGTGCATCGCACAGGCCCTGCAGCATCTGCGCGTCGGCCACGCCACGGCTGAAATCAACGGCGGCGCCCTCCAGCGGGGCATCCAGCGCAATCGTGGTCAGCTGGCGCCACAGCAGCGCATGCTCGCGCTGTTCGCGCAGCCGCACCGCCATCTGCGCCGCACCGCGCAGGCGCAGGAAGGGCACTTCGTCCAGGCGCTCATACAACACGTCCAGGCTGCCGAAATGCGCCAACAGAACGGCAGCCGATTTGGCGCCCACGCCGGTCACGCCGGGGATGTTGTCGACCGCATCGCCGCACAGCGCCAGGTAGTCGGCGATCTGGTGCGCATGCACGCCGTGGCGGGCTTTGACCCCGGCCATGCCCCAGCGCTGGTTGCGCGCGTAATCCCACTGCTCGTCATGCTCGAACAGCAGCTGCGAGAGGTCCTTGTCGGCGGAGATGATCACCCCGCGCATGCCGGCGTCGCGGCGCGCGTGCAGGGCGCTGCCGATCAGGTCGTCGGCTTCGTATTCGTGGTGGGCCAGCACCGCCAGGCCGAGCGCGGTGCACAGCGCCTTGCAGTGTGCGAACTGGCGGCGCAGCGCATCCGGCGCGGGATCGCGGTTGGCCTTGTAGGCGGCGTAGATGCGGTGGCGGAAGCAGCTGTCCAGCGCTTCATCGAACGCGATGGCGATGTTCGCCGGCCGCTCGCGCTCGAGCAGGTCGAGCAGGAAGCGCGCGAAACCGTGCACGGCATTGGTCGGCCAGCCCTGCTGGTCCTGGAACTCATCCGGCATCGAATGCCAGGCGCGGAACACGTACAGGCTGGCATCGACCAGGTACAACGGCGCACGCAGCGGCGGTGGGGCCATGCCGGGGCCGGCAGCAAGGGCGGACATCTCAGCCCTCCCAGTCCTGCAGCAGCGCGGCGGGATCCGGGCGCTCACGCTCGGGAACCGCGGTCTTCGGCGTGCCGATGTGGATGAAGCCGGCGATCTGTTCGCCCTCGGCCAGGCCCAGGTGGGCGTGCACGGCGGGGTCGAAGGCCATCCAGGCGGTCAGCCACTGGGCGCCGAAGCCCAGCGCCTGCGCGGCCTGCAGCAGGGCGAAGCAGACGCAGCCGGCGGTCATCAGCTGTTCGGCCTCGGGCACCTTGGGGTTCGGGCGCGGGCTGGCGATGACGGTGATGATCAGCGGGGCATGGGAGAAACGCTGGCGGTCCTTGTCCAGCTGGGCCGGCGACACCTGGGGGTCGCGCTGGACGGCGCGCTCGGCCAGGAACGCGCCCAGACTGTGACGCGCATCGCCGGTGATCCGCAGGAAGCGGTACGGCACCAGCTTGCCGTGGTCGGGCACGCGCACGGCCGAGGCCAGCATCCGCAGCAGGGTCGCCGGGTCGGGGCCGGGCGCGCCGAGTTGCTTGGCGGGGACCGAACGGCGGGCGTCCAGGGCATGCAGCGCGGGGGGAACGGACATGGGCTCTCGATCTGGCTTCACGGTGCCCCGATTATAGTCGCGACCGTTTGTGACACGGTCCGGGGTATCTCGGTGCAATTTGCGACAAATCGTGATGAACATCACCTAATCAGCGGACTTCCTTCACGTGGCTGTACTCGCTTCCGGGGCCTGCTGCGCTTACGATACAAAGCCTGCCGGGCCACCGGTAACGAGGTTTAAAGTGTCGACTGTTTCATTGTCTCTGACCGGTCGGCCGGCCTGCCATCCGAACGTGGGCGCATGGGGTGCGCCGGCGATCGTTGTTTCCATGCTGTACTCAGTGCCTGCGAGGGTGGGGAGCCTTTTCGCATGATTGCCACGCCCAATGTAGGGGGGCACCCGGGCCGTGACCCGGCGTTGTTGAAGATGGCCCGCGAGGCCGTGCTGCCGGGGCTGGTCGAGTCGTTCTCGACGGTGCTGGCGCGCTTCGATGATGTGCTGTTCGACCGTGCCGGTACCGCCGGCGCGTCGCAGTTGCTGTTCCTGGATGGCATGCGCGAGCTGCGCCGCCGCCGGGAGGACATCGTGTCCGGCTTCCGCGCCCACCTGGCCCAGGCCTGGGATGCGCTGGAGCGGGGCGAGCCGCTGTCGGCCGAGGCCACCCTGGCCGGCCAGATCGAGGACGGGCTGAGCCTGGTGCCCGAACACGTACTGGAATCCCGGCTGGCGGTGCGCAACTTCGCCACCGTGCTGCTGCGCGATTTCAAGCCGGTGCTGTCGCGGCTGGACCGCCGCCTGGGCGTGATCGCCGGCGGCCTGGAACTGCAGGCCGATACCAACCCGATCAGCCCCGAACACCTCGGCGTGGCCATCCACGAGGCCTTCGCCGACTGTGAACTGGCCCCGGAAGTGCGACTGGTGCTGATCAAACTGTGCGAGCGTGACCTCCAGCAGCCGATCGGCAAGCGGTACGACTATCTGGACGAACAACTGGCCGCGGCCGGCGTGATGCCGCAGATGGCCGCGCGCCGGCCGGCGCCGCGCACACCCTCGCCGCCACCGCGCGATGACCGCGAGGCCTTCGATGGGTTCGAGACCGAGGCCGGGCTGGGCGCGGCGGGCGACGAGGGGCAGGCACCCGCCTGGGCCCGTCGTTTCGCCGACCGCTGGGCCGAGAGCCGTGGCCGCCTCCAAGGTAGCGGTGGCGCGCAGGCCGCGCATGGCGAGGGCGGTGAGAGCCTTGGCGGCAACCAGGGCATGCTGCTCGATGCCCTGCATGAACTCCTGCAGCAGACCCGCCACGTGCGCGAGGACGCGACCTCGGCGGCCAGCGTCGCGGTGGGCCAGCAACGCCCGTTGAGCCAGCGCGAGATGATGTCGGTGCTCTCGCTGCTGCAGGCCACGCCGAGCGCGACCCTGCGCGCGGCGATCGGCGAGGACGGCGAATCGCTGGCGCAGCGGCTGAAGAGTGAAGTGCTGTCCGGCGCGACCCGGCTCGGGGTCGATCCCGCGCAGGCGCGGCTGGACCCGCAGGACGAGGACGCGATCGACCTGGTCGGCATGCTGTTCGACGTGATGCTCGACGAGCGCGACCTGGAGGGCCGCTCGCGCGAGCTGATCGGCCGGCTGGTGGTGCCCTTCGTCAAGGTCGCCATGCTCGATCGCCGCATGTTCGTGCAGAAGACCCACCCGGCGCGCAAGCTGCTCAACTCGCTGGCCGAGGCCTGCGAAGGCAATACCGGCGAGAGCCAGGCCGAGCGCGTGCTGATGGGCAAGGTCGAGGAGATCATCGAGCGCCTGGTCGCCGAGTTCAACGAGAACCTGGCGATCTTCCTGACCCTGGAAGAAGAATTCCGCGATTTCCTGACCCAGCACCGGCGCCGGATCGAGATCGCCGAGCGGCGTGCCGCCGAAACCCAGCGCGGTCAGGAAAAGCTCGAAATGGCCCGCCAGCGCGCCAGTACCGAACTGGACCGCCGGATCGGCGATACCACCTTGCCGCAGGCGATCGGTGAATTCCTGCGCCAGCCGTGGCAGCACCATCTGACCCTGACCGTGCTGCGCGAAGGCGAAGACGGGGCCTCGGTCGGTGAGGCACTGAGCCTGGCCGATGGCATGCTGGAAGAAGTGGCCGAGGCGCGCCGGCACATCGTCGGCAAGCCGTGGCTGCAGGCCTGGCATCCGGCGCTGCGCAAGGTGTTTGCCAGTGTCGGCGTGCATGCCGATGCGGCGACCAGTGCCATCGATGCGCTGCACGACACCCTGCAGGGCATCGCCGAATCGCGCCCCGAGCTGGAACGCGCGCTGCCCGAACTGCCGCAGGTGGCGCTGCCGTCGCCGCCGACGCAGGAATCGGCGGCGGTCGAGCTGGGCAGCAAGGTCGATGTCAGCGATTTCGACAATGCCGATGCCGACCGCTTCCGCGGCCTGGAGATCGGCACCTGGCTGGATTTCGTCGACAAGGACGGCAAGGTCCAGGCCGGCAAGCTGTCCTGGGTGAGCCCGATTTCCCAGCGCCTGCTGTTCGTCAACCGGCGCGGGGTGCGCTTCTGCGTGGCCTCGCCGGAAGAACTGGCGGTGATGGTGCGTCTCGGTCGCCTGCGGGCGCATATCGACGATGGCGCGTTCGACAGCGCCATGCAGGGCGTGATCGATCGGCTGGATACCAGGAACGCCACCGTGCATTGAGCCGTCGGGCCACGCTGGCCCGACGATCAGGTTACGATCAGCCCACAATCCGCTGATCGTCGGGGACAGGCATGGCTGTCGAGGTGTTGGTGGTAAAGGAACATGCGCCGGGGGAACGGCGCGTGGCGATGACGCCGGAAACGGCGCGCAAGCTGATCGCGCTCGGCGCGGGCGTGTCGTTCGAGCCAAACGCCGGGTTGGCTGCCGGCTTCCCCGATGCGATGTATCAGGAGGTGGGTGCGCAGCCCGCCGATGACACCCGCCTGGGCCAGGCCGACATCGTGCTGTGCGTGCAGCCACCGTCCAACGACCGCCTTGCGCGGTTGAAATCCGGCGCCAGCCTGATCGGCATGCTGCACCCGCAGGCCGACGCCGAGCGGGCCGGCCTGATCCAGTCGCGCGGCCTGCAGGCGTTTCCGCTGGAGCGCTTGCCGCGCACCACGCGCGCGCAGTCGATGGACGTGCTCAGTTCGCAGGCCGGCATGGCCGGTTACAAAGCCACGTTGATCGCCGCCCAGCGCGCACCGCGCTTCTTCCCGATGCTCACCACCGCCGCCGGCACGATCCGTCCCTCCAAGGTGCTGGTGGTCGGCGCCGGCGTGGCGGGCCTGCAGGCGATCGCCACGGCGCGTCGCTTGGGCGCGCAGGTGGAAGGCTTCGATGTGCGCCCGGAAACCCGCGAGCAGATCGAATCGCTGGGCGGTAAGTTCCTCGACCTGGGCGTCAGCGCGGTCGGCGAAGGTGGCTATGCGCGCCCGTTGACCGATGAAGAACGCGCCGAGCAGCAGCGTCGCCTCGGCGAGCATCTGCGTACGGTGGATGTGGTGATCTGTACCGCCGCCGTGCCGGGGCGGCCGGCGCCGAAGATCGTCAGCACCGCGATGGCGCGTGGCATGAAACCGGGCAGCGTGATCGTCGATCTCGCTGCGGAAACCGGCGGCAATTGCGAGGCCACGCAACCGGGCGAGGTGGTGGACCTGGACGGCGTGCTCATCGATGGCCCGCTCAACCTGGCCAGCCAGGGCGCGGTGCATGCCAGCGAGATGTACGCCCGCAACGTCTACAACTTCGTCGCCCTGTTCCTGAAAGAGGGCGCCGTCAGCTTCGACTGGGACGACGAACTGCTCGCGAAAACCCGCTGGGTCGCCGCCTGAAAAAACGGGGACGGAGGTAGTTAATAATCCCCTCCGTCCCCGTTAATTGCTCAGCGCTTGGGCGGCGGCGGGGCAGGGTTCGCCTTGAGCCAGGCCTTGCGTTCGTCCGGGGTCATCCGCGCCCAGCGGTCGCGCAGGTCCTGGCGCTGTTCCGGGGTCATGCTGCGCATCTGACCGAACAGTGCGCGCGCCTGCTCGCGCTGCTCCGGCGTCATGTTCTCGAAACGGTGCCGGCCCCGGTGCGCCTGCGCGCGCTGTTCCGGGGTCATGCTCAGCCAGCGCTGGCCGTGCTGCAGCATGCGCTCGCGCTGCGGCGCCGGCGCGTCGTTCCAGCGGTCACGCACGGGCGCGATCAACGCCTCGCGCTGCTGCGGGCTGAGGGTGTCCCAGTCCGGCAGCGGGGCGGTCTGGGCCCAGCCGGCCGCACTCAGGGTCAGCAACACCAGCCCGAGGGGCAGTCGCAGTTTCATCATCACTCCATTGCCAGGTCGGTACTGCCCAGCCATACATACAGATCGGGATTTTCGTCGAGGACATCGCTGCCGTCATCGGCCGCGCTCGCCACGACCGCTGCCGGCGGGGCGGTCGATTCGCCGAGGAGGAAACTGTAGCCCAACGCCAGCGCGACCACCGCCGAACAGGCCGTGGCCATCCACCAGGACGGGGCGTGCCGCTTGGCCGGTGAGGCGGCATGACGTGCGCTGCGCAGCCGCGCCAGCGTAACCGGCGAGAGCGTATCCAGCGCCTGCGCATGCAGCTGCCGCAGGGCGGCATCGTCATGCATCGAAGGGGGCAGGGGGCGGTTCACAGGGCGATCTCCAGAGACTGCTGCAGCGCCTGGCGGGCGCGCGAAAGATGGGTTTTGACCGCGCCTTCGCTGCAGCCCATGGCCTTGGCCGTGGTGGCGCCGTCCAGGTCCTGCAGCACGCGCAGAGTGAAGGCCTCGCGCTGGCGGGCGGGCAGCTCCCGCAGCGCCTGCACCAGCTGCGCGTACTGGTCGCGCTGCTCATGGGCCTGGGCCGGGCCGGGCGCGTGGTCGGCCCAGTCGATGTCATGCTCGCCGCCGGTATCGTCGCTGCTGCGCCAGAACTTCAGGCGGAAGCCACGGCGGCGCTGCAGATCCACCACGCGGCGGCGCAGGATGCTCCAGAACAGCGGCGCCCACTCGGCGGCGGGTTTGTCGCGGTAACCGAGCATCTTCAACATGCTGTCCTGCACCGCATCCAGCGCGTCGTCGCGCTGGCGCAGGCCGGCCTCGGCGAAGCGGAACGCGCGCGGGCCGATCCCGGCCAGGAACGCATCCAGCGACACCGGCAGCGCCACCTCGGGCGTGGCAGACAGGTCGGCATCCGTCGACGGTAGGGGAGAGCTCACCAGCACAGGGTAGCGTTCCGGCAGGGGGATACCGTGAGAACGCGCCAGGGCGGCTGCGGTTGACCGGCCTGCCCGATTGGTTCAGCGCATGGTTATGATGCAGGGGACGGGATGACCGCCTGGGAGAGTGACTGCAATGAGCGACGGGTTCGTGGCGTTGTACATCTTCATGCTGGCCGCCATTGCCGGCCACGTGATCATTTCACGGGTGCCGGTGATCCTGCATACCCCTTTGATGTCCGGGTCCAACTTCATCCACGGCATCGTGCTGATCGGCGCGATGGTGGTGCTGGGGCACGCGCAGACCCCGCTGGAGAAGATCATCGGCTTCATCGCGGTGGTGCTCGGCGCGGGCAACGCGGCCGGCGGCTACGTGGTGACCGAACGCATGCTCGACATGTTCAAGCCCAGCGCCAAGCGCGACGCCGGGGAGAAGACGCCTTGAACGTGACCACCGCGCAACTGCTGCAGTGGCTGGTCCAGGTGAGCTATCTGGTCGCCGCGACCCTGTTCCTGCTGGGCCTGCAGCGCATGGCCTCGCCGATGACCGCGCGCAGCGGCATCCGCTGGGCCGGGCTGGGCATGCTGATCGCCACGGTGGCGACGTTCTTCCTGCCCGAACTGCACAACATCCCGCTGATCCTGGCAGCGGTGGCGATCGGTACCGGCGTGGCGTGGTGGTCGGCCAAGCGCGTGGCGATCACCGACATGCCGCAGATGGTGGCGCTCTACAACGGCATGGGCGGCGGTTCCGCGGCGGCGATCGGTGCGGTCGAACTGCTGCGCTTCTCGTTCCTGGCCAACCGCGATACCACCCATTGGAGCGAGCAGGCGCTGGCTGATCTCGCCGCGCGCCAACCGTCGGCCACCGTGCTGGCGCTGGCCGTGATCGGCTCGGCGATCGGCGCGGTCTCGCTGTCCGGCTCGATCATCGCCTGGGCCAAGCTCGACGGGCGCCTCGACCGCCGCGTGACCTTCCCGGGGCAGCAGGCGTTCAACCTGCTGGTCGCGCTGGCGATGGTGGTGCTGGGCATCTGGGCGGCGGTGACGCTGAGTCCGGTGGCGATCATCAGCTTCTTCGTGGTCGCGCTCGCGCTGGGCGTGCTGATGACGCTGCCGATCGGAGGCGCCGACATGCCGGTGGTGATCTCGCTGTACAACGCGTTCACCGGCCTGGCCGTGGCCTTCGAGGGCTACGTACTCGGCAACGAGGCGCTGATCATCGCCGGCATGATGGTCGGCGCGGCCGGCATCCTGCTGACCCGCCTGATGGCCAAGGCGATGAACCGCCCGATCAGCGGCGTGCTGTTCTCCAACTTCGGCGGCGGCGGGGTCGCGCAGGAAATCAGTGGCGCACAGAAGCCGATCGAGGCCAGCGATGTCGCCGCGATGCTGGCCTTCGCCGAGCGCGTGGTGATCGTGCCCGGCTACGGCATGGCCGTGGCCCAGGCGCAGCACAAGGTGTGGGAGCTGGCGCAGCGCCTGATCGATCGCGGCATCAAGGTGAAGTTCGCGATCCACCCGGTTGCCGGGCGCATGCCGGGGCACATGAACGTGCTGCTGGCCGAAGCGGGCGTGCCCTACGACCTGATCGCCGACATGGACGACATCAACCCGGAGTTCCCGAACACCGACGTGGTGCTGGTGATCGGTGCCAACGACGTGGTCAATCCGGTCGCGCGCACGGATCCGGCCAGCCCGATCTACGGGATGCCGATCCTGGACGTGGTCAACGCCCGCAACGTGGTGGTGATCAAGCGCGGCAAGGGCACCGGCTTCGCCGGCATCGAGAATGCGCTGTTCTACGCCGACAACGCCCGGATGCTGTACGGCGATGGTGCCGGTGCGGCGAGCGCGCTGGTCAGCGAACTGAAGGCGCTCGACGGCGGGCATTGAGGCGGATGCGATGGTCACGACCAACGGTCGTGACCTGCCGGCGTCCGTGCGCGGTCACCCGGTCATCGGTAGCCCACGACCGTTGGTCGTGGGGCGATTACCTCGCCACCCACCAGCCCACGACCAGCGCCACGCCCAGCCACAGCCATTCGACCGCGCCGTTGGCCAGGCCGCTCAGGGTCCAGGCCAGATAGGGCCCCATGCGCAACGCTGATTCCCATGGGGTGAGCCCCATCGCGCCGCCGAGGTAGGCCGAGGCGATGCCCCAGTTGGCGGCCAGCGCCACCAGCACGGTGGCCAGCAGGGTCAGCACCACCCGGGCAGCACCCGCGCGCAGGGTCCCCAGGCGCAGCATGAAGACGATCTCCAATGCCGCAATAACCGCCATCCAGCCGGCCTGGCGGCCGGTGAGCAGGGCGATGAACAACCAGGCCAGCGTGGCCGTGACGACACCAAGCAGAAACAGCGGGGGCCAGAGCCAGTGGCGGCTCCGGACAGGCACGGACGTGGGCGACATGCAATCTTCCTGTGAGTCCGGACAGGATACCGGCTTGCGGGGTGACCGGCGCATGGGCGGCCACTGGGCTAAAATGGTCGCCTTGCGGGAATTGGCCGCGACCCCCATATCGATCCACATGTATTCCCGTAGCAGTGAACCTGTCCACTTCGAACGCGACTGCGAGGCCGTCATGGTCCCGCAGGGCGAAACGGTCACGCTGCCCGCTGGCAGCTATGGCTATATCACCCAGGCCCTGGGTGGCAGCTATACCGTCTTTGTCGAAGGCAATCTGTTCCGCATCGCCGGCAAGGATGGCGATGCCATCGGCAAAGAGGCGCCCCCGGCGCTGGAACTGCCTGCCGATGCCTCCGACGAGGAGGTCGAGAAACTGGTGTGGCAGCAGCTGCGCACCTGCTTCGACCCGGAAATCCCCTTCAATATCGTCGATCTGGGTCTGGTCTATGAAGTGGACCTCAAGCACCTGGACGACGGCCGGCGCGAGGTCGAGATCAAGATGACCCTGACCGCGCCCGGTTGCGGCATGGGCGAGATCCTGGTGGATGACGTGCGCAGCAAGCTGGAAATGATCCCGACGGTGGCCGAGGCCGACGTCGAGCTGGTGTTCGACCCGCCGTGGGGCCGCCACATGATGTCCGAGGCCGCCCGGCTCGAAACCGGCATGCTGTAACCGCCCATCGCCAGCCGGCGTCACGGCGTTCCCCGTAACCAGAACAGGAAATATCCGGTGTCCCAGTCTTCCGTGAGCTTCAACACCACCCGTTCCGCCCAGCCGCGCAGCAGCGAGGAGCGTGAGCGCATCCTGGCCGCCCCCGGTTTTGGTCTGCACTTCACCGATCACATGGTGGAGGTGCGCTGGGACAAGGACACCGGCTGGCACGATGCGGTGGTGCGCCCGTACGGCCCGCTGCAGCTGGATCCGGCCGCCGCGGTGCTGCATTACGGCCAGGAGATCTTCGAAGGCATCAAGGCCTACCGCCACGCCGACGGTTCGATCTGGACCTTCCGCCCGGAGGCCAACGGCCGCCGCCTGCAGCGTTCGGCGCAGCGCCTGGCGCTGCCGGAATTGCCGGTTGAGATCTTCGTCGAATCGCTCAAGCAGATGATCGCCGTGGACGCCAGCTGGGTGCCGTCGGCCGACGAATCCAGCCTGTATTTCCGTCCGTTCATGATCGGCGATGAAGCCTTCCTCGGCGTGCGCGGCGCGCACAAGGCCGGCTACTACGTGATCGCCAGCCCGGCCGGCCCGTACTTCGCCAAGGGCGTGGCCCCGGTGTCGATCTGGCTGTCCACCGAGTACGCGCGCGCGGGCAAGGGCGGCACCGGCGCGGCCAAGTGCGGTGGCAACTACGCCGCCTCGCTGCTGCCGCAGCAGAAAGCGCAGGCGCAGGGCTGCTCGCAGGTGCTGTTCCTGGATCCGGTCGAGGGCAAGTACCTGGAAGAACTGGGTGGCATGAACGTGTTCCTGGTCTACAAGGACGGCACCCTGGTGACCCCGTCGCTGTCGGGCAGCATCCTGGAAGGCATCACCCGCGAAAGCATCCTGCAGCTGGCGCGCGACCGCGGCATGAAGGTCGAAGAGCGCAAGGTCACCCTTGATGAGTGGAAGGACGGCGTGACCTCCGGCGAGATCGTGGAAGCGTTCGCCTGCGGCACCGCTGCGGTGGTCACCCCGATCGGCCAGCTCAAGGGCGAAGGTTTTTCGGTGGGCGACATCAACGCCCCGGCCGGCGAAGTGACGATGTCGCTGCGCAAGGAACTGACCGACATCCAGTACGGCCGCCTGCCGGACCGTCATGGCTGGCTGGTCCGCCTGGACGCCTGAGTCCTCGGGGTCTGAGCTGAAGCATCGAAACCCGCCTGGCGACAGGCGGGTTTTTTGTTGCCGGTTCGACATCGGTAGTGCCGGCCGCTGGCCGGCTCTGCAGGAT
>NZ_JBDJMB010000044.1:0-16502 GCF_039673645.1 Stenotrophomonas sp. TWI700 | reverse complement strand
CGTGTGTTGCCATGGATGGCAACACACGAGCCTACAGGGACGTACTTGCGGCGGGTCCCGACAACCCACCCGTGCCCGCCCCAACCAGCGGACCCCAAAACCTGCGGCTGTTAGCTGTTAGCTGTTAGCTGTTAGCTGTTGGCTGCAGCACGCACCCGACGCGAAATCTCACTACTCGCCGCAATCACCACCGTCAGCGCCGCCATCGACAGGAACTGCACCCGCGTGTGCGCCTCGGACAGCAACAGACCGAAGATCAACGCCAGCACCCCCAACCCGAACACCGTCAGATACGGATACCCCGCCATCCGGAACGGCAGACGCGTCCCATCGCGGTTCGCACGATGGCGCAGGATCAACTGGGACAACAGCGAAATCGTCCACACCAGCAGACACGTCGAACCCACGATATTGAGCAGCACCGGCAGCACCTTGTCCGGGAACAGCAGCTCCATCACCGTCGCCGCGAAACCGAACAGCACACTAGCCAGCACCGCGATGATCGGCACCTGGCGCGGGTCGGTCCAGCCCAGCACCGCCGGCGCCTCGCGACGCTGCGCCAGCGAATACATCATCCGCGACGCACCGTAGAGATTGGCGTTCAATGCCGACAGCAGCGCGATCACCGCGATCAGCGTGATCGCCGTCGCCGCCCCCGGAATCTTCGCCGCTTCCAGCACCGCCGCGAACGGCGACTTCAGCGCCTCGCTGGTCCACGGCACCACCGCGATGATCACGCTCAGCGAACCGATGTAGAACACCAGGATGCGCCAGGCCACGGTGCGGATCGCACGGGCGATGCTGCGCTCGGGATCCTCGGTTTCGGCCGCGGCCACCGCCACGATCTCGGTGCCGCCAAAGGCGAATATCACCACCAGCAGCGCCGCGCCGATGCCGGCCAGCCCCTTGGGCATGAAGCCGCCGTGCTCGGTGAAGTTGCGCAGGCCCGGCGAAGCCACGTCCGGCAGCCAGCCCATCAGCAGCGCCACGCCGATCAGGATGAAACCGACGATCGCGGCGACCTTGAGGATCGCAAACCAGAATTCGAACTCGCCGAAGTTCTTCACCCCGAGCAGGTTGATCGCGGTGAAGAACAGCATGAAGGCCAGCGCCGCCATCGGCACCGGAATCGCCGGCCATACCGTGGCGAGCAGGCCGGCCGCACCGACCGCCTCGGCGGCGATCACGATCACCAGCTGCACCCACCACAGCCAACCCACCGTCGCGCCGGCGGTGGCCCCCATCGCATCGGCGGCATACACCGAGAACGCACCGCTGGTCGGCTTGGCCGCGGCCATTTCGCCCAGCGCGTTCATCACGATGATCACCAGCGCGCCGGCGACCAGATACGACAACAGGACCGCCGGGCCGGCGGCCTGGACACCCACACCGGAGCCGAGGAACAGGCCGGCGCCGATCGCGCTGCCCAGGCCCATCATGATCAGCTGGCGGGGCTTCAGCGCGTGCCCGAGGCGGGCAGCGACGGGCGGAGTGGCGGGAGCCGGAGTATGGGATGCGGGCATCGGAATCGATTGGCGGGCAACAAGTGCGACACCATACCCTGTCGGCCGCGCGGCGGCATAGGCCGGAAGCCCCTCCCCGCCTCAGGCGGCGGCGCGCTCGCCGATCTGGGCGCGGTAGGCCCGGGGCGACAGCCCGACTTCGGCCTTGAACTTGCGGGTGAAGGCACTCTGGTCGGTGAAGCCGCAGGCCTGGCCGATGCTGGCGATGCTGTCCGGGCCATGCAGCAGGTGCACCGCCATCTGGATCCGCAGGCGGGTCAGGACCTGCTGCGGGGTCATCTGGAACACCTTGCGGAAGGTGCGCTCCAGCTTGGACAGCGAGAACCCGGTGATGTCGAGCAGGGTCTGCATGCGCACGTTCTCCGCGTAATGCGCATTCAGATGGGCAAGGGCCAGGCGCAGCTGTTCGTACTGGGTGCCCAGGCTGTCCTTCTGCCCCAGATCGCGCGAGATCCCGATCAGCCCGCGGATCTGCCCGTCGACCAGCAGCGGCCGCTTGCAGGTCAGGCACCAGCCCGGCTCGCGGTTGGCGAACAGATGCAGCTCCATCAGGTTCTCGATGACCTTGCCGGCCAACACCTGTTCGTCCTGGGTCGCGTAATCCGCGCCCAGCCCGGTGGGATAGATCTCCGCCGCGGTGCGCCCGATCACTTCCTTGCGCGACTTCAGGCCGAGCCGGCGCAGCATGGTCTGGTTGATGTGCGTATAGCGCCCGTCGCAGTCCTTCATGAAGAACAGGACGTCGGGGATCGCATCAAACAAGGCTTCGATGTCGGCGGGTTCAACGCGCATGCGGCTGGGGAAACACAGGAGAAGACGCGTCCAAGGATACCTGCCCGGGCCCCGCCCACACAGCGGCCGGACGCGGCATGTGAAGCGCGGGTGCAAGCAGGGCCGCGTATTCGCACCCTCGATTAACGCCCCGGCCGCCAGTGTGAGGCGATCCCCTTCCCGCCAGCTCCCGGAGTCGCCTCATGGCCGCCAGCAAGAAAAGCACCAAGAACGCCCCTGCACCCGCCACCGATGTCCGCGGCGAGGGGGATGAACTGCACCAGCGTGCGGGCAACGGCCACCCGGTGCTGACCACCAACCAGGGCATCCCGGTCGGTGACAACCAGAACTCGCTGCGGGCGACCCCGCGCGGGCCGACCCTGCTGGAAGACTTCATCCTGCGCGAGAAGATCACCCACTTCGACCATGAGCGCATCCCCGAGCGCATCGTGCATGCCCGCGGCAGCGCAGCGCACGGTTACTTCGAGCTGACCCGCTCGCTCGGCGAGTACACCCGTGCCCGCATCCTCAGCGAAGTGGGCGTGCGCACCCCGCTGTTCACCCGCTTCTCCACCGTGGCCGGCGGCGCCGGTTCGGTCGACACCCCGCGCGATGTGCGCGGCTTCGCGGTGAAGTTCTATACCAAGGAAGGCAACTGGGACCTGGTCGGCAACAACATCCCGGTGTTCTTCATCCAGGACGCGATCAAGTTCCCGGACCTGATCCATGCCGTGAAGATGGAGCCGGACCGCGCCTTCCCGCAGGCCGCCAGCGCGCACGACACCTTCTGGGACTTCGTGTCGCTGATGCCCGAGTCGATGCACATGATCATGTGGGCGATGAGCGACCGCACGATCCCGCGCTCGCTGCGCACCATCGAAGGCTTCGGCATCCACAGCTTCCGGCTGATCAATGATGCCGGCGAATCGACCTTCGTCAAATTCCACTGGCGGCCGAAGCTGGGCATCCAGTCCACGGTATGGGACGAGGCGGTCAAGCTGCAGAGCGCGGACAACGACTTCCACCGGCGCGATCTGTTCGAGGCGATCACCGCCGGCGACTTCCCCGAGTGGGAGCTGGCCGTGCAGCTGTTCACCGAGGAACAGGCCGAGTCGTTCCCGTTCGACCACCTGGATTCGACCAAGATCATCCCCGAGTCGCTGGTCCCGCTGACCGTGATCGGGCGCATGGTGCTGGACCGCTGGCCGGACAACTTCTTCGCCGAGACCGAGCAGGTCGCCTACTGCCCGGCCAACGTGCCGCCGGGCATTGATTTCAGCAACGATCCGCTGCTGCAGGGGCGCCTGTTCTCGTATCTGGATACCCAGCTCAGCCGCCTGGGCGGTCCGAACTTCCACCAGATTCCGGTCAACGCCCCCAAGTGTCCGTTCGCCAACCACCAGCGCGACGGCCACATGCAGATGAGCATCCCGAAGGGGCGGGTCGCCTACGATCCCAGCTCCCTGCAGGGCGACACCCCGCGCGAGACGCCCGAGGGCTTCCCCAGCCACGCCACCGCGCCGGACGATGGCCGCAAGGGCCGCGTGCGTGCGGAGAGCTTCGCCGATCACTACAGCCAGGCCCGGATGTTCTTCCGCAGCCTGGAAGCCCCGGAGCAGGCGCACCTGGCCTCGGCACTGGTGTTCGAGCTGTCCAAGGTGGAGACGGTCAAGGTGCGCGAGCGCACCGTGAGCCACCTGCGCAACATCGACGAGACGCTGGCCAAGCGCGTGGCCGACGGCCTGGCGATGCCCGCCCTGCCCGAGCCGGCCGCCACGCAGACCCCGGCGCAGGATTTCCCGAAGGCGCCGGAAGTGCGCATCATCGGCCGCACCAAGGACCTGCTCAAGGGCCGCTGCATCGGCATCCTGTTCGACGAGGGCTCCGATGCCGCGCTGATCGCCAACCTGCGCAAGGCCGCCGACAAGGCCGGCGCCAGCGTCAAGCTGGTGGCGCCGAAGATCGGTGGCGCCAAGCTCAGTGACGGCAAGACGCTGGCGGCGGACGGTCAGCTGGCAGGCACGCCGTCGGTGATCTTCGATGCGGTCGCCGTCGTGCTCAGCAATGACGCGGCCAAGAAGCTGAGCAGGGAGTCGGCCGCGATCGACTTCGTCAGCGACGCGTGGGCGCATCTGAAGGCGATCGCCGCCGACGATGGGGCACAGGCGCTGCTGAAGGTGGCGCGCGTCGGCAACGATGCCGGCGTGGTCGAGGCCGAGGATGCCAAGGGCTTCCTGGCCGCAGCCGCCACACGCCAGTGGGCGCGCGAGCCCAAGGTGCGCACGCTCGCCTGAGCCGTGCGCGGTGCGCCGTGCTGATCTCAGCGCGGCGCGGGTGGCGCCGGGGCCTTCTTGGCCACCGGCGCTTCCGTCACCGGCAGGAGCATCGACTGCAACCGGCGGATCGAGCCGATCGGCACTGCTTCGGCGCGCCGCTGCTCCGGCCACCACAGAAACACGAAGGCACTGCTGGATCCCAGGAGCTTCGCAGTGCCCGGTAGCGTGGCCGTGTCGCCGTTGAGCATCACGTGGACCCGCGTGCCAGCGTTGCCATCGCGGATGGATTCGGCCTTGTCCAGCGCATACAGTGCCGCGCCGATGGCCATGAAACAGACCACGCCCATG
Source organism: Stenotrophomonas sp. TWI700 (assembly GCF_039673645.1). Classification (NCBI taxonomy): domain Bacteria; kingdom Pseudomonadati; phylum Pseudomonadota; class Gammaproteobacteria; order Lysobacterales; family Lysobacteraceae; genus Stenotrophomonas; species Stenotrophomonas sp. TWI700. The sequence continues at coordinate 11,584 of NZ_JBDJMB010000044.1, read as the reverse complement.
CACATGCCGGTCAGCGGACGCAGCCCGGAGAATTCCCAGTTCATCCACGGCGATTCAGAGAACAGCATCCGCCATCCCCAATGCCGTGCACGCAGTCGCGCCACCTTGGCCGGGTTGCGCCGCCGCAGTGTTTCCGGCCAGCCCAGCAGCACTGCCAGCAGCGCGCCCAGCAGCAGGATCAGGACGTAGGCCGGATCGCGCAGCCCGGCGACCAGGAAGTCGCTGACCTGCAGGTAGTCCAGGATCGACAGCCGGAACTTGAAATAGAAGAAGTAGCTCGACCACAGCCCCAGCACGGAAAGGAACACGTAGCCCGCGCTCACCATCAGCGCCGGCTCCTGCCGCAGCAGGCGCCAGATGACTGCGACCATCGAATCTTCATTGCCGTGCGTGACCGGCAGCAGCGACCAGTCGGTCGGTGCCTGATCATCCACCGGTGCCCGCGACGTACCGCCAGCGGTGATCGCGATGCCCGCCGGTACGTCACCGTGGATACTGCCCTCGTCCCTGTTTCCCATGCGCCCCTCCCCCGTTCGGCAGAGCATCGCGCACTTTTGCGGTCGACGGAAGCGGGCCAGCCCCCGCTGCCACGCCCTGCGTGGGGCAGCCCTGAGCGCTGCCTTATTTCACGCTGAAACTGGCGACCGTAGCGTGCTCGGTGCCTTCGATGCGCAGGTCGATGGCGAAGCGGTCGCACAGCCGGTGCACGATCGCCAGGCCGAGCCCGAAGCCGGCACTGCCCTCCCCTTTCGCGAAGGGCCGCACGATCGCGTCGGGGTCGCCTGCCGGCGCCGTGTTGCGGATGCGCAGCCGTCCGGCCGCGACATCGATGTGCACTTCCCCCGCCCGCGTGTGCGCGAATGCATTGCCCACCAGATTGGCCAGCAGCATGTGCAGGACCGGACCGGGCACCGTCAGGCGCGCGTCGCCGGGCACATCGACCCGCACCGCCACCGGCTTGCCCTCCAGCAGCGCCGCCTGCTCGACCACCACCTGTTCCAGCACCGGCAGTACCGCCAGCGGCGTCGCGTCCCGTTCCACGTTCTCTTCGCGGGCCAGCGTGAGCAGGGTGATCACGGTCTGTTCGAGGTGACGCGCGGAGTGTTGTACATGGTCGAGCTGCAACCGCCCGGCCGCAGACAGTCCCGGCTCGCGGGCCAGCTGTTCGGTCGCGCTGCGGATCACGGCCAATGGCGTGCGCAGCTCATGGCTGGCATCGCGGGTGAACGCATGTTCGCGCGCAACGAAGGCGCGCACCTGCCCGCTCAGCCTGTCCAGGCCACGGGCCAGAACACCGACCTCGTCATCGGGGAAATCAGCCGCGAACCCGACCGGCAAACGAGCCGGTGCCATGTCATCCACCAGTGCCGCGAGTTTCGACAACGGCCGCGTGGTACGTCGCGCCAGCCACGCACCGGCCAGCACCGCGACCACGACCACGGCCACGCCGGACCAGGCCAGCAACGCCAGAATCTGGCGGCGCATCGGCCGGACCACCAACTGCTGGCTGACCTCGGCGACCAGCCACCCCGGTGCACCGGATCCGTCCGGCTGCAGCGCGCGCAGGTGATAGTGACGTCCGTCGGTGCCGGCGATCTCGCGACGCCACGGCTCGGCATCGAAGGCGACCTTGAGATCCGCCGGGAACGTGGCAGGGCTGTCGTGCATCGTCATGAAGGCATTGCGCGGCGGCGACCACGTCCCACGGGTGGCCCGCTGCTCCAGTTGCTGTTGCGCTTCCTGTTCGAGCATCGCCTCGAAGAAGCGATCCTCCACGCTGTACACGAACACCGCCACGTACAGGCCGAACAGGCTCGCCACCGCGAGTGCGAACACCGCGAAGGCCAGCATCAAGCGGTTGCGCAGGCGGTGCACCGGTGCCGTCATGCGTCGGCCTCCAGCTTGAAGCCGACATCGTGCACGGTCTTGAGCATCGGCCGCTCGAACGGCCTGTCCAACGCTTGGCGCAGCAGGTAGAGGTGCGAACGCAGCGGGTCCGACGGTGGCGCCTCATCGCCCCAGAGACGGCGGATCAACTCGCTGCGGGTCACCGTGCGCGGCCAGGCTTCGGCGAGCAGCACCAGCAGCCGATAGGCCGTCTGCGGCAACTCGATCGTCTGCCCACCGCGGCACACGGCGCCGCTACGGCGGTCGATGCCGAGCGACCCGATACGCAGCACGTGCCCGTCGCGCCGGCCGTGCCGATGGGCCAGCGCCAGGCATCGCGCGAGCAGTTCCTCGCCGGCGAACGGCTTGACCAGGTAGTCATCGGCACCGGCCTGGAAGCCGATCAGTTTGTCGCCCAGCGTGTCGCGCGCGGTCAGCATCAGGATCGGGATGTGGCGGTCGGCCTGTTCGCGCAGATGACTGCACACGCGCAGGCCGTCCATGCCCGGCAGGGTCAGGTCCAGCACCAGCACATCGGGCGGTTCGTCCAGCGCCATCTGCAGGCCGCTGCGGCCATCGGCGGCAAAGGCCACGCGATGGCCACGCGCCTCCAGCAGCGTGGCCATGCCGGCGCGCAGCGCCGGGTTGTCCTCGATGACCAGGATGTGCAGGCCGTCGTGCATCGGGTCAGCCTTCAATCGTGGCCTTGAGCTGCTTAGCTTCGGCCATGTCCGGGTGGGATTCCAGCAGTTTGCCGAGCACGCTGCGCGCCTGCGCCACCTCGCCCAGCCGCCAATGTGCCTGCGCGATGCCCAGCGGCAGCTGCGGCTCGCTCATGTAGGGCGCAGCCAACTGCATGATCGCCAGCGCATCACGCACCGCGGCATCGTCCTGCGCGGCCTGCAGCTGGTAGTAGCCGAGCACCCCGATCAACTGGTCGTGATAGCCGGTGCGGTCGCTGGCCAGCGTGTGCCTGACCGCGTCGCCCTCGCCGTCGAGCAGGCGCTGCACCAGCGCCATGCTGGCTTCATCGCGCCAAGGGGTGCGGGCGACCGGGGTGCGACCGATGGCGCGCACGATCGCTTCGGCGACCGCCGGCGTGGAGTACGGGTTCTGCCCGGTGATCAGCCGACCGTCCACCACCAGCTTGGGCATCATCAGCGGCGCCTGCTCCCAGTGCGCACCGCGCTCGCGCAGCGCGGTTTCCAGCAGGAACGGGAACTCCTTCGCCCAGCGTTTGCCGAACACGCCCTCCTCCGCGTTGGTGAAGCCGGTCATGCGGCGCCCGGCGACCAGCCGTGATCCGTCCGCCTGCCGCACCTCCACCAGCGCCGCCGGGCCATGGCAGACCGCCGCGACCACGCCGCCGCGGTCGTGCACCGTGCCCAGCAGAGCGCGCAGTGCGCCATCGGTGGGCAGGTCGAACATCGCGCCCTTGCCGCCGACCACGTAGACCGCTGCGTAGTCGGCCGCGCTGAGCGTCGCGGTGGCGCGGGTATCGGCCAGCAGCGCGGTCGCCGCCGGATCGGCCAGGACGCGCGCGTTGAACGGTTCCTTCGGATCGAACTTGTCGGCTTCCACCGGCCCGCCACGCGGGCTGGCGACCTGCACGGCCAGGCCGTTGTCGCGGAAGATCAGGTAGGCCTGGGCGAACTCGTCCATCTCGAAGCCAGGCCGGGTCTTGCCCTGATCGCGTCCTTCGCCGCTGACCACGATCAGCACCGTATCGGACGCCGCGGGGCGGGCGTGCAGTGTCGGGACGGCCAGCAGCAGGGCCAGGACGGCACCGGTGCGGCGCAGCAGGGACAGCATCATGAGCGGCACTCCTTGGGAAGTGACCCCAGCCTGCCGCGTGGATGTGAAGCAGATTTCAAGCCGGCGCCGGCCTGCACACAGCTGAACAACCCGGCCGCCGGGTGCCGTGTCGATGGCTCCCTCGGCCCGAAGATGCGAAAATCCTTCCCCCTCCAGGGCAGGCCCCGCGCCAGCCGATTCCCGAGATACCGTGAAGACCCCCCAAGGCTTGCAGGCGCTGATCGACGACGGCGTGATCGATGAAGTGCTCCGCCCGCTCAAGAGCGGCAAGGAAGCAGCGGTATACGTGGTCCGCAGCGGCGACGATGTGCGCTGCGCCAAGGTCTACAAGGACATGGCCCAGCGCAGCTTCCAGCAGCGCGTGCAGTACCAGGAAGGCCGCAAGGTCCGTGGCAGCCGCGAAGCGCGCGCCGTGGGCAAGGCCAGCAATTACGGCCGCAAGCAGCAGGAAGCGGCCTGGAAGAACACCGAGGTCGATGCGCTGTACCAGCTGCGCGATGCCGGCGTGCGCGTGCCCGAGCCGTATGGCTATTTCCACGGCGTGCTGGTGATGGAACTGGTCACCGATGCCGAGGGCTATTCCGCCGCGCGCCTGGGCGAGGTCGAACTGAGCCCGGAACAGGCGCGCGCATTCCACCAGATCCTGGTCCGCCAGGTCGTGCGCATGCTGTGCTGCGGGCTGATCCACGGCGATCTGTCGCCGTACAACGTGCTGGTCGGCCCGGAAGGCCCGGTCGTAATCGATTTCCCGCAGGTGGTCAGCGCGGCAGGCAACAACGCCGCACGCACGATGCTGCTGCGCGACGTCAACAACCTCACCGCCTACCTCGGCCGCTGGGCGCCGGAGCTGCTGGAGACCTGGTACGGCGAGGAGATGTGGGCGCTGTTCGAGGCCGGCGATCTGCTCCCGGACAGCGTGCTGACCGGCGCGTTCGAGCAGGATGAAAGCACCATCGACCTGGATGGCGTGCGCCATGCCATCAACGATGCGCGCGAAGAAGCGCTGATCCGCCAGCAGGGTCGCGAAGCCGCCGAAGAAAACGACGACTGAGCGGGGCGCGCCGCTGCGCCGGGCGGCTGGATCGGCATGAAAAAAAGCCCCGCCGATGCGGGGCTTTTCCGTCCAACTCAGGGCGCAGGTGCCGTCACGCCGCCTGCAGTGACGCCGGGCGACGCAGGCCTGCGGCGGGGTCCTCCAGCGTGAACACCGCCACCGATTCGGTCAGTGCATGGGCCTGCTGCTCCAGCGCGCGGCTGGCGGCGGTGGCTTCCTCCACCAGCGCCGCGTTCTGCTGGGTCACCTGGTCCATCTGCACGACCACCTGGTTGACCTGCTCGATGCCGGCGGCCTGTTCCTTGGTCGCGGCGGCAATGTCGCTCATCAGCTGATTGGTGCGCGAGCTGGCCTGGGTCAGGCGGGCGATCGCCGCTTCGGACTGCACGGTGACGCTCAGCCCGGTCTTGACCTTGCTGCTGGACTCGTCGATCAGGTCTTTGATCTCCTTGGCCGCCGTGCCGGCGCGCTGCGCCAGCGTGCGTACCTCGGTGGCCACCACCGCGAAGCCGCGTCCGTTCTCACCGGCACGGGCCGCTTCGACGGCCGCGTTCAGGGCGAGGATGTTGGTCTGGAAGGCGATGCCGTCGATCACCGAGGAAATCTCTCCGATGCGCGCCGAGGACTGGTCGATCTCGCTCATCACCGCGGCCATCTGCGCGATCGCCTGCTCGGTCGCCTTGACCGCCGCACCCGCCGCGTGGGCCTCATGGTCAGCCTGGTTGGCCAGCTCGGCGTTCTGCCGGACCGTGGAGGTCAGTTCCTCCATCGAGGCCGCCGCTTCTTCCAGGTTGGCTGCCTGCTGCTCGGTACGGCGCGACAGGTCATTGTGGCCCGCCGCCAGTTCCTGCGCGGCATCGTTGATGCTGCCGGCCGCGCCCTGGATCTGCTGCACGATGCCGGTCAGCTGCACTGCGGTGACGTTGGCATCGTCGCGCATCTGCGCAAAGACACCTTCGTACCGGCCGTCCATGCGCGAGGTGAGGTCGCCGGTGGAAATCGCGCGCAGTACCTGCGACAGGTCCGCGATGCTGGCCTGCGAGCTGGCCATCATCCCGTTGAGTTGGGCGACCATCGCGCGGAACTGGAACTGGAACGCCGGCTCGTCGCCGCGCACGGAGAAGTCACCCGCACGGGCGGCCGAGGCCAGTGTCTCGATCTGCTGGTTGATCGCCATCAGGCTGGCCTTGACGGTGGCCATGGTGGTGGTCAGCACGGCCTTCTCGCCCGGGTAGCTGTCCAGATCGCGGCTGAGGTCGCCGATGGCGTAGCGCTGCATCACCTCGACCATATGGAACTCGACGGCCACGTGCGAACCGACCAGCTCGTTGGTGGCGCGGATCATCCGGCCGAAATCGCCCGGGAAGGCCGTTTCGTCCATGCGATGGCTGATGGCACCGGCCTCATGCTGGCGGGCCATGTCCAGCTGTGCGGTGATCGCGCCCTGGACGCTCTGGCGGACCGTGGCCATGGCGTTGCCGAGCTGGGTGATCTCATCGCGACCGCCCAGATGGACGTCATGGGCCAGATCACCCTTGGCCATCCGGGTGGCCAGGCCGACGGCGCGGGCCAGCGGACCGGTCAGACTGCGGCCGATCAGCACGGAGGCGGCGATGCCGACCACCAGCGCGATCGCGCCCAGCACCAGCAGCTGCAGCAGGGTCCGCTCGCCCAGCCGGATCGCTTCGGCAGCGGCCTCGCGGCTTTCCTTTTCCTCGTAGACCACGCCATCGCTGAGCGCCTGGTTCCAGCCCTTGGCAGCGGTCTGCACGGCGCCCAGGGTGAGGGCCGTGGCAGCGGCAAAGTCGCCCTGCTGCAGCTGTTCGCTCATCTGCTTGTTGAGCGGACGCGCCACCGCGCGGGCAGCCGCGATGGCGTCACCGACTGCCTTGTCTTCCGGCTGCGCGGGCAAGGCCTGGTAGGCGGCCCAGCTGGCTTCATAGCGCGCGACCAGCGCGGCGATGCGCGCCTCATCCTCGGCCAGACCGTCGCCCTGGCGGATCAGCATCTCCCGGCGCACGACCATCATCTGGTTGTTGGCATCGAGCATGTCCGAGAGCAGCCGGACCTTGGCCACGTTGACCTCGACCACCTGCTGCATCGCGCGCTTCTGCACCGCGCTGCCGGTGGCGCCGGTGGCGACCACGGCCGCGACCAGCAGCAACAACAGGCCAAAGCCCATACCTAGACGCCAGACAACGCTGACGTTCCGCAAAAATTCCATGAGACATCCGAAAAACGTGGGGGGTGGGCTGGTATCGGCGCCAGACGCAGCGCCTTGACCGACGGCAGTGAGCCCGCTGTGAATGGATTCACATAACGCCGGCGTTACCCTCGCGTCGCCGCTCAGCCCCCCGTCAGGCTTTTCACGGCAAGTGCGCACGCCCGGCAGGCATGGTGGAAACACGTTCCCGCTGGAGTTGCCGATGTCCCTTCGCCTGCACCGTCTCGCCCGCCTCACCGCGCTCGCCCTCGCCCTGGGGGCCTCCTCCGGTTGGGCGGTCGCACAGACGGCACCCGTGCCCGCCGCGATCCCGGACGCCGACGCGACGCCGCTGGCGACCGGTCCACGCTCGGATCTGCATGCGCAGGTGCTGCTGGACCGCGCGCACTTCTCCCCCGGCCAGATCGATGGGGAACGCGGCTCCAACCAGAAGCGCGCCGTGTCCGGCTTCCAGGCCGCCCATGGCATCAAGGTGACCGGCGAACTGGACGATGCCACCTGGCAGGCGCTGCAGCCGGATGCCGCCCCGCCCCTGGTGCGCTACACGCTCACCGCGGAAGACGTGGCCGGTCCCTTCCAGCCGGTACCCAAGGGTCCGGCCGCGCAGGCCAAACTGAAAACCCTGGGCTTCGGTTCGATTGAAGAAGCGCTGGGCGAGCGCTTCCATGCCTCCCCCGAGCTGTTGAAGACGCTCAACCCGGGCGTCGACCTGGGCAAGGCCGGCAGCGTGATCCAGGTGCCGAACATCGCGGCCGCCCCGCTGCCGAAGGCCAGCAAGCTGGTGATCGACAAATCGGACTCCACGCTGCGGCTGTTCGATGCGGACGGCAAGGTCTACGCGCAGTTCCCGGTGTCCTCGGGCAGCAAGCATGACCCGTTGCCGATCGGAAAATGGAAGATCCTGGGCATCTCCCGCGATCCCACCTTCCACTACAACCCCAAGCTGTTCTGGGACGCCAAGGCGGGCGACAGCAAGGCGGTCCTGCCGCCGGGCCCGAACAATCCGGTCGGCGTGGTCTGGATCGACATCTCCAAGCCCCACTACGGCCTGCACGGCACGCCCGAACCCGGCCATGTCGGCAAGACCGAATCGCACGGCTGTGTGCGCATGACCAACTGGGATGCGCTGCAGGTCGCCGCTGCGGTCGACGCCTCGGTGCCGGTCGTGATGCAGGAGTAAGAGCATGAAAACCCTGCGACTTCTGGCAGTGGGACTGGTGATCGGCGTGGTCGGCTACTGGCTGCTGGGGCCCGGCCCCTCCTCCCGGCTGGGTGCCGCCGAACCGGCCAAGGTGGGATCGGCCACCAGTTCGGCCCGCGCTGCGATTGATGCCCCGCCGCCACCGGCGCCGGCCACGACACCCGTGCCCACCGACACCTCAACCACACCGCCCGCGCCGGACGCGGGCGGTGTGACACCCGCGCCGACAAGCGGCGCGGCGGGCGCGCTGCTGCTGCCCGTGCAGGGCATCGGTGCCGATCAGCTGCAGGACACCTTCACCGATGCGCGCAGCGAAGGCCGCGTACATGATGCGATCGACATCCTGGCGCCGAACGGGACGCCGGTGCTGGCCGTCGCCGACGGGACGGTGGAGAGACTGTTCGACAGCGTGCGGGGCGGTCTGACGGTGTACCAGTTCGAGCCGAGCGGCCGTTACTGCTACTACTACGCGCATCTGGACCGCTACGCCGACGGGCTGGCCGAGAAGAAGACGATCAAGCGCGGTGAGGTGATCGGCTATGTCGGCAGCACCGGCAACGCGAGTCCGGAAGCGCCCCACCTGCATTTCGAGATCCATGTACTGGGTCCGGAAAAGCAGTGGTGGAAAGGCGAATCGATCAATCCGTATCCGGTGTTGAAGGGGCAGCAGGCGCTTTGATCAACGCGTACCGGGGGGTGCGTCCCGGATCGCCCGCGCCAGTTGCCAGGCGCGACCGCGCAGTGCATCCAGGCGCTCATTGAGTTCACCCGCGTCTGCGCGCCACTGGAGGTGGCCGTTGCTGTAATCCAGGCCCAACGCAACATCATTGAACGACCCCATGCCGCCATAGGCGCGCAGCACGCTCTCCGGCGCGCCTGGGTCGCCCTGCTCAAGCTGGGTGATGACCCGCCGCATCCAGTCGGCCCAGTGGGTTTCCCCGTCGCCGCGCAACAGCGCTTCAAGCTCGGATACCACCGCATGCAACGCGCGGTCCGCGCTGCTCATGCCGGTGGCCACGTGATCGTCAGACACCCTGTGTCGCCCCTGCTGATTGGTGAGGCTGCACAGCATGCCATGGCGCCGCGCTGGCGGGCGTGGTCACTGCGGTCCGATGGACGCGGGCAACCAGTAGAACTACTGGCGCGAATGCGGGAAATTGCCGTTGTCCCGGGCATCGACGCGGCGGACACTGCGTGCAGAAGACATGCCCCCCTGCGGTCTGGAGACACCTGTGATGATGCTCGCGCACCGCGTTGCCCTGCTCCTTCTCTGCGGCGGTGTCGCCGCAAGTACCGCCGCGGCGCAGGACCTGCCCGCCACCGCGCCGGATCGTTTCGCGATGCTGGACCGCAATGGCGACGGCAAGGTCAGCCGCGATGAGTACGACGGAGATGCTTTCTTCCGCCTGGTCGATGCGGACCACAATTACCGGGTGAGCGTGGAGGAAGTGCAGGCGGTGCTCGGCCCGCAACGCGACGGTGAGTTTCCCGCGGCGGAACTGCTGCGCATCGCCGACCAGAATGGCGATGGCGAACTGAGTGCCGAAGAGATGCGTCGCTCTTCCGAGATGCGCTTCCAGCGCCTGGATGCGAACCGCGACGGCAATCTGGAGCTGTCGGAGCTGCGGATGGGCGTCGGTCAACGATGACGTTTTCGCGGCCCACGAAAAAGCCCCGCTTGCGCGGGGCTTTTTCTTACTGCTCCACACCATGCCGGGCATGGCCCGGCACTACGCGCCTGATCAGGCGAACGGATCCTGCAGGACCATGGTGTGGTCGCGGTCCGGGCCGGTCGAGACGATGCTGACCGGGCAACCGGCCAGCTCTTCCAGCGCGCGCAGGTAAGCGCGGGCGGCCGGCGGCAGGTCGTCCCAGTTGGTGATGCCATGGGTGTTCTCGGTCCAGCCCGGGAACTCCAGGTACACCGGCGTGCATTCTTCCCAGCCCTGCGCGTCCAGCGGGGCGTACTCGGTACGCTTGCCGCGGTATTCGTAGGCGATGCAGACCTTCAGCTTTTCCATGCCGTCGAGCACGTCCAGCTTGGTGATGCACAGGCCGCTGATGCCGTTGATGGCCACGGCGCGCTTGAGCGCGACGATATCCATCCAGCCGCAGCGACGCGGGCGGCCGGTCGAGGCACCGTACTCGGCGCCACGGTCGCGGATGCCCTGGCCGACTTCATCGTCCAGCTCGGTCGGGAACGGGCCACCGCCGACGCGGGTCGCGTAGGCCTTGGCGATACCCAGCACGTAGTCGATCGCATCGGCGCCCACGCCGGCACCGGCCAGTGCACCACCGACGGTGGTGTTGGAGCTGGTGACGTACGGGTAGGTGCCGTGGTCGATGTCAAGCAGCGCGCCCTGGGCGCCTTCGAACAGCACGCGCTTACCCTGCTTGCGCAGGTCGTGCAGGATGCCGGCGACGTCGGACTTCATCGGCTCGACGTACTCGCCGAAGGCCAGTGCTTCGTCGTAGGTCTTCTGGAAGTCGACCGCGTCGGTCTTGAGGTAATTGGTCAGCACGAAGTTGTGGTAATCGAGCGCGGTGCGCAGGAGTTCTTCCAGCTGGGCCGGGTAATGCAGGTCGGCGATGCGGATGCCGCGACGCGCCACCTTGTCTTCGTACGCCGGGCCGATGCCACGGCCGGTGGTGCCGATCGCCTTGCCGCCGGCAGCGCGTTCGCGCGCCTGGTCCAGGGCGATGTGGTACGGCATGATCAGCGGCGCGGCCGGGGAGATTTTCAGGCGCGAACGCACTTCCACGCCGGAGGTTTCCAGCTCGGCGATTTCCTTCTGCAGCGCGGCCGGCGAGATCACCACGCCGTTGCCGATCAGGCACAGCGCGTCTTCACGCAGGATGCCCGACGGAATCAGGTGCAGGACGGTCTTCTTGCCATTGATGACCAGCGTGTGGCCGGCATTGTGGCCGCCCTGGAAGCGCACGACAGCGCCGATTTCCTCGGTGAGCAGATCGACGATCTTGCCCTTGCCTTCATCGCCCCACTGGGCACCCAACACGACAACTGACTGACCCATGACGGGTAACTCCTGGTTTTTGTGCGGCCATCGGGGCCGCGGGTTTGGGACCATGCCGGGGTGGCCGATCAGCGCGGGGTGGCGGGCTCCAGCGGGGAGCGCGCCGACGCTGGGGTACCCAGACACGGAAAAAGCCGGACGAGTGACTCTGAAACAGAGTGCCCGTCCGGCTTTTGTGCATTATCCGGGTTTCCGGTGGCCGCTGCCACCCCGGCGGCGGGCGGACTTCACCGGCCGGTCAGGACCGCCGCGGAATGGTGCCGGCCAACGGCCGGTTCCAAGGCGGTAGTGGGGGCCCCGGGGCCGGGCCCCGCCCACACCCGGGGCGCGCCGCCGGCCGGCCCAACCAAACACCCCAACGCGGCGCC
>NZ_JBDJMB010000043.1:0-17536 GCF_039673645.1 Stenotrophomonas sp. TWI700 | reverse complement strand
GCCGCCGAATGCGTGGTTGCCGGCCAGCGGCCGGCACTACAATGAGCGTATTGCAACCACAGGCTGGACCCCCATGACGTCGCTCCGCATTGCCCTGGCGCAGTTCGATTTTCCGGTTGGCGCAGTGGCGCAGAACACCGATAACATCATCGCGATGATCGCCGAGGCGCGCGACGAGTACGGGGCCGAGCTGGTGGTGTTCCCGGAGCTGGCGATCAGCGGCTACCCGCCGGAGGATCTGCTGCTGCGCCCGGGCTTCCTGTACGACTGCCAGCAGGCGCTGGAGCGCATCGCGGCGGCCACCACCGGCATCGCGGCCGTGGTCGGCTGGCCACAGGCGGCCGGTGCGGTGGTCTACAACGCGGCCAGCGTGCTGCGCGATGGCAAGGTCGAACACACCTACCGCAAGCGCGAGCTGCCCAATTACGCGGTGTTCGATGAGCGCCGATATTTCGATGTCGATCCGGACGGCGGCAGCTGCGTGTTCGAGCTGAAGGGCGTGCCGGTCGGCGTGCTGGTCTGCGAGGACCTCTGGTTCGCCGAACCGCTGGCCGATACCGTGCGCGCCGGCGCGCAGTTGGTGATCGTGCCCAACGCCTCCCCCTACGAGCGCGGCAAGCACGCCCAGCGTGATGCGCTGCTGGCCGAGCGCACCCGTGAGAGCGGGGCGGCGATTGCCTATCTGAACGTGGTGGGCGGCCAGGACGCGCTGGTGTTCGACGGTGCCTCGGTCGTCGCCGATGGCGATGGCACGGTGCATCCGGCGGCCGCGGCCTTCACCGACCAGTGGCTGGTGGTGGATTACGACGCCGATGCGCGCCGCTTCCTGCCGCGCGAGTGGATGGACGACGGCGACGAGAGCATGGACGCGCTGGCCTGGCGGGCGGTGACCCGCGGGATCCAGGACTACTGCCGCAAGAACGGCTTCAAGAAGGTCTGGCTGGGGCTGTCCGGCGGCATCGATTCGGCCCTGGTGCTGGCGATGGCGGTGGATGCGCTGGGCGCGGCCAACGTCACCGCGGTGCGGCTGCCGTCGCGCTACACGGCGGACATGTCCAACGACCTGGCCGCCGAGCAGTGCCGCGCGCTGGGGGTGAAACTGGAAGCGGTCTCGATCGAGCCGGTGTTCGAGGGCCTGATGGCCGCGCTCGGCCCGATGTTCGAGGGGCAGGCTGCCGATGTGACCGAGGAGAACCTGCAGTCGCGCAGCCGCGGCGTGATCCTGATGGCGCTGTCCAACAAGTTCGGCGGGCTGCTGCTGACCACCGGCAACAAGAGCGAGTACGCGGTGGGCTACGCGACCATCTACGGCGACATGTGCGGCGGCTATGCCCCGCTCAAGGACCTGTACAAGACGGAGGTGTTCGGGCTCTCCAAGTGGCGCAATACCGTGGGCGGCGCCCCGGTGATCCCGCCGGCGGTGATTTCCCGCCCGCCCTCGGCCGAGCTGCGCGCCAACCAGACCGACCAGGACTCGCTGCCCGCCTACGACGTGCTGGACGGCATCCTGTACCGCTACGTGGACCAGGAGCAGTCGCGCGAGGAGATCGTGGCCGCCGGGTACGCTGGCGAGGTGGTGGACCGTGTGCTGCGCCTGGTGCGCACCAGCGAGTGGAAGCGCCACCCGGCCGCCCCGGGGCCGATGGTCGCGCGCCGGGCGTGCGGGCGTGCGCGCGGGTACCCGATCAGCATTGGGTACACGGGCTGTGTGGGGGGTGGGGGCGCCGACCTTTGGTCGGCGCCGGGCAATGAAAAAGGCCCCTTTCGGGGCCTTTTTCATTACTTGCGGTTCATCGTGGCGTTGCGTTCACCGGTACTGGCGGACTTCTCGCCGGCAAACGGGTTCAGCTTGCGGACCATCCACGGGTACTTCGGCCAGTTGCCCTGCAGCCAGGGGTGGTCGGGCTGGTTCAGCTCGAGCACGCGGCGGGCATCGTCGGCCAGGGTCTTGTTGCCCAGCTTGGTGTAGGCCTCGCCCAGGGCGGCCACGGCGTCGTACTGGAACGCGCTCTGCGGGTAGTTCTCCAGTAGGAAGTTGGCGCGGCCGGCGGCCGAGACGTAGGCCTCGCGGCGCAGGTAGTACAGGGCGTTGTCCAGTTCGTACTGGGCGAACACGTCGCGCAGGGCGATCATCCGCTGGCGCGCGTCGGCGGCGTAGCGGCTGTTCGGGTAGCGCTCGGTGACGATGGTGAAATCGGCATAGGCCTGGCGCGGGCTGGACAGGTCGCGGCGGCTCGGGTCCAGCGACCAGACGCGGCGCAGGAAGACCGTGTCGCGGTTGCCATTGGCCAGGCCACGCAGGTAGTACATGTAGGCGATGTTGCGATGGGTCGGGTAGGTACGGATGAAGCGGTCCACGCTGGACACCGCGTCATCGTGCTTGCCGGCCTTGTACTGCGCGTAGGCGCTTTCGATCATGGCCTGTTCGGTATACGGGCCATACGGGTATTGGGCTACCAGGCGGCGGAAGCTGGCTTCGGCACCGCTCCAGTTCCCCCCTTCCATGAGCTTGTGGCTCTTTTCATAGAGCTGCTCAACCGGCAGGCCTTCATCCGGATTCTTGTCCTTGGTACCACGGTGGCAGCCGGTGGCGACGAAGAGCAGCACCAGCATCAGGGCGGCGAGGCGGACGGGCGCGGACAGCATAACGGAGCGTCGGATCATGGGGTCAGGGCGGGACGCGGCTGGAATACGAAGGGTCGATGATAGCCTAGTGGCCTGTCCCGCGACTGAAACTGGTCGCCCGGACCCCAAAATTGTCCCTATTGCGGTGTGCCCCCATGTCCGATACCCCTGCTGATTCCGATTCCCCCCGCCAGGCCATCGTGCCTGATACCGCCGCCGGCCGGCGTTTCGACGCCGTCCTGGCCGAGCTGTTCCCCGAATTCTCCCGGTCCAAGCTGACCGAGTGGATCAAGTCCGGGGACGTCCTCCTGGACGGCGACACCGTGCGCGGCCGCGACCCGGTGCGCGGCGGCGAGGTGGCCAGCCTGCATGTCGTGCTCGACACCCAGACCCATGCCGAGCCGGAGGACATCCCGCTGGAGGTCCTGTACGAGGACGAGCATGTGTTCGTGATCAACAAGCCGGTCGGCCTGGTGGTCCACCCCGGCGCGGGCAACCCGACCGGCACGCTGGTCAATGCGCTGCTGTTCCGCGACCCCTCGCTGTCGGTGCTGCCGCGCGCCGGCATCGTGCACCGCCTGGACAAGGACACCAGCGGCGTGATGGTCATCGCCCGCACCATCCAGGCGCAGACCGCGCTGGTCGAGCAGCTGTCCGCGCGTGAGGTGCATCGCCAGTACCTGGCCGTGGTGGTCGGCGCGCTGGTCTCCGGCGGCACCGCCACCGCCGGCATCGACCGTCACCCGCGCGACCGCATCCGCATGGCCGTGCGCGAAGACGGCAAGGAAGCGATCACCCATTACCGCCTGCGCGAGCGTTTCCGTGCGCACACGGCGCTGGAGTGCCGCCTGGAAACCGGCCGTACCCACCAGATCCGCGTGCACATGGCGCACCTGCGCCACCCGATCATCGGCGATCAGCTGTATGGCGGCGCGCTGAAGCTGCCGAAGGGTGCCAGCGACGAGCTGGTGGCCGAACTGCGCGGCTTCAAGCGCCAGGCGCTGCACGCTGAAACGCTGGAGTTCGTGCACCCGATCACCGGGGAAAAGATCACCAACAGCGCGCCGCCGCCGGCCGACATGCAGGCCCTGCTGCACGCCCTGCGCGAAGACAGCAAGCGCTTCGCCGAGCAGGAACGCAACCGCCGCTGATGGACGCCCCCGTGCCCGTGCTGCCAGCCGACTGGCAGGCCCCGACCGGGGTCCATTCGCTGACCACCCTGCGCTTCGGCGCAGGCGGTTCGGTGGCGCCGTTCGACCAGTTCAACATGGGCAACCGGTACGCCGCCGACGGCGACGACCCGGCACAGGTGCAGCGCAACCGCGACCTGCTCGTGCCCGGGCTGGGCCTGCCCTCGGCGCCGCACTGGCTGCGCCAGGTGCATGGCACCGGCGTGCGTCGCTTCACCGCCCCGCCGACGGCCATCGGCGTGGAGGCTGAGCCCACCGCCGATGCCGCCGTGACCTCGGTCCCGGGCGTGGTGCTGGCCATCCTCACCGCCGACTGCCTGCCGGTGGTCTTCGCCGCGCGCGATGGCGGTGAGATCGGCGCCGCCCATGCCGGGTGGCGTGGGCTGGCCGACGGCATGCTGGAGGCCACCGTGGCCGCCATGCAGACCCCGGCCGCACAACTGCAGGCCTGGCTGGGGCCCGCGGCCGGTCCGGCCCTCTACGAGATCGGCGAGGACGTGTTCGAGGCCTTTGTCGAGCGCGACGAGGGGGCTGCGACGGCTTTCGTGGCGACCCGACCGGGGCACTGGAAGGTCGATCTGTATGCGTTGGCCCGCCGGCGGCTGCAGTCGGCCGGGCTGGACCCGGCAGGCATCAGCGGCGGGCAGTACTGCACCCTGGCCGATCCGCAGCGGTTCTATTCGCATCGGCGCGACCGCCGCACCGGGCGCATGGCGACCCTGGCGTGGATCGCGCCCTGACACCCCCGTTGTTCGCCCGGGCGCTGGGGAGCGGCTTCGAGACGCTGGACCCGGCCGTGCGCGCGCTGCACAGCGTGGCGGGCGGCGCGCAGTACCGGGGCAGGGCGGATATCCGGCGGGGCAGGCATTGGCTGGTGCCGCTGCTGGCCTGGGGCGCGCATCTGCCTCCTACCCAGGCGGATGTGCCGGCCAGCGTCCATTTCCTGGTGGACGCGGGGGGCGAACGGTGGTCACGGCGCTTCGGTGACCATCCAATGCAGTCGCGGTTATGGGTTCGACAAGGGCGGCTGCGCGAGCGCCTTGGGGCCGTCCAGTTCGAGTTCGATCTCCAGGTTGATCAGGGGGCGATTCGTTGGCGGGTACGACGGGTCTGGTTGGCCGGCGTGCTGGCGGTGCCCGCGCGGTGGTTCGACGGGGTACGCTGCCGCGAGTACGAGCAGGACGGCCGCTACGCGTTCGATGTGGCGGTGACGCTGCCGTGGATCGGTCCTTTCATACGCTATGAGGGTTGGCTTGAACCGTCCTGATGTTCCGAGCGCCGAACCGATCATCGTCTTCGACGGCGTGTGCGCCCTGTGCAGCCGCTGGGTGCGGTTCCTGCTGCGCTTCGACACGCGGGGCCGCTACCGCTTCGCGGCGATGCAGGGCGCGCAGGGACGGGCTCTGCTGCAGGCACACGGGCTGGATCCGGAGGACCCGACGTCGTTCCTCCTGCTCGACGCAGGCCGTGCGTGGACGGACACCGATGCGATCATCCGCGTGCTGACGGGGCTGGGCGGCGCGTGGCGTCTGCTGGGCGTGCTGCGCTGGGTGCCGCGCCTGCTGCGAGACCACGCGTATCGCGCGCTGGCCCGCAACCGGTATCGGTGGTTCGGTCGGCATGACACGTGTTTCCTGCCGACACCGGCGCAGGCGGCGCGGTTCCTGGACTGACGGGTGGACGCGCTGCCGGCCAGCGGCCGGCACTACCGTAAACGTTCGCGCCATCACCGTAGTGCCGGCCGCTGGCCGGCATCGCCTAATCCGTCCGGTAGTGCCGGCCGCTGGCCGGCATCGCCTAATCCGTCCGGTAGTGCCGGCCGCTGGCCGGCATCACCCTTCCAGCGCCTGCAGATACGTCTGCCGCCAATGATTGATGTCGTACGTGCGCAGGTGGTCCATCATCGCCTGCCAGCGCTCCACGCGCTTCTTCAATGGCATCGTCGCCGCAGTGGCGATCGCATCCGCGACACCATCCAGGTCATGCGGATTGACCAGCAGCGCCTGCTTCAGTTCATCGGCCGCGCCGGCCAGCAGGGACAGCACCAGCACGCCCGGGTTCTCCGGGTCCTGCGAGGCCACGTATTCCTTGGCGACCAGGTTCATGCCATCGCGCAGCGGCGTTACCAGGCCGACCGCCGCCGCCCGGTAGAAGCCGGTCAGGGTGGCGTGGGTGAAGTTCTGGTTGACGTAGCGCAGCGGGGTCCAGTCCGGTGCGGCATGCCCGCCGTTGATGTGCCCGGCGATCTGCTCCAGCTGCCCGCGCAGCTGCCGGTATTCGGTGACATCGCCGCGCGAGACCGGTGCGATCTGCAGGTAGGTCAGTGAGCCGTGCTGGTCCGGATGGCGTTCCAGATAGCGCTCGAATCCCTGGAAGCGCTCGGGCAGTCCCTTGGAATAGTCGAGCCGGTCCACGCCGATCGCCAGCTGCCGATTGCGCAGGCTGCCGCGCAGGTCCTTGACCGCGGGCTTGTTCGCACCGGCCTTGGCCTGGCGCGCGATGAACTCGGTATCGATGCCGATCGGGAAGGCGGCGGCGCGGAAACGCCGACCGCCGGGCGCTTCCAGTTCGCCGTCGGGCAGCACACGGCCGCCACCGAACAGCCGCACATAGGACTGGAAGCGGTCCGCATCGCGCTGGGTCTGGAAGCCGACCAGATCGTAGGCGTAGAGGCTGGAGAACAGCCGCAGATGGTCCGGCATCGCCTGCAGCAGATCGGCCGAGGGCATCGGCACGTGCAGGAAGAAGCCGATCCGGCAGCCGATGCCACGCTCGCGCAGCAGCGAGGCCAGCGGGATCAGGTGGTAATCATGGATCCAGACGATGTCGTCCTCGCGCAGCAGCGGCGCGAGCTTCTCGGCGAACAGCGCGTTGACCCGGCGATAGGTCTCGCGGGTGGCGCGGTCATAGTCGACCAGGTCCAGCCGGAAGTGCAGCAGCGGCCACAGCGTACGGTTGGCGAAGCCGTTGTAGTAACCATCGACGTCGCGCTTGTTGAGGTCCATGGTGACGTAGCGGATGTCCCCGTCGACCTGCTCGTGCAGGGCACCGCTGTTGTCGCGCACCGACTTGCCGCTCCAGCCGAACCACAGGCCACCGCGCTCCTTGAGCGCGGCCAGCAGCCCCACCGCGAGGCCGCCGGCGCGGGATTCGCCGGGAACGGCGACCCGGTTGGACACGACGACCAGACGGCTCATGACGCCTCCTGCCAGCTGCGCGACAGGCGCATCGCGGCGGTGATCAGGCCCACGTGCGAATAGGTCTGCGGGAAGTTGCCCCAGGCCTCGCCGTTGTCGAACGCGAGATCCTCGGAGAGCAGGCCCAGATGGTTGCGGCGCTCCAGCAGCATCTCGAACATCTCGCGCGCTTCGTCCAGGCGGCCGATCGCGGCGAGTGCATCGATGTACCAGAAGGTGCAGATGGTGAAGCTGGTTTCCGGCTCGCCGAAGTCATCCGGCGCCACGTAGCGGTACAGCGCGTTGCCGTGTTTGAGATCGCGGCCGATCGCGTCGACCGTGGCCACGAAACGTGCGTCGGTGGCCTCGATGAACCCGATATCGGCCAGCAGCAGCAACGACGCATCCAGGCGATGGCCGCCGAAGGTATCCGTGAAGTGGCCGAGTTCTTCGCTCCACGACTCGCGCATGATGCGCGCATGGATGATGTCGGCGCGCTCGCGCCAGTAAGTGGCGCGGTCGTCCAGCTTCAGCCGCACGGCGATCTTGCACAGGCGGTCGCAGGCGGCCCAGCACATCGCGCTGGTGTAGGTGTGGACTTCGGTGCGGCCACGGAATTCCCACAGCCCGGCATCCGGCACGTCATGCAGGGTGAAGGCCTGCTCGCCGAGCGGTTCCAGCCGCGCGAAGGTGTGTGCATCACCCGGGTCCTGCAGGCGGCGGTCGAAGAACAGCTGGGTGGAGGCAAGCACCACGCTGCCATAGACATCGTGCTGGCGCTGCACCCAGGCCAGGTTGCCGCGGCGCACCGGGCCCATGCCGCGGTAGCCGGAGAGTGACGGTACTTCGCTCTCTTCAAGCTTCGCTTCGAAGCTGATGCCGTACAGCGGTTGCAGGCTGCCATCGGCGGTGGCCAGGTTGAAGATGTAGCCCAGGAACTGCTCCATCGTGCGGGTCGCGCCGAGGCGGTTGAGCGTGCGCACCACGAAGGCGGCGTCGCGCAGCCAGCAGTAGCGGTAGTCCCAGTTGCGGATGCTGCCGGGCGCTTCTGGAATGGACGTGGTCATCGCGGCGATGATCGCGCCGCTGTCCTCGTACTGGCACAGCTTCAGCGTGATCGCGCTGCGGATCACCGCGTCCTGCCATTCCAGCGGGATCGACAGATAGCGCACCCATTCGCGCCAGTAGTCGCGCGTGCGCTGGAAGGACTCCTGTACGTAACCGCTGAGCGAGCGGTTGAGCGATTCATCCACGCCGAGCACCAGGTGCACGGGATGGTTGAGCACGAACGGCAGGCCGTCGCGGACGAAGCGCAGCGGCACATCGGTGGTCAGGCGCAGCACGTGGTCGGGCAGTACCCAGCGGATGTGGTTGCTGCCCCAGGTGGCCTCGGGCACGCGGGCGCCCCAGTCGGCCAGCGGGCGGGCGCGTACGATGATGCGCGGGTTGCCGGACAGCGGACGCACCTGCCGGATCAGGCTGACCGGCCGGTAGAAGCGGTCGTTCTGGCGCCAGCGCGGCGCGAAATCGATGATTTCCAGGGCGCCGCCATGCTTGTCGCGCAGCACGGTGCGCAGGATGGCGGTGTTGGTCAGGTAGCTCTGCTCGCTGTCGACCATGTCCTCCAGCTCGATGCCGAAGTCACCGCCTTCCTGTTGGTTGGGGCCGAGCAGGGCGCAGAAGGTCGGGTCGCCATCGAAGGTCGGCAGGCAGCTCCAGACGACGCGCGCGTGCTTGTCGATCAGTGCGCCGAAGCTGCCATTGCCGACCACGCCCAGATTCAGATCGGGTTCGCTCATGATGCAGGAAGTCTCGTGTCATGCCGCGGCGGCACACCGGTGGGGGAGACCTGCGCGCGGCGTCAGGGGGCCTTGGGATCAAGGCATCAGTAGGCATTCTCGCGAAGCCAGGCGTGCACGCTGCGTATCGTCGGCAGCGCGAACACCGCATCGCTGGGCTCGCGCGCACCGACCAGCACGCTCCAGCCATGCAGGTCGTTGGCCGCGCCAAAGCCGAATTCATCGGTGAGGTCATCGCCGACGAAGACCGGCATGCGATCGCGGAACGGCGGCTGCAGCATCAGCTGCTGCATCGCGCGCCCTTTGTCGCTGCCTTCGGGCAGGAATTCGATGACATGGTCGCCGGGCTGCAGCTTGTAGCCGGCATGCCCACGGATATGCCGTTCGGCGAACGCGCGCACATCGTTGGCGGCATGCGGGGCGCCGCGCCAGTGCAGGGCCAGGCTGCGGCCCTTGTCCTCCACCAGCACGCCGGGATAGCCATGCGCGAACCGTATCGCCTGCTGGTGCAGGGCATGCAGCCACTCGCTGGTATCGGTGGAGGGATCAGTGCTCTGCGCGCGCTGCTCGTGGTTGCGCAGCTCGTGGCCATGAAGGCCGGCAGCGGGCAGGCTCAGGGGCGCGAAGAGTGTGTCGAGCTGGGCGAGCGGTCGCCCGCTGATCAGCGCGACCGCGCCATCCAAGCGGTCGCTGATGCGCCCGATCGCTTCACGCACATCGGGCAGCAGCGCGACCGACTCGGGGTCGTCCGCGAATTCGATAAGGGTGCCATCCACATCCAGGAACAGCGCACAGGCATCGTCCAGCAGCGGCGGCGGCGGACGTTGGGGGAAGTCGTTGGCCATGGTGACCAACATGCCAGCGTGGATGTGATTGCCAGGTCATGGCAGCCACACCCACGCCGAGGTGCCGGCCAGCGGCCGGCACTACCGGTCAGAAGGTGTAGCGGACGCGGCCGTAGTAGTACGCGCCATTGCTGCCGATCGGTGACAGCACGTCGTACGGCAGGTTGCCGAAGTAGTAGATGTCATCGTTGGACAGATCCGAGTAGTTGTCGGTCAGGTTCTGTCCGCCCAGTGCCACGCTCCACTGCGGCGTGATCTTGTAGTCGACCTCGGCATCCAGCTGCCATTCCGCGCCGAAGGTCTGGCGCGGGATGTAGCCATCACCGAAGTTGAACACACGGGTCACGCTGCCATAGCGACTGAGACGGCTGCTCAGCGACCAGCGGTCATTGGCCCAGCTCGCGGCCAGCGCAGCGCGGGTGCGCGGCGTGGCGTCGGTCAGGGTATTGGTCTCTTCCACGCCGAACAGCACGTAGTCAGGATCCAGCGCCAGCAGACCCGGCGGCGTGGCGAGCACGTTCTTCAGGGTGGTCTTGGTGTAGGCGTAGGTGCCGGTCAGCACCAGCTCGCCATTGCCCAGCGACTGCCGCCAGTTGCTCACCAGTTCGGCGCCCCGGGTGCGGGTATCGGCGGCGTTGACGAAGAAGCTGGCGCTCTGCAGGCCGGCCACGTCGAACTGCTGCTGCACGTAGTCGGTCAGCGCATCGCCGGTGATGCTCTCCGACAGCGCGATGCGGTCGTCGATGTCGATCTGGAAGAAGTCCAGCGAGACGTCGAAGTGGTCGCCGATGCGGCTGGTGAAGCCCAGGCTGGTGTTGAGCGACTTCTCCGGCTTCAGGTCGGTGGCGCCGAGGCCGCGGGCGATGGGATTGTTGACCGACAGCACGCGGCCCTGGACCAGCTGGCCGGCGGCGTTGTAACCGGTGGAGGTGGACTCGTAGCCGATCTGCGCCAGCGACGGCGCGCGGAAGTTGTTGGAGATCGCGCCACGCAGCGCGAACGCCGGGGTGAACTCGTAACGCAGGCCCAGCTTGCCGGTCAGCTCGCCACCGAAGTCGTCGCTGTGCTCGTAGCGCGCGGCCAGATCGCTGGAGAAATGCTCGCCGAACTGGCTGGACAGGCTGGCATAGGCGCTGGCGACATCCCGCGACAGCGAGGTCGCATCCTGCGGGGTCAGGCCGCCACCGGCCTGCGAGCCGGTCGGGCGGTCCGTGAACGGGCCGGCGGCATAGCTGCTCGGGTCACCCGGGCGGGTTTCGTAATGGTCGCGACGCGCTTCCAGGCCCAGGCCCAGGCTGTGGGTGATGCTGTCGCCCTGCGCGAACACGCGGCCGAGGTCGACATTGGCGACCGTCAGCTCATTGCGGTAGTCGCCGGTCTTGAAGCGGGTCGGGCTGGTCGGGCCCAGCGAGGCATTGATCGAGTTGCGCAGGCGGTAGGTGAACGTGTTGACGCCGTAATCCAGGCTGGCGTCGTAGTTCCACTCGCCCCACTGGCCCTTCGCGCCGGCCACGGCCTGCACGTCGCGGTTCTCGCCTTCGGAGATCGGGCGGTAGCCGTTCGGGTAGACCTGGGCCCAGTTGGCGTCGCTGTCCGGGTAGCGGAAGTAGTTCGCGCCTTCGCTGTCGCGCTGGTTGAAGGTGGCGAAGCTGTAGAACGTGGAGGTCTCGCCGAACGGCAGCTGCGCGTTGTACCAGGCGTTGAGATCCTTGGTCTTGCCGTCGCCGAGCACATAGTTGCGCTTGCCCTGCAGGGCAAGGTTGGTCTCGCTCTGGTCCCACGGCGGAATCTGGTCGAAGCCGGCGCGGTTGGTGCCCTCGTGGTTCTTCAGCTCCAGGCCGACGCGCAGGAAGCCGCCTTCGTCGCCCAGCGCGGTGCCGACCTTGGCACTGGCATAGCTGGTCTGGCCATCGGTGATCGTGCGGTCGATCGGCTTGAGGTCGGTGTGGTTGGCGCCGAAGCTGGCTTCGAACGCGCCGCCTTCCGGGGCGTCATCGAGGATCACGTTGATCACGCCGGCGACCGCATCGGAGCCGTACAGCGCGCCGGCGCCGTCGCGCAGCACCTCGATGCGCTTGATCGCGCTGACCGGGATCGCGTTGAAGTCGACCGGGGTGGTGCCCTTGCCGATCTTGCTGTCGGTGTTGACCAGCGCGCTGCTGTGGCGGCGCTTGCCGTTGACCAGCACCAGCACCTGGTCGGGCGAGAGCCCGCGCAGCTGGGCGGCACGGATATGGTCGGCGCCACCGGAGTTGGACTGGCGCGGGAAGTTGAACGAGGGCAGCAGCGCCTGCAGCGCGCTGCCCAGTTCACCATTGACCACGCCGGCCTTGCGGATGTCCTCGGCGGTGAGCACGTCCACCGGCGAGGTGGATTCCAGCACGGTCCGGTCGATCGCGCGGGTGCCGGTGACGATCACGGTGTCCAGCGTTTTGGCGGTGGTCGGCGCGTCCTGCGCAAGTACGTCCTGGGCCAGCAGGGGGGAGGAGAGGACGAGCGCGATGGCAAGGCCAAGGCGCGACGCGGACGGACGGGACATGCGGACTCCAGCAGGACGACGAGGGGAAGGGGAGGGGGAGGAGGGAGCGGGCGTTGCCGGCTGATGACCGGCACTACCAATCCATCCGGATGAAGCGATATATTATCTTCGCGTGATGTCCCTGTGCGATGCAAGTCCCATCGGGGTGGTTATCAGCAGATAGCCGTTGGCGATCTGCACCGGACCCGGATGTCCGGCACGCTCCTTCCCCGCCTGTCCCTGTGTTTCCGGAGAGTTGTCCATGTCGTTCCGCGCCATTCTGTTTGCCCTGGTCCTGGCCACCAGCGGCTGTGCCACCGCCGCCCCGGCCGCCAAGCCGACCCCGCCCGCCACCGCCACGGCGACCACCGCCACGGCCACCCTGCAGGGCGATGCCGCGCGCCCGGACGCGGCCGCCGGCTGGGTCCGCAGCGAGCTCTACTTCGGCGTGGGCGAGGAAACCGGCGTGGCCGACCGCCCGCAGACCGAGGGCATCAGCGACGCGCAGTGGCGCGCCTTCCTCGACAAGGAGGTCACGCCGCGCTTCCCGGACGGCTTGACCGTGTTCGATGCCTACGGCCAGTGGCTGTTCCGCGGCGCCCCCGAACCGAACCGCCTGCGCACCAAGGTGCTGGTGGTCCTGCACGAAAACACCCCGCAGCGCCGCGCCGACATCGAAGCGATCCGCCTGGCATGGAAGCAGGCGACCGGCCATCAGTCGGTGCTGTGGGCGCAGCAGGCGGTTGAAGTATCGTTCTGATCCCGGGCGCCGCGGTGGCGCCTCATGGAGCGATGATGAAACACAGGGATGCGATGCTGGCCGCGGTGGTGATGGGCCTGGCGGTGACGTGCGCGCACGCGCAGGATGCCGACCCGGCCCCGCTGCGATGGGAGGTTGCGCCGGGCGTGCAGGCGCAGGCCGAGGTGCAGGAGGGCGGCAGCATCGCCGTGCTGCTCACGCCTTCCGGCACGCGCCAGGTGCTGCCGGGTGCGGCCGATGCGGACGGCACTGCGCGCCTGTCGGCCGAGGATGTCGACTTCGACGGCCGCCCGGAGCTGGTCGCGCGCGCCTCGGTGGGCATGGTCAATGAGGCGGTGGCGGTCTATCGCTACGACCCGGCGCAGCAGCAGCTGGTCGCGCTCGAACCGGTCTCGACCGACGGTGCGCAATGCGGTGGCCTGATGGGCCTGACCGTGGATGCAGCGACCCGCACCCTGGGCAGCAGCTGCCGCGGTGGCCCGATGTGGTACGTGGACCAGTACCGTTACGACGGCACGCGCCTGTATCTGTACCGCGCCGAACGCCTGCTGATGCTCGACGAACTCCTCGAGCCCTACGTGCTCGTCAAGCAGACCGCCAACAGCGGTCCGCTGGCGGTCTGGAGCACCTTCGATCCTGCCGGCAAGGTGCTGGAGACCGCCATCGGCGATGGCCTGGAGACGCCACCCGCCGGCGCGCCGCTGGTCCCTGTTTCCGGCCGTGTGATGGCGGCGCGGCTGCCCCTGTACAGCCAGCCGGGCGATGCCGCTACCAGGCGCTATCTGGTCCGGGACGACCGTGTCGCGCTGCTGGATGAGCGCGACGGCTGGGTGCAGGTGCGTTATGAGAATCCCACGCGCGGCGCGGTGCTGGGCTGGGTGAACACGCAGCCGTGATCGATCGCCGCCACGCGTAAACCCACATGAGTGTCACTTGCCCGGTACTACGCTGACGCTTCCCCCTCGTCGTGGAAGCATGTCATGAGCAAGCGCGTTGCCGAGATCGTGGTTGAAACCCTGCAGGCCGCCGGTGTCCGTCACTGTTACGGCATCGTCGGTGACACCCTCAACCATGTCACCGATGCCCTCCATCGCAGCGATATCGAATGGGTGCACATGCGGCATGAGGAAGTGGCCGCGTTTGCCGCCGGTGCCGAGTCGCTGATCAGCGGGCGGCTCACCGCCTGCGCCGGCTCGTGCGGTCCGGGTGGCCTGCACTTCATCAACGGCGTGTTCGAAACCAACCGAAACCGCGCGCCGATGGTATTGATCGCCAGCCAGGTGGTCACCG
The DNA here is from genome assembly GCF_039673645.1 of Stenotrophomonas sp. TWI700. NCBI lineage: Bacteria > Pseudomonadati > Pseudomonadota > Gammaproteobacteria > Lysobacterales > Lysobacteraceae > Stenotrophomonas > Stenotrophomonas sp. TWI700. The sequence goes on along the minus strand of NZ_JBDJMB010000043.1, from coordinate 3,333 downwards.
CCGAGCTGGGGATGGAATTCCCGCAGGAAGTCGATTTCAAGGCGGTGTACGGCAGCTGCAGCGTGTTCTGCGAGCAGGTGCACAGCCCGGAGCAGGCGCGCCGCGTGGTGACCCTGGCGTGCCAGGCGGCGATCAGCCGCCGTGGTGTGGCCGTCGTGATTCTGCCGGCCGACATCAGCGAAGCCGAGGTCAAGCACGATCCGCCGTTCTCGGTGCACTACACCCAGCCGGTGCTGCGTCCTTCGGACGATGAACTGCAGCGCATCGCCGCGCTGATCGGCGAGGGCAAGCGCATCGGCATCTACGCCGGCGCGGGCTGCGAGCATGCGCATGACGCGCTGGTCGCGCTGGGTGCCAAGCTCAAGGCGCCGATCGCGCATACCTCGCGCGCGAAGGATTTCGTCGAGTACGACAACCCGTACAACATGGGCATGACCGGCATCTTCGGCATCGAGTCCGGTTACCACACGCTGATGGCCTGCGACACGCTGCTGCTGCTCGGCGCGGACTTCGCCTGGGGCCAGTACTACCCGGACAAGGCCACGCTGATCCAGGTGGATCGCGATGGCAGCCATCTTGGCCGCCGCCATCCGGTGAACCTGGGCGTGGTGGGCGACATCGGCCCGACCCTGGAGGCGCTGCTGCCGTTGCTGCCGGAGCGCGAGGACCGCAGCTTCCTGGACGAGTGCATGGAGCATCGCGAAAAGGCGCTGGCTACACGGGCCAAGGAAGAGCAGCCGGGCGAGGGCGAGTTGATCCACCCCCAGCATCTGACCGCGCTGATCGACCGCCACGCTGCCGACGATGCGCTGTTCACTGCCGACGGCGGCTCGCCGATGGTGTGGATCCTGCGCCATATCCGCGTCAATGGGCGCCGCCGCACCCTGACCAGCCTGCTGCACGGGACGATGGCCAACGCGATGCCGCAGGCGCTGGGCCTGCAGAAGGCCTACCCGGGCCGTCAGGTGATTTCGCTCTCCGGTGATGGTGGCCTGGCGATGCTGCTCGGCGATCTGCTCACCGCGGTGCAGGAGAACTTGCCGATCAAGGTGGTGGTCTACAACAACAGCTCGCTGAACTTCGTCGAGCTGGAGCAGAAGGTCGAAGGCCTGCTGGACAACTACACCGACCTGCAGAACCCCGATTTCGGCCGCCTGGCCGAGGTGATCGGTTTCTACGGGCGCACCGTGACCCGCTCGGAGGACCTGGAGCAGGCGGTGCAGGACATCCTGGCCCATCCCGGCCCGGCGCTGCTGGACGTGCATACCAGCCCGACCGAGCTGGTGATGCCGCCGCAGGTGGAAGCCAAGCAGGTGGCCGGCACCGCGCTGTATGCGGCCAAGGCGCTGCTCAGCGGGCGGGTCGGGGATGTGCGGGACCTGCTGGCCAACAACTTCCTCAACAAGCCCTGAGGCGCACGCCTTCCGGTAGTGCGGCCGCTGGCCGGCTCCCGCCATTGCCTGAAGCATCCTGAAGGTGCCGGCCAGCGGCCGGCACTGCCGCGCGGTGACGCGTCCCACCCGCGGACGTTTCCCGGCGTTCCATCCATGCGCCTGTTACTGGCGGCGGTGAGGCCCTACCATCGGCTACCCCCTCCCCACGGCCGTCCCCCGCATGTCCGCCACTGCCCCCGTCCCCTCCGGACGCCCCCGCTGGTTCGTTGCCGGCGATCTCAACGGCTTCTTCGGCCTGGTGGTCGACAACCTGTCGATCCTCGGCTTCATCGCGATGGCACTGGTCGGCATTTTCCAGTTCCCCGCGGATGTGGTGTTCGGCCGCATGTTCCCGGGTACCGCCTTCGGCGTGCTGGTCGGCAACGTGCTCTACACCTGGATGGCACGACGCCTGGCCGCCCGCACCGGCCGCGATGATGTCACCGCGATGCCGCTGGGCCTGGATGCCCCGACCAGCATCGGTATGGCGCTGCTGGTGCTCGGCCCGGCTTTCCTCGCCTTCAAGGGGCAGGGGCTGGCCCCGCACGATGCCGCCATCGCGACCTGGCAGCTGGGCATGGCCTCGCTGGTGATCATGGGCGTGCTGAAGGTGATCCTCTCGTTCTTCGGCGAAGCCGTCACCCGCGCGCTGCCGCGTGCCTCGCTGCTCGGCTCCATCGCCGGCATCGCGATCGTGCTGATGGGGTTCCTGCCGCTGCTGGAAACGCTGCGCTCTCCGATCGTCGGCTTCGTTACGCTGGGCCTGCTGCTGTACGTGCTGATCGCCAAGCGGACGCTGCCGATCCGTGCGCCCGGCGTGCTGGTCGCGTTCGTGTTCGGCACGATTCTGTACTACGGCCTCGGGCTTGCCGGGCTGGGCGCACCGGGCTTCAAGGTGCCCGAGTGGGTGCCGCCGCAGGTGGTGCTGCCGTGGCCGACGCTGGGCTTCATCGAGGGCCTGCCGACCGCGATCACCTACCTGCCGCTGCTGCTGCCGTTCGGCCTGCTGATGGTGGTGGGTGGCATCAACGTCTCCGAGAGTGCACGCGCTGCCGGTGACGACTACCGCACCCGCGACATCCTGCTGGTGGAAGCGATCGCCACGCTGGTGGCCGGCTTCTGCGGCGGTGTGGCGCAGACCACGCCGTACATCGGCCAGCCGGCCTACAAGCACATGGGGGCGCGCAGCGGCTACACGCTGCTGACCGGCCTGTTCGTCGGCATCGGCGGCATGCTGGGGGTGATCTCCGGGCTGGTGCAGTGGCTGCCGCTGGCGGTGCTGGCGCCGATCATCGTGTACGTGGCGATCGACATCACCACCCAGGCCTTCCAGGCCACGCCGCGCGAGCATGCCGGGGCGATGGTGCTGGGCTTCCTGCCCTCGGTGGCTTACCTGCTGGCGATCAAGGCGCCGGGCTGGATCGCGCCGGAGCAGCTGGTGGCTTTGACCACCACGCTGGATGGGCACGGCCTGCCCGAGCTGGCGGTGATCTTCACCCTGGGTAATGGCTTCATCATCACTTCGATGCTGTGGATCGCGGCGGTAGTGGCGATGATCGACGGGAAACTGCTGCGTGCGTCCGGGTTCCTGCTGGTGGCTGCCGCGCTGACGCTGTTCGGCCTGATCCATTCGGTGGACCCGCGCGGTGGGATTTACCTGCCGTGGCAGCTGGAAGGCCTGCCGAAGATCATCAGCTGGCAGTTTGCGGGCGCGTATGTGGCGCTGGCCGGGTTGCTGGCGCTGTTGTCGCTGCAGAAGCAGCCTGCTGAGCGGAGCTGACGCTCCGGCGGTAGCACGTCGAACGGGTGTAGAGCCGGGGGGGGGGCGGGGGCGCGAAAGGGGGGCGGGGCGGCGGGCGGCCCCGACCCCCCCCCCCGCCAAACAACCCGACAACCCCCC
>NZ_JBDJMB010000042.1:0-20255 GCF_039673645.1 Stenotrophomonas sp. TWI700 | reverse complement strand
CTCGGCGGGGTGAGGCAGGGTCACTTTGGTCGGGCCGGCCGCTTGCCGGCTCCCCGAAGACCAGCTGGCAGCGCCTGGAGCCGGCCAGCGGCCGGCACTACCTTGGCTCGCGGCTCACGGAATGGTTCTTGCACGGACCCGGGTATCTCCTCCCGTATCGCGCCCCGATGTCCGAGAACGAACAAGCCGGCGAAAAAACCGAATTACCCACCGAAAAACGCCTGCGCGATGCCCGGGAACAGGGCAACATCCCGCGCTCGCGGGAGCTGGCGACGGCGGCCGTGTTCGGTGCCGGTGTGCTGGCGCTGATGGCGTTCTCCGGCACCATCGCGCGCAACGCCAAGACCTGGATGCAGCTCGCGCTGAGCCCGGAGCCGGGCCTGCGCCTGCACCCGCAGGCGCTGTTCGGCCACTTCGGCGAGCTGCTGCTGCGGCTGCTGCTGGGCATGTGGCCCCTGATCGTGATCTGCCTGCTGGCCAGCTTCCTGTCGCCCGTGGTGATGGGCGGGCTGCGCTGGTCGGGCAAGGCGATGATGCCGGACTTCAAGCGCATGAGCCCGATGGCGGGCATGAAGCGGCTGTACGGGCCGGAAGCCATCGCCGAGTTCACCAAATCCCTGCTGCGCATCGCCTTCGTCGGCACCGCGGCCGGGCTGGTGGTCTGGCACGGCATCCGCCCGCTGCGCGACCTGCTCAACCAGCCGCTGGAGGCCGCCATGGTCCACGGCCTGGGCTTCACCCTGAAGCTGATGCTGGCCACCGGCGGCGCGATGATGCTGCTGGCCGCCATCGATGCGCCGTACCAACGCTGGAACTGGATGCGCAAGCTGAAGATGACCCGTGAAGAGCTGCGCCGGGAGATGAAGGAAAGCGAGGGCAGCCCCGAGGTCAAGGGCCGCATCCGCCAGCTGCAGCAGCAGATGTCCAACCGCCGGATGATGGAAGCGGTGCCCACCGCCGACGTCGTGGTGGTCAACCCGACCCATTACGCGGTCGCCCTGAAATACGAGGGCGGAAAGATGGGCGCGCCCACCGTGGTCGCCCTGGGCGTGGATGAAACCGCCCTGCGCATCCGTGAAGTGGCCGACGGCAACAAGGTCGCCATCGTCTCCGCCCCGCCTTTGGCACGCGCCTTGTATCGGGAAGGTCAACTTGGAAAGGAAATTCCCGTGAGACTGTATTCGGCCGTGGCCCAGGTGCTCTCCTACGTCTACCAGCTGCGCAGCTGGCGGACCGGCCCGATGCCGGCCTCGCCCAGCATCGATATCGATGAGTTCGGCAAGGGAGGCCGCCCATGAGCGCCCAGCCTGCCGGAATGAACGTGCGCCGCGCACTGGACATGATCCGCCACGGGCTCGGTGCCCCGCTGATCGTGCTGGCGCTGCTGGCCATGGTGGTGGTGCCGCTGGCGCCGGCGGTGCTGGATGCACTGTTCACCTTCAACATCGCCATCTCGCTGATGGTGCTGCTGGCGGTGGTGTACGTGAAGCGCCCGCTGGACTTCACCATCTTCCCGATCGTGCTGCTGATCACCACGATGCTGCGGCTGGCGCTGAACGTGGCCTCCACCCGCGTGATCCTGCTCAACGGCCAGAACGGCCACGAGGCGGCCGGCAAGGTGATCGCCTCGTTCGGCGAGTTCGTGATCGGCGGCAACTACGCGGTCGGCATCGTGGTCTTCGCGATCCTGACCATCATCAACTTCGTGGTGATCACCAAGGGCGCCGGCCGCGTCTCCGAAGTGACCGCCCGCTTCATCCTGGACGCCATGCCCGGCAAGCAGATGGCGATCGACGCCGATCTCAACGCCGGTTTGCTGACGCGTGAAGAGGCCAAGGCGCGCCGCGAGGAGGTCCGCGAGGAAGCCGACTTCTACGGCGCGATGGACGGCGCCAGCAAGTTCATCCGTGGCGATGCGATCGCCGGCATCCTGATCCTGTTCATCAACCTGGTCGGTGGCCTGGCGGTCGGCGTGCTCCAGCACGGCATGCCGTTCGGCGATGCCGCGGCGACCTACACCCTGCTCTCCATCGGTGACGGCCTGGTCGCCCAGCTGCCGGCGCTGCTGGTGTCCTCGGCGGTGGCCATGCTGGTCACCCGCGCCTCGCGCTCGCAGGACATGGCCCAGGCCATGATGAGCCAGGTCTTCGGCCAGTACCGCGCGCTGACCATCGCCGCCGCGATTCTGGCGGTGGTCGGGCTGGTGCCGGGCATGCCCAACGTCGCCTTCTTGACGCTGGCCGCCATCCTCGGCTTCATCGCCTGGAAGGCCTGGAAGAAGAGCACGGCCGAAGCCCGCGCCGCCGAATCGCCGGCCGCCAACCGCCCCGACACCCTCGGCCTGCCGGGTGCCGCGCCCTCGCCCACCGCCGAACTGACCTGGGACGAACTGCGCCCGGTCGATCCGCTCGGCCTGGAAGTCGGCTACCGGTTGATCCCGCTGGTCGACAAGAACCAGGGCGGCGAACTGATGGCCCGGATCAAGGGCGTGCGCCGCAAGCTCACCCACGACATCGGCTTCCTGATTCCCTCCGTCCACATCCGCGACAACCTGGAACTGCCGGCGAGCGCGTATCGCCTGCTGATCCACGGCGTGCCGGTGGCGACCGCCGAGATCCATCCGGACCGCGAACTCGCGCTGGACCCGGGCAGTGCCCTGGGCACGTTGGAAGGCATCGCCGGCAAGGATCCCGCCTTCGGCCTGGATGCCACCTGGATCCAGCCGCACCAGCGCGCCAATGCCGAATCGATGGGCTACACCGTGGTCGACCCGGCCACCGTGGTCGCCACCCATCTGTCGCACCTGATCCGCGAGCACGCCCCGGAACTGCTCGGTCACGAAGAAGTGCAGCAGCTGCTGGCCAACCTGGCCAAGAGTGCACCGAAGCTGGTCGAAGATCTGACGCCGAAGTCGCTGCCGCTGTCGGCGGTGGTGCGGGTGCTGCAGAACCTGCTGATCGAGCGCATTCCGATCCGCCAGCTGCGCAAGATCGTCGAATCGCTGGTGGAAAGCGCGCCGACCAGCCAGGACCCGGCCGTGCTGACCGCCGCCGTGCGCAACGCGCTGGGCCGTTTCATCGTGCAGGAGATCGCCGGGATGTCGCCCGAGCTGCCGGTCTTCACCCTCAACCCGCAACTGGAACGCGTCTTGCAGGAGTCCACACAGGGCAACGGCGCCGCGCTGGAACCCGGACTCGCCGAGCGACTGCATCAAAGCCTGGCCGAATGTGTCGGCAAGCAGGAAGCGAAGAACGAGCCCGCGGTCGTGCTGGTGCCCGGCCCGGTACGTGCCGCGCTGGCACGGCTGGTACGCCACAGCGTCCCCTCGCTGTCCGTACTCGCCTACAGCGAGGTGCCCGAGGACAAACGGTTGAAGCTGGTCGGCACGATCAGTTGAGCCGGACCTCCGACGGCACCGCGACAGAAAACAGACACCTCATTCGATTTCACCGCAGCAGGAAATAAAGGGACTCCCTGACCGTGCAGACCACCGACAACCAGCGTTTCCCTTCCACCACTCCGCCGCCCCAGTCCCGGTACCACAGCATGAAAATCAAACGCTTCGTCGCCTCCGATATGCGCTCGGCCATGAACCTGGTGCGCAAGGAACACGGTCCGGACGCAGTCATCCTGTCCAACCGCCGGATCGAGGAAGGCGTCGAGATCGTGGCGGCGGCCAACTATGACGAAAGCGCCGTGCAGCGTGCACTGGAAGCGGCCCGCAAGGACGTCGCCCCGGCGCCGGCACCGCGCCCCCGCAGCGCCGCCGATGCCGTGATCGCCGCCGTGACCCGCCGCAAGGCCCCGGTCGCCACGCCGGAACCGGTGGCCGCCACCACCTCGGCCGTGGCCGCGCTGGCGCGCGCCGCCGTCGGCGCGACCGGCCGTACGCTCGATACCGCCAACGAAAGCGTCCCGCAGCGCGGCAGCGATGGCTTCGCGGCCACCCTGGCCCGCGCCAGCGTCAGCCCTGCCGTCAACGAACCGTCGCTGCCGGAGCAGATCTTCGCGCCGTTCAATGTCGAACAGGCCGCCGCCGCTTCGCCGGCCCTGCCGCACGAGGTCGCCGCACCGGCCCCGATCAACCGCGCCCGCTTCGTCATCGATCCGCCGCTGGAGGAGGTGGACGAGACCGCCGTGCCGGCCGCCGCCGCCCTGGCGCCGATGCCGGTCGTGGCCGCGACCCTGCCGCCGGCGCTGCCGATCGCCGCGACCGTCGGCACCGCCGCCAATGACGCGGCACCGGTCGTGGCCAGCGTGCCGGAACTGATCGTGGTCCCGCGCGACGACGAAGAAATCCGCCAGCTGCGCCACGAAGTGGCCGGCATGCGCCACGTCATCGAGCGCGAGATGCACCGCTTCACCGACGAACGCCTGCGTGGCTCGCCGGTCCGTGCCGCCGCGCTGGACCTGATGGACGAGTACGGCTTCGACGCCGGCATCAGCCGCGACGTGGCCATGCAGATTCCGCTGGATACCGAAGCCCACCGCGGCCGCGGCCTGATGCTCGGCCTGCTCTCCAAGAAGCTGCCGATCGCCCCGGTCGACCCGCTCGAAGCCGGCGGCGTGATCGCCCTGGTCGGCCCCACCGGCGCCGGCAAGACCACCACCATCGCCAAGCTGGCCTCGCGCTTCGCCGAAGCGCACGCCGCCCGCGACGTCGCCCTGGTCACCACCGACACCGGCCGCATCGGTGCCCGCGAGCAGCTGTACGGCTTCGGCCGCCAGCTCGGCATCGCGGTCCATGAGGCCAGCAGCGGCAGCGATCTGAACCAGCTGCTGGAGCGCCTGAAGGACTACAAGCTGGTCCTGATCGACACCGCCGGGCTGGGCCCGCGCGACCGCGCCCTGGCCGCCCAGCTGCAGTGGCTGCGCGCCGCCGAGCAGATCCGCACCCTGCTGGTGCTGCCGGCCAACACCAGTTTCGGTGACATGGACGAGGTCGTCCGCCGCTTCAGCGCCGCCAACCCGCAGGGCGTGGTGCTGAGCAAGCTGGACGAGACCGGCCGCTTTGGCACCGCCCTGTCGGTGGCCGTGGATCACCGCCTGCCGATCACCTGGGTCACCGATGGCCAGGACGTTCCCGAAGACCTGCACCGTGCCAGTGCGGCCAATCTTGTACTTCGCCTTGAAGATTTGCGCCGCGCGGCCGATATGCCCTGCAACCCGGAGTTGAACCATGCCGTCGCGTGAGTACGCCAAGCTGACCAAGACCTTCCCGTTGTCGGCTACCCGAAGCCAGCCGCTGGGCCCGGTCCGCACCATCGCCGTCACCGGCGGCAAGGGCGGCGTGGGCAAAACGAACGTTTCGGCCAATCTGGCCGTGGCGCTGGCGGACATGGGCAAACGCACGCTGCTGCTGGACGCCGACCTCGGCCTGGCCAACATCGACGTGATCCTGGGCCTGCAGCCGAAGGTGACCCTGGCCGACCTCGTCGCCGGGCGGTGCACCCTGGAAGAAGTGATCATGGAAGGCCCCGGTGGCGTGCTGGTGGTCCCGGCCGCGTCCGGCCGCCGCCACATGGCCGAACTGCAGCCGGCCGAGCACGTCGGCCTGGTCAACGTGTTCTCCGAGCTCGAACGCGAGCTGGACATCATGATCGTGGACACCGCCGCCGGCATCACCGATGGCGTGCTGACCTTCTGCCAGGCCGCGCAGGACACCGTGGTGGTGGTCTGCGATGAGCCGGCCTCGATCACCGATGCCTACGCGCTGATCAAGGTGCTTTCGCGCGAACGCGGCGTGGATCGCATCCAGGTCGTGGCCAACATGGTCCGCGACCCGAACGAAGGCCGCGTGCTCTACGAAAAGCTGACCCGCGTCTGCGACAAGTTCCTCGCCGATGTCTCGCTGAACTACCTGGGCTGCGTGCCGCAGGACGACTGGCTGCGCCTGTCGGTGCAGCGCCAGCAGCCGGTGGTGAAAGCCTATCCGTCCAGCCCGTCGGCGCTGGCATTGACCGAAATCGCGCGCCGTACCGCGCGCTGGCAGGCCCCGACCGAGCCGCGTGGCGGGGTCGAGTTCTTCCTCGAACGCATCCTCAAGCAACGCGGGGTGACGGCATGAAGGGCGCAGCACAATACAAAGAAGTCCAGCGGACCGCGGCCAACGAGTGCATTGCCCAGCACTCCGACCTGGTCCGCCGCATCGCCCACCATCTGGCGGCACGCCTGCCGGCCAGCGTGGAGGTCGATGACCTGATCCAGGCCGGCATGATGGGCCTGATCGAGGCCTCGCGCAGCTATGACGCCGACCAGGGCGCCTCGTTCGAGACCTATGCCTCGATCCGCATCCGCGGCTCGATGATCGACGAGATCCGCCGCGGCGACTGGGTGCCGCGCTCGGTACACCGCCGCGCCCGCGATGCCGCCGCGACCATCCGCCGGCTGGAGCAGAGCACCGGCCGCGCCGCCAGCGCCACCGAAGTGGCCGCCGCGATGGACATGCCGTTGCCGGACTACCTGCGCCTGATGGAGGACGCCTCGCGCGGCCAGGTGCTGAGCCTGGAATCGCGGATCGAAGACCAGGGCGAGCTGGATACCGTCGCCCAGGGCGGCCCGACCCCGCAGCAGGTACTGGAGCGCGGTGAGTTCGGGCGCGAGCTGGGCAACGCGATCGGCCTGCTGCCCGAGCGCGAACAGCTGGTGCTCTCGCTGTACTACGAGCAGGAACTGAACCTGAAAGAGATCGGCGCCGTGTTGGGTGTCAGCGAATCGCGCGTGTGCCAGATCCATGGCCAGGCCGTGCTGCGCCTGCGGGGCCGGCTGAAGATCTTCGAGGCGGCCGACGCCGGCCTCGAGAACCATTGAAATCGAGGAAAGTGCTTTGAACAAGAACATGCGTATCCTGATCGTCGACGACTTCTCGACCATGCGTCGTATCGTCAAGAACCTGCTGGGCGATCTGGGCTTCACCAATACGGCCGAAGCCGAGGACGGGCATGCCGCGCTGGCGATGTTGCAGAGCCAGCCATTCGATTTCGTGGTCACCGACTGGAACATGCCGGTGATGACCGGCATCGACCTGCTCAAGGCCGTGCGTGCCGACGCCAAGCTCAAGACCCTGCCGGTGCTGATGGTGACCGCTGAAGCCAAGCGCGAGCAGATCATCGAAGCGGCACAGGCCGGCGTGAACGGCTACATCATCAAGCCGTTCACCGCCCAGACCCTGGAAGAAAAGCTCGGCAAGATCTTCGAACGCCTGGCGGCGAGCGCCTGATGGAAACCCTGAGCGACAAATCCGCGCTGGTGCAGCGCCTGCAGGACGCCCTTGCCGCACTGGAAAGTGGTGACGAAGCCGGTTGGCGCCGGGAAATCGACGCACTGGCCGCGCTGCGCACGCAGCCGATGATGGCCGGCCTGAACCGCCTGGCCCGCGAGCTCGGCCAGGCCCTGGGCGATCTGCCCAGCCTGCCCAGCGAAGCCGGCGAGCTGGATGACGCCTGCGCGCGCCTGGATCACGTGGTGGCGATGACCGAACAGGCCACCCACCGTACCCTGGACCTGGCGGAGGAATGCCGCTCGCTCACCGAGCAGCTGCGTGCCAACGGGCTGACGCCCGACCAGGGCCAGCAGCTGGACCGGATCCGCCACAACCTCACCGAAATCGCGCTGACGCAGAGCTATCAGGACCTCACCGGGCAGATCATCCGCCGCGTGGTCGGGATCGTGCGTCGCGTGCACGAGGGCTTCGGCGCGCTCGGCCTGCCGCCGCAGGACGACGAAAAGAAGCGCGACAACAACGGCCTGGCCGGCCCGGCCGTGAACGGCCTGGATCGCCACGCGGTGTCACAGAACGACGCCGACGACCTGCTTTCGGACCTGGGACTGTAACGCTCATGAGTGCTGTTCCAGACGATATCGCTGCCGACTTCATCCTCGAGGCCCAGGAAATCCTGGACCGCCTCGGCGAACAGCTGGTGTCGCTGGAGCAGGCGCCCCAGGACACCGACCAGCTCAACGCCGTGTTCCGGGGCTTCCACACGCTCAAGGGCGGTGCCGGCTTCCTCGGCATCCAGGCGATGGTCGAGCTGTGCCACGCCGCCGAGGAAACCCTCGGCATGGCACGCTCCGGCCAGGCCACACTGCAGGCCCACCACTTCGATGCAGCCCAGCAGTCACTGGATTACCTGCAGTCGATGCTCGACTCGGTCTCGGCCGGCACCGAGCCGGGCTATGCCCCGCCGGAGCTGATCGCCCAGTTCGATGTCAACGGGCCGGCCACGCCGGCGCCTGCGGCCGCCACCACGGCCAGCAGCGGCGGCGAGATGATCACCGATGATGAGTTCGAAGCGTTGCTCGACCAGTTGCATGGCGGGGCCGCACCGACCGCCATCGCGGCCCCGAAGAAGGATGACGGCCTGATCGGCGAGGACGAGTTCGAAGCCCTGCTCGACCAGCTCCACGGTGGCGCCGTTCCCGGTGCCAAGGCCGCCGCCGCCGCACCGGCTCCGCGTGCCGTGGCCGCCCCGCCGGCGCCGATGGCCAAGCCGGCACCGGCCAAACCGGTTGCCGAAGCCGAGCACACCGTGCGCGTGGATACCAAGCGCCTGGATGCCATCGTCAACCTGATCGGCGAGCTCGTGCTGTCGCGCAACCGGCTCAAGACTCTGCGCGCTCGCCTGCACGATGAAGAGCTCGACCGCGCCGTGTCCACGCTGGACATCGCCACCGCGCGCCTGCAGTCGGCGGTCATGCGCACCCGCATGCAGCCGGTCGGCAAGGTGTTCTCGCGCTTCCCCAAGGTGGCACGCGATGTCGCGCGTTCGCTCAAGAAGGAAGTCGAGCTGGAGCTGATCGGCGCGGAAACCGAACTCGACCGCAACCTGGTCGAGGCGCTGGCCGATCCGCTGGTGCACCTCGTCCGCAACGCGATCGACCACGGCGTGGAGATGCCGGACCTGCGCGAGGCGCAGGGCAAGCCGCGCAGCGGCCATGTGCGGCTCTCGGCCCAGCAGGAAGGCGACTACGTCAGCATCGAAGTGCAGGACGACGGCGCCGGCATCGATCCCGAACGCCTGCGCCAGAAGGCGCGCGAGAAGGGCTTGATCGACCCCGAAGCCGCCGCCCGCCTAAGCAGCGAGGAGTGCCTGCACCTGGTGTTCCTGCCCGGCTTCTCGACCAAGCAGCAGGTCACCGACATCTCCGGCCGCGGCGTGGGCATGGACGTGGTCCAGTCGCGCATCCGCGAGCTGAGCGGCCAGATCCAGATCCAGTCCGAGCTCGGCCGTGGCAGCCGCTTCATGATCCGCGTGCCGCTCACCCTGGCGATCCTGCCGACCCTGCTGGTGCAGGCCGGCGAGGACGTCTACGCCCTGCCCCTGGCCCGCGTGATGGAGGTGCTGCATGCCCCCAACACCTCACTGGGCTGGTTCGACGGCCGTGCCGTGCTGGACCGCAAATCGCACACGCTGGCCCTGGTCGACCTGCGCCATTGGCTCGATGTGGAGCCGATGCCGTCCTCGCTGCTGACCATCGTGGTGCTGCAGGCCGGCGAAGCCCGCTTCGGCCTGGTGGTCGACCAGGTGCGTGGCCGCGAGGAAGTGGTGATCAAGCCACTGCCCAAGACCCTGCGCGGGCTGCGCGGCTATGCCGGTGCCACCCTGATCGGCGACGGCCGGATGGCGCTGATCCTGGACGTGGACGGGCTGCGCACACACCACGATTGATCCCGTGAAAGTGTGACCGCCGCATCACTGGATTCCTTCGGCGTCTCAAGTCCCATTCACACAAGCCGATAACGGACCCATGGACAGACTCAGCCTCATTGGACTTTTCCTCGCCTTGGCCTCGCTGGTCGGCGGCAGCATCCTCAAGGGGGCCGGTCTGGCGTCGCTGTGGTCGCCGGCCGCCTTCGTGATCGTCATCGTCGGCACCATCGCCTCGATCCTGCTGCATACCTCGCCGGCCGTGTTCAAGCACGCCTTCAAGATCGTGCGCTGGGTGATCCTGCCGCCGAGCAGCGACCGCCGCGAGCTGATCCAGCAGATCGTGGAGTGGAGCAACATCGCCCGCCGCCAGGGCCTGCTCGGCCTGGAAGCCCAGGTCGACGCCCAGGACGATCCGTTCCTGCGCAAAGGCCTGCAGTTGCTGGTCGATGGCGTGGAGCCGGAGACCATCCGGCACATGATGGAAATCGAACTGAGCAGCCAGGAGAGCCAGGATCTGGCCGCCTCCAAGGTGTTCGAGGGCATGGGCATCTATGCGCCGACCCTGGGCATCATCGGCGCCGTGCTCGGCCTGATCGCGGTGATGAAGAACCTCGCCGACCCGAGCAAGCTCGGCCACGGCATCGCGGCGGCGTTCACCGCCACCATCTACGGCATCGCCTCGGCCAACCTGCTGTTCCTGCCGGTGTCGGCCAAGCTCAAGAGCGTGATCCACCACAACAGCCGCGACCGCGAAATGATCATCGAAGGCCTGATCTCGATCGCCCAGGGTGAGAACCCGCGCAACATCGAAACCAACCTGTCCGGGTTCCTGCACTGACATGGCCCGTCGCAAGCACCACGAAGAACATGCCAACCATGAGGCCTGGGCGATCCCCTATGCCGACCTCATGACGCTGCTGCTCGCCTTCTTCGTGGTGATGTACGCCATCTCCTCGCTCAACGAGGGCAAGTACCGGATCATGGCCGATGCGCTGACCACCGCGTTCGGCGGCGCGCCGCGCACGATCAACCCGGTCCAGGTCGGCAACCAGCAGGTCCAGGGCGGCGGCTGGGACAGCCCCTCGGTGATCAGGGCCGGCACCAAGATCGGCCCCTCCGCACCGGCGCCGACCAACGACCCGACCCTGCTGCCGGCGATGGCCTCGCAGATGCGCATGCCGGTCTCGATCCGCAACCAGGAACAGCTGCAGCGTGCCGAGCGCCAGCTCAACGGCATCGCCGACAAGCTCACCGCCACGCTGGCGCCGCTGATCGAACGCGGGATGATCACCGTGCGCCGCACCGAGCTGTGGATCGAGGTCGAGATCAACAGCGACATCCTGTTCCCGACCGGTTCGGCCACGCTGGACGTGCACGCACGCGACACCCTCTCCAAACTGGCCGAAGTGCTGCGCGATGCGCCCAATGGCGTGCGCGTGGAAGGCCACACCGACAACATCCCGATCGCCACCTCGCTGTTCCCGTCCAACTGGGAACTCTCGGCCGGGCGCGCGGCCAGCGTGGTGCATCTGTTCGCCGACCAAGGCCTGCAGCCGGCACGGCTGGCGATGGTCGGCTATGGCCAGTTCCGCCCCCGCGAAGACAACGCCAGCGCCGAAGGCCGCAACCGCAACCGGCGAGTGATGGTGATCATCCTGGCCGATACCGCGCAGGGCATCGACCCGATCACCGACCGGCTCAGTGCCGATGCCGACGCCGCCGATGCCGCCAAGGCACCTGCCACTGGCACCCCTGTTACCCCCATCGCACCGGTGCAGTTGCCACCGGTGCCGGCCGGCAGCCGCGTTGGCGCCGCCGTTCCGCCCGCAATGAAGGAGTGAACCGCATGCGTATCTGGGCTGTTGCCAATCAGAAAGGCGGCGTGGGCAAGACCACCACGACGCTCGCGCTCGGCCGCGGCCTGGCCGCGCAGGGCCACCGCGTGCTGTTGATCGATCTGGATCCGCATTCGTCGCTGACCCGCGCCTTCGGCGTCGCGCTGGATCCGCCGCCGCAGGGCGTGCTGGAACTGTTCGGCGCGCCGCCGGCCGAGCTCTCCACCCTCGCCCACCCCAGCGACATTCCGGGCCTGGACTACGTGTGCGCACAGGCGGCCCTGGCCACCCTGGAACGCCGCAGCGCCAACCAGCCGGGCCTCGGCCTGGCCCTGCAGAATGCGCTCGGCCGCCACCAGGGCCAGCATGACTACATCCTGCTCGACTGCGCGCCCACCCTGGGCCTGTTGATGATCAACGCACTGGCCGCAGCCGACCGCCTGATCATCCCGACCCAGGCCGAGCCGCTGGCACTGCACGGACTGGACGGCATGGTCCGTACCGGCGAGATGGTCGAGCGCTCGCGCCGCCGCCCCCTGCCGATGTCGATCCTGCCCACCTTGTTCGACCGCCGCACGCGCGCCGGCAACGAAACCGTCAAGCAGATGCAGGACAAACACGGCCACCGCGTCTGGGAAGATGCGATCCCGGTCGATACCCGCATCTGCAACGCCGCCAGCCTGACCGTGCCGGCGCAGTCCGGGGATTACCCCGGCCGCGGCCTGGCCGCCTATCGCCGCGCACTGGAATGGATCCTGGCCGACGACGCGCAGCAGATGGAGCGCGCGGCATGAACACCGCCGGCGTACTCGACGACTACCTGGAGCAGCTGCTGGGCGACGCGATGCCGGCGCCGGCGGAGGCTTCGATGCCCGTTGCAGCTGCCGACGCTGTGGAAACTGTCGAAGCTGTCGAAGCACTCGAGGCTGAACCTGCAACGGTCGATGCGACCATCACTGCAGCGGCGCCCGCCGCGGCTGAAGAGGTCATCACCCCAGGCTTCGATGACCTGCTGGACGAACTGCGCAACGATCCGCTGCTGAGCGGCGCGATGACCCTGTCTGCCACCCCTGCGGTGGTCGAGGCGGCGGCTGAAACGGATGCTGCGATCGCGGCGGCACCCGTCGCAGCCCCTGGCTTCGACGACCTGCTCGACGAACTCCGCAACGACCCGCTCCTCAGCGGCGCCATGCCCGCGCCCGCGGACGAGGCCCGCCCGAGCTGGGACGACCTGCCACCCGAGGTCGTCTACGAAACCGGCCCCGTGGCTGCCGTCGCCCCACCGGTTGCGCCACCCGCACCGGTCGTCGCGCCCACGCCTGCTCCGGCACCGGCCGCACGTGCACCGGCAGCGCGCTCGATGCCGGCCATGGCGCCCATGCTGGCCGCCACAAGCGCCCGTGCCAACGCTCCCTCGCTGGCACAGAGCCGACCCGGCAGCTGGGAGGAGCTGCAGCGGCAGGCACGCGACCCGGCCTCGAGCCCACGCGAGAACCGCCGCGCCGCCGAACGGACCTCGCGCTGGCTGCGCCTGCGGTGTGGCGCCCAGGCCTACGCGCTGGAGCTGCTCAAGGTCCAGGAAGTGGTCCTGCCGGTCCCGCTGCTGCCGCTGCGCGGCACCTCGCCGGCGATGCTGGGCATCATGAACCTGCGTGGCCAGGTGGTGCCGGTGATGGACCTCGGCATCCACCTGGGCAGCAGCGCGGCCGGCAACGATGCCAATACCCGCATCGTGGTGCTGGAAGAGAACGGCGAAACCATGGGCCTGCGCGTGTCGGCGGTCGAGGATGTCGCCAACCTCACCGACTCCCAGATCGAGCCCCCGGACACCGCCCGCATCTGCCAGATCTCCAATGATCTGTTCCGCGGCGTGGCCCGCGGCGGCGCGCAGCCGATGATCCTGCTGGACGCGACGCAGCTGCTGAACTGACGTAGTGGCGGAGGCCGGTGCCGCGCTGCGCGCGGTCTCCGCTAAAGCTTTGTTGGTTTGGGCCGTTATAGACCTCGGAACCGTTTGTCCGGAGCAATGATGAGCACTGTGGCCTTGGGTGATGATCTCGGAATCGAGACCAGCACCGAGCTGAAAACCCGTTTGGCCCCCCTGGTGGATAAGGCCGGCGATCTGACGCTGGATGCCAGCCAGATCGGCCGTATCCATACCGCCTCGGTGCAGGTGCTGTGCGCATTCGTCGAGGCCCGCCGCAAGGCCGGGCATCCCACCGGATTCCACGGTTGCACCGCAACCCTCCGTGATGCCGCGCGTCTGCTCGGCGTCACCCAGGCCCTCGGCCTGGATGCACCCCATGACAACCTGAAATCTGTGGAGAACGCTGCATGAGCGCACGTATCTTGGTGGTGGACGATTCGGCGTCGATGCGCCAGATGGTCTCTTTCGCCCTCACCTCGGCCGGCTTTTCCGTCGAGGAAGCCGAAGACGGCGCGGTCGCCCTCGGTCGTGCCAAGGGCCAACGCTTCAACGCGGTGGTCACCGACGTCAACATGCCCAACATGGACGGCATCGCGCTGATCCGTGAACTGCGCCAGCTGCCGGACTACAAGTTCACGCCGATGCTGATGCTGACCACCGAATCGGCCGCCGACAAGAAGTCCGAAGGCAAGGCCGCCGGTGCGACCGGCTGGCTGGTCAAGCCGTTCAATCCGGAACAGCTGGTCGCCACCGTCCAGAAAGTCCTGGGCTGATCCCGCTTCACCCTTCCCTCCCCTCGCAACTGGACACCCCGCACCATGAGCATGGATCTGCAACGTTTCCACGCCACCTTCTTCGAAGAAAGCCGCGAGGGGCTGGATGCGATGGAAGCTGGCCTGCTGGCGCTCGAATCGGGCCAGCAGGACCCGGAAATCATCAACTCGGTCTTCCGCGCCGCGCACTCGATCAAGGGGGGCGCCGGCACGTTCGGCTTCGACGCGATCGCCGCCCTGACCCACGTGCTGGAAACGCTGCTGGACGAACTGCGTGCTGGCAAGCGGGCGCTGGAGCCGGCCGCGGTCGACGCGATGCTGGCGTCGGTGGACGTGCTGCGTGCCCTGCTGCGTGAAGCCGAACACGGCCAGGCGGCCGATCCGCAGGCGGTCGCCGAGGTCAAGGCGCGCCTGGAAGCAGTGCTGTCCGGCCAGGCCGCGGCCGCGGCGCCGGTCGTCGCCGCCAAGGTCGATGACACCCCGGAGGCGTGGCAGATCGGCTTCGTGCCGGCACCGTCGCTGTTCATGAGCGGCAACGACCCGTTGCGCATCATCCGCGAGCTGGAGCACCTGGGGTCGCTGCAGGTCGCCGCGCGCTTGGACCGCCTGCCCGGCTTCGATCAGCTCGATCCGCTCGAGGCCCACCTGGCGTGGGATCTTGGCCTGGTCGGCAAGGTGCCGCGCAGCAAGATCGAAGACACCTTCGCTTGGGTGGTGGACGACTGCGAACTGGACATCCGTCCGGCCGCACCGCCGAGCCTGGCCACCTGCACGCCGGTCGAGGCCAAGCCGGCCGCCGCCGTCGCCGCTGCACCGGCCGCTGCCGCACCGGCCGCTGCTGCACATGAAGCCGAGACCTCGATCCGCGTCAGCGTCGACAAGGTCGATGCACTGATCAACCTGGTCGGCGAACTGGTCATCACCCAGGCCATGCTCAAGCAGGTCTCGCACGCACTGGACCCGGCGCAGGCCGAGCAGCTGCTGACCGGCCTGGACCTGCTGGAACGCAACACCCGCGATCTGCAGGAAGCGGTCATCGGCGTGCGCATGCTGCCGGTGGACGCCGTGTTCCGCCGCTTCCCGCGCCTGGTCCGCGATCTGTCCTCACGCCTGGGCAAGCACGTGCGCCTGCGCACCATCGGCGAAGGCACCGAGCTGGACAAGGGCCTGATCGAGAAGATCGCCGATCCGCTCGTGCACCTGGTCCGCAATTCGATCGACCACGGCCTGGAAATGCCGGACGTGCGTCGCGAGGCGGGCAAGGACGAAACCGGCACGATCACGCTGGCCGCCTCGCATCAGGGCGGCCACATCGTGATCGAAGTCAGCGACGACGGTCGCGGCCTGAACCGCGACAAGATCCTGTCCAAGGCGCTCGAGCGTGGCCTGAGCGTGCCGGACAACCCCACCGATTCGCAGGTGTGGGACCTGATCTTCCAGCCCGGCTTCTCCACCGCCGATGCCGTCACGGATCTGTCGGGGCGTGGCGTCGGCATGGACGTGGTCCGCCGCAACATCCAGGCGCTGGGTGGCGAAGTCCAGCTGGAAAGCCAGGCCGGCAACGGCACCCGCGTGCTGATCCGCCTGCCGCTGACCCTGGCGATCCTGGACGGCATGACCGTCTCGGTGGCCGGCGAAACGCTGATCCTGCCGCTGGCCTACGTGCTGGAGGCGCTGCAGCCGCAGGCCGACGATGTGCGCACCATGGCCGGCGAAGGCCGCGTGCTGCGGGTGCGTGGCGAGTACCTGCCGATCCTCTCGCTCAGCGAGTACTACGGCTACGGCGGGCGTGCGCTGGACGATCCGCTGGTTGTGGTCGTTGAAGGCGATGGCCAGAAGATCGCGCTGGAAGTGGACGAACTGGTCGGCCAGCAGCAGGTCGTGGTCAAGAACATCGAGAACAACTACCGCCGCATCAGCGGTGTCTCCGGCGCCACCATTCTCGGCGATGGCCGGGTCGCGCTGATCGTCGACATCGGCGGCCTGGTGCGCTCGCTCAAGGTGCCGCAGGCCGCGTAACGCACGGCAGGTGCCGGCCGACGGTAGTCGGCACCTGCGGGGTAGATCTACGCCATGCGTGGATGCTCTTCATTCCGGCCGCTTGAACGCCTGCAGCAGGCGCTTCGGTTTGGCTTGAACCTCGGAAACATGCCGCACGAGCGATGGCTGGCGTCTTCGGATGCTTGTGCCGCGCTGCGCGCGGTCTCCACGCATGGCGTGGATTTACCGTCATCGCACGCGTTGCCCACCGGCAGGCAGGCCGTGTCTTGTCTTGTCTTGTCTTGTCTTGTCTTGTCTTGTCTTGTCTTGCCGTGTCGTCACGACACGACACGTCATGCCTCACCCTCCCTTGCACGAAACTGTGACCTCGAACGTGGTCGATACGCGGACGTATTGAGGGATACATCGCGGCACTCACTCGCAACGCCCGCCATTGCTTGCTTCTGCAACCATCGCGGCAACATCGGGGGCTGCATGCCCCGATGAAAAAATGTGACATCGAACGCTCAAGTTGCGGCGATGCAGCGCCGCTATCCCGAGTGAGAGCGCTGACATTTTCTTCACGCGCTCAGCCCCACGTCCCTTTCCATCTTTCGCCCAGCGCCCCCACGGCTGTGCGCCACCGCCCTGCCCGGAGTTCCTGCCATGAAGTGGTTCCACGATCTGCCCATCGCCCGCAAGTTGGCCGTGGGGTTCACCCTCACCACGCTGATGACCGTCGTCCTGGGCGTGTTCGCCTTGGTCCGCCTCAACGGCGCCAATGCCGAACTGGTGTCGATGGCCGGCAACAACATTCCCAGTCTGCAGCACCTGGGTGAAGCGCGCTCCCTGCTGGGCGAGCTCCGCACCTATGAGCTCGCCCAGCTGAGCATGCTCGACCAGCCCGACAAGGTGGCCGACTACAACAAGCGCATGGACGCGTCGTCGAAGCTGGTCCACGACGAACTGGCCGCCTATGCCGCCCTGCCCGCCAACGACCGCGAACGCGCGCTGTATGCGAAAGTGGCCGCCGATGCCACCGCGTACTTCGCTGCCAACACCGAGATGCGCGCGGCCGTGGCTGCCGCCGACAGCGTGCTGGCGCAGGACGTGTCGGACAACAAGTCGCGTCCAGCACGCCGCCAGTTGTTCGAGGACCTCAAGGAACTGGGGGCCTACAGCAACAGCCTGATGGCCGGCCGCATCGCCGACGCCAATGCCACCCACCACGCCAGCGTGATCGCGATCATCACCTGCATGGTGCTGCTGACCCTGGTCGCCGCCGCGCTCGCCTGGGCGATCTCACTGGTGATCACGCGCCCGCTGGGCCAGGCCGTGCACGCCATCCAGTCGGTGGCGCGTGGCGATCTGTCGGTCAACATCCAGGCCACCAGCAAGGATGAAGCCGGCAAGATGCTGGCCGCGACCCGCGACATGACGGTGATGCTGCGTCGCTTCTCCGAGCAGACCCAGCAGATGGTCGAGATGCATGCCGGCCCGGACATCAGCCACCGCATCCCGGAAGATTTCCCGGGCGTGTACGGCCAGCTGGCCGTCGGCGTCAATACGGTGATCTTCGAACACCTGGACGCAATCAAGGACGCGATCAACGTCCTGAACCAGTACGCCGCCGGCGACCTCTCGCCGAACGCCCGTCGCCTGCCCGGCACCCGTGCGATCCTGCACGAGTCGATGGATGCGGCCAAGGCCAGCCTGCTGGCGATCAACACCCAGATCCAGTCGCTGGCCCAGGCGGCGGCGGCCGGTGACTTCACCCAGCGCGGCGATGCGCTGCGGTTCGAGCACGACTTCCGGGTCATGATCGAAAACCTCAACACCATGATGCAGGTCGCCGACGGCAACCTGTCCCAGCTCTCGCACCTGCTGCAGTCGATCGCCGCCGGCGACCTGACCGCGCGCATGCAGGGCGAGTTCCACGGCGTGTTCGCCGCGATGCGCGACGATGCCAACACCACGGTCGCCCAGCTGACCCAGATCGTCGGCCGCATCCAGCAGGCCTCCTCCAGCATCAGCACCGCGGCCGGCGAGATCGCCTCCGGCAACAACGACCTGTCGCGCCGCACCGAGCAGCAGGCCGCCAACCTGGAAGAAACCGCGGCCTCGATGGAGGAACTGACCTCCACCGTACGCCAGAACGCCGAGCATGCCCGCCAGGCCAACCAGCTCGCCATCGGCGCGCACTCGGTGGCCTCGCAGGGCGGCGAAGTGGTCGGCCGCGTGGTCAGCACCATGCACGAAATCGACGCCTCCTCGCGCCGCATCGCCGACATCATCACCGTCATCGACGGCATCGCGTTCCAGACCAACATCCTGGCGCTGAACGCCGCGGTGGAAGCCGCACGTGCTGGCGAACAGGGACGCGGCTTTGCCGTCGTCGCCTCCGAAGTGCGCACCCTGGCCCAGCGCTCGGCGGGCGCGGCCAAGGAGATCAAGGGGCTGATCGACGAGTCCGTCGGCAAGGTGGCCGAGGGCTCGCAGCTGGTCAACCAGGCCGGTGCCACCATGGGCGAGATCGTCGCCTCGGTGCAGCGCGTGACCGACATCATGGCCGAGATCTCCGCGGCCTCGCAGGAACAGTCGGCCGGCATCGAGCAGGTCAACACCACCGTGGTGCAGATGGACGAAACCACCCAGCAGAATGCCGCGCTGGTGGAAGAAGCCACCGCCGCCGCCCGCGCCATGGAAGAGCAGGCCGGCCACCTGACCGACGCCGTCTCGCTGTTCAAGCTGGACGGGCAGGCCTACGCGGCGCCGGCGGCCGCATCCGCCGCCGTGCGTTCGCCTGCCCCAGCGCGAGCCACCGCCCCGGCCAAGCCGCGCAGTGTCGTCGCCGCACCGCGCCGGGCTATGACCCGGGAACCGGCACTGGCCAGCGATGCCGAGTGGCAGGAGTTCTGATCGCGCCCGCTGCGTGATCGAGTGAGCCAGACGACACCCCGCCCCGGCGGGGTGTCGTCGTTTCACCGGACCGCCACCAGAACCGCACACCGAAACCGTCGCCCGTCTTCTTCGCGGGGCGACACAATTCCCCCTACATAAATGTGAACTACTGCCGATAAACGGACAGAGCCCCGGTATCTACGCGTGCCGGCACCCGCCCAACCCAGCAGATTCCATGTCCGAAGGCAGCCACGACGCACACGACCGACCCCATGCCACCCACGACGATGGCACGGATGACCGGTACCTGGTCCGCAACCCCCGCCAGATCCGGCAGTTGCTGCAGGCGCTGATCGACCAGCGTTCGTTGATCAACGCCCATCTGGGCGGCCGCGACCAGTCCTTCCCCACCGCGGTGCTGGAACTGGACGACGACGAGGATTCGCTGTTGCTGGACGGCAGCCCCTCCGAGACCTCCAACCGCGCTGCCGAAGAGGCCGGCCATCTGCTCTGCTTCGCGCAGCTGGACCGGGTGATGGTGCGCTTCCGCCTGGACGGCCTGGAGCGCGTGCGCAATGAAGGCCACGTCGCCTTCCGCGTGCCCTTCCCCGAGGAGCTGGTGCACCTGCAGCGCCGCGAGCTGTATCGGCTGGAAACGCCGATCACCGATTCGCCGCACCTGCAGTTCCCGGTCAACGAAGACCGCAGCGAGATCCTGCAGCTGCGCGTGGTGGACATCAGCGGCGGCGGCCTGGCCGTCACGGTGCCGGTGGACTGCAACGTGTTCTCCCTGCAGAAACGCTACGCGGCCCAGCTGGACCTGCCCGATGGCAGCCCGCTGCATGTCTCGCTGGTCGTCTGCAACCAGTTGGCGGTCAAGCTGCCCAACGGGGTCGAAATGAAACGCATCGGCATGCGCTTCGACGACCTCCCGCGCGGCGGCGACAGCGCGATCCAGCGCTACATCTTCCGCATCGACCGGCAGCGGAGTGCGAGGAAGAACGGGGAGAGTTGATGGCTGCTTCAACTGCGTGGCGCTGGTGATGCCTGATAGGGTCAGCGCGGGTAGGCCGGCGGGACCCGCCGCAAGTACGTCCCTGTAGGCTCATGTCGCCGCATCCATGCGGCTCTTGGTCCCGCCAACCAACCCGCGCCGCCCCATGGACAGTTGGCTGGGCCCGAGTTGAAG
>NZ_JBDJMB010000041.1:0-22109 GCF_039673645.1 Stenotrophomonas sp. TWI700 | reverse complement strand
GTTTCCGCCCCCCTCGGGGGGGTGCCGAGATTTGGCCCTCCCCCCCCGCGGCGGCATCGTCGCCCTGACCTCGGCGAAACCCGACTGCGTTACGGCGCAGCGGTCTTCTCGCTACCCCACGGCGCCGGCGGCAAGGCCACCGGCTTGCTCAGATCGAACACCACCTGGAAGTGGCGCCCGCCGGGACGGGTCAATTCGTAGACGAAACGCTGGTCCGGCTCGACCTCCATCGCCCACGTGTTCTGCACCGAGGCGAGCATGTCGGCCTTGCGGAACATCGCCACCGAGTCCGAATCGACCGGGAATGACTGACGTTGCGCGGTGCCTGGCGGCTTGCTGTCGCCGCCGTACAGCGTGACCGCATCCGGACTGCCGTCTTCGTGGCGGTGATCGTGCTTGAGCCGCAGCCCATTTTCGGTGCGACTCAACACCCAGGTGCGCGAGTGGTCGTCGCCGACATGGAAGGGAATCCGCAGCTCATGTGCCGGATCCTCACAGCCACGCACATGCATGATCAGCCGTTTGCCCTCGAAGGGATCGGGTGCATCGGTGCGCGGCTCGTTGACCGCGATGCGGCCTTCGAACGCCTTGCCGCAATGCGCAGCGACGGCAGCCATGAAGGCATCGGACGGCGCCATGGAGACTTCATGGCCGACCGTATCGTTGGAGCCACTGCAGGCGGTGATCGCCAGTGCAGCCGCCAAGGGAAGAAGTTTGACTACATTCATGGCCCCACCCTAACGGGCGCGAACGACCAGCGCAAACCATGCGTCCTGCCCCGCCGTGACGCGCACACGCGCACCCGCAGCGCTGCAACCAGGGCTTCATCCCCCCTGTGTTATGGTCGGTCACGTGACTCGTTCGCCTTCTTCCCCACGAAGGACGCACGCATGTTGCGGTTGACCGCCCTGCTCGCCGGCGTGGCGCTGTTGCTGACCGGCAGCGGCCTGCTCGGCACTCTGCTGGCGGTGCGCGGTGGTGAGGCCGGCTTCGGTGCCGGTACGTTGGGGTTGGTGATGTCCGGCTATTTCGCCGGTTTTTTCATCGGCACCTTCTTCGCCCCCTCGCTGATCGGCCGCATCGGCCATATCCGTGCGTTTGCCTTCTTTGCCGCCCTCGCCGCCATCGCGGTGCTGCTGCACCCTCTGTGGATCAATCCCGTGGGTTGGGGCGTGCTGCGCATCCTCACCGGCATCGCGCTGGTGGGCCTATATACGGTGATCGAGAGCTGGCTCAACGCCGAGCCCGACCCGCGCCTGCGCAGCCGCGCGTTCTCGCTTTACATGGTCGTCAACCTCTCGGCACTGGCGCTCGGCCAGGTGCTGCTGATGCTCGGCGACGCCGGCGCGACCTCGATGTTCATGCTCACTGCGATCCTGGTCTGCGCGGCGGTCTTGCCGGTCACCGCTACGCGCCTGCGCCCGCCGGAAATCCCCTCGGTGCCGCGCCTGAAACTGGCGCGGCTGTATGCGATGGCGCCGGTGGCGACGGTTGCCGCCGGCCTTTCCGGCTTGGCGATGGGTGCGTTCTGGGGCCTCCTACCGGTCTACGCCGGCGAGGTCGGCCTGGATGGCAACGGCGTCGCTCTGTTCATGCTCACCGCCATCGCCGGGGGTGCCTTGCTGCAATGGCCCTTGGGCCACATCAGCGATGGACATGACCGCCGCAGCGGACTGGTCGCACTGAGCCTGGCCGCGGCCGGCATCGCCGTGGTGGCCTCCTTGCCGATGATCCAGCTGCAGACCCACCTGCTGTTCGGGCTGTTCTTCTTCTACGGCGGGCTGGCCTTCGCGCTGTATCCCTTCGCGGTCGCGCACATGCTGGATTACCTGCCGCGCGAGGACCTGCTGTCCGGCTGCTCCAGCCTGCTGCTGGTGCATGGCGTCGGCGCGGCGCTCGGCCCCGCGCTGGCCGGTGCAGCCATGCAGCGTTTCGGTGCGCCGGCGCTGCCGCTGTACTTCGCGGTGGTGCTGATGCTGCTGGCGCTGTTCACCACCGCGCGCCTGCTCAGCTTCCAGCGCCTGCGCACGCATCCGGTCGGGTTCCGGCTGATGCTGCGCACCACGCCGTCGGCGCTGGAGCTGATGCCCGAGACCGACACCACGCCGCCGGATTCCGATCCCCCCCTCCCCTCTGACTCCGATAAGGAAGTGCATTGACTGTTTCGACACCGACCTCCCTCACTCCAACCCGTACACCGCCGGCCCCGCCGGCACCGCAACTGATCCTCGCCACCGATCTGGATGGCACCTTCCTCGCCGGCGATCCCGCCGCGCGCCATCGGCTCTACCGGCTGGTCGACCAGCACCCCGGCATCCGCCTGATCTTCATCACCGGCCGCGGCCTGGAAGCGGTGATGCCCCTGCTCTCCGATCCGGCCATCCCGCGCCCGGATTACGTGGTCTGCGATGTAGGCGCCACCGTCGTCGACGGTCACACCCTGCAGCCACTGCAGCCCCTGCAGTCGATGATCGATGCGCACTGGCCGGGCGAGCAGGTGGTCGCCGCAGCGATGCGCCCGTTCACCGCGCTGCAGCGCCAGGACGTTCCCCAGGAACGCCGCTGCTCGTACTTCTGCGATCCCGACACGCTGGCGCCGCTGCGCGCGCAGATCCAGGCTGCCGCACAGGCGCTGGGCTGCGACGTGCTGTACTCGGCCGACCGCTACCTGGACATCCTGCCGCCCGACACCGACAAGGGCCGTACCCTGGCCGCGCTTGCGCGCCTGCTGGAACTCCCGCGCGACCGCATCCTGGTGGCCGGTGACACCCTCAATGACCTGTCGATGTACACCTCCGGTTTCCGCGGCGTGTGCGTCGGCGATTCCGAGCCGGCACTGACCGCCGCCACCGCTGATCTGAAGCACACCTACCACGCGCAGGCGCCCGGCTGCGGCGGCATCCTCGAGGCGATCGAACAGTTCGGCCTGCTCGCCGATGACGATCCTTTCCTGCGTCCGCCGGCACAGGCGCGCGCCGACGGTGCGGACCTGGTGATGGTCTACCACCGCCTGCCCTTCGATGAAGTGATGGAGGACGGCGTGCTGGTCCAGCGCCCACCGCGCTCGCCGAACGGCATCATTCCCTCGCTGCTGAGTTTCTTCGAAGGCGGCCAGAAAGGGTCCTGGGTGGCCTGGGGCATCGACGAGCCCAAGCGCGGCCCGTTCCAGACCCATCTGGCGGTGGATGCCGAGCGCTACCCCACCCTGACCGCCGCGCGCGTGCCGCTGAGCAAGCAGGAGGTGGACATCTTCTACAAGCGCTTCTCCAAGGAAGCGTTCTGGCCGATGCTGCATGTGTTCTGGGAGCGCGCGAAGTTCCGCGAAGAAGACTGGCAGGTGTTCCTGAAGGTCAACCGCAAGTTCGCCGAGGCCACCGCCGCCGAAGCCGCGCATGGCGCGACCGTGTGGATCCACGACTACAACCTGTGGATGGTGCCGGCCACACTGCGCGAGCTGCGCCCGGACCTGAAGATCGCGTTCTTCCACCACACCTACTTCCCCTCGGCCGATGTGTTCAACGTGGTGCCGTGGCGCCGCGAGATCATCGGCAGCCTGCTCAGCTGCGACTACATCGGCTTCCACATTCCGCGCCAGGTAGAGAACTTCGTGGACGTGGTCCGCGGCGCGATGCCGGCCGAGCGGCTGGCCTGGGAAAGCTGCGCACCCCGCTTCCTCACCTACGGGTGTGCCGTCGGCCTGGACACCATGACCACGCGCCTGCGCGTGGGCGATCGCGAAGTCGCGCTCGGTGCGCATCCGGTCGGCACCGATCTGCGTCGCATCCACAACGTGCTCGCGCGCAGCGATGTGCGCAACGACATCTTCAAGCTGCGCCGCGAGATCGGCGCGCGCAAGCTGGTGCTGTCGGTGGAGCGGCTGGATTACACCAAGGGCACGCTGGCCAAACTGGAAGCCTTCGAGCGGCTGCTGGAACAGCATCCGGATCGCCAGGGCAAGGTCACCCTGCTGATGATCTGCGTCCCCGCCGCGCGCGAGATGACCATCTACCGCACGCTGCAGAACCAGATCGAACAGGCCGTCGGGCGGATCAACGGGCGCTTTTCGCGGCTGGACTGGACCCCGGTGCGCTTCTTCGCGCAGGCGTTGCCGTTCGAGGAAGTGGTGGCGCATTACGCGGCCGCCCAGGTGATGTGGATCACCCCGCTGCGCGACGGTTTGAACCTGGTGTCCAAGGAGTTCGTGGCCACGCAGGGCATCGAGGGCAGCAATGGCGTGCTGGTGCTCAGCGAATTCGCCGGCGCGGCCGCCGAGCTGAAGGGCGCGGTGCTGACCAACCCGCATGATCCGGCCGACCTGACGGCAGGGCTGCTGCAGGCGTTGTCGATGCCCGACGACGAAGCGACCGGGCGCATGCGGCAGTTGTTCGGCAGCGTGGAGTACTACGACGTGGATCGCTGGGGCCGGGATTTCCTGGAGGCGGTACGCAACAGCCACCCCGAAGGCTGACGCGGGAACGGTAGTGCCGGCCGTTGGCCGGCTCTGCTGCAGGCGGTGCGGGCTGCAGGCGATGCGGGTTTCGTGGGTAGTGCCGGCCGCTGGCCGGCTCCAGGGGCGCTGCTGGCGGCGGGCGATCACGGCCGTGGACGGTGACGGCTTCATGGGGAGCCGGCCAGCGGCCGGCACTACCATCCGTGCGCACCGACCAACGGTCGGCGCCTACCTTTCGTGCGCCGGCCAACGGTCGGTGCCTACCGGGCGGCGTGGTCTACCCGGCGTGCTGCATGATGCCTTCGGCGATCACCGCGACCTGGCGCAGCACATCGTTGCGGCCGGCATCATCGACCGTCGCGCCCTGCAGGTAGCTGGTCAGCACCCACGGAGCGCCGCCGGCGAGCGGCCACAGGATCGCGATGTCGTTGGTGGTGTCCTCGCCATTGCTGCCGGTCTTGTCGCCGACCCGCCACGCCTTGGACAGCCCGGCGCGCAGGCGCGCATCGCCGGTTTCGTTGTCGATCAGCCAATCGGCCAGCTGCTGTTTCGAGGCGGGCTTGAGGACGTCGCCGAGCACGAAACGCTGCAGGCTGGCCGCCATCGCGGCCGGGCTGGTGGTGTCGCGCGGGTCGCCCGGGGCGAAGCGGTTCATCTCCGGCTCGAGCCGATCATTGCGGGTCACCGCGTCGCCATTCGCGCGCAGGAACGCGGTCACGCCGGCCGGCCCGCCAACCATGCCCAGCAGCAGGTTCGCCGCAGGATTGTCGCTGGTGATCATGGTCGCCCGGCACAGGTCACGCACCGTCACGTCCTTGCCGATATGCCGCGTGGTCACCGGGGCATGCGAGAGCATGTCCTGCTGGCGCACGGCCACGCGCCGGTCCAGCGAGAGCCTGCCCTGGTCGGCCAGATGCAGGACAGCCGCGGACAACACGAACTTGAACGTGCTGCACATCGGGAAGCGTTCGTCCTGCCGATTGCCGGTGCGCCAGCCGGTACCGGTGTTGAGCAGGGTCACGCCCAGGCGCCCGCCGCTCGCGGCTTCCAACGCCGCGAAGTCCTTCGCCGCGGCGACGGATTTCGGCGAGGGCAGCGGGGTCTTGGCAAAGGCGGTGGCGGCCAGTGCCGAGGCGGCGGCCGCGCCGGTCCATTGCAGGAACTGTCGTCGAGCGATCATGCGGTTCTCCGTGGCGAAGGCCTGAGTATTGGCAGGTTGCAGCGCCGCCACCAGCGAGGATTTTCAGCGGGAGCCATTACTTGACCTCATGCGTGACAGGCTATACCGGGGAATGAACGCAGGAAAAGCCCGCATACCTGGCAGTTGCTCGCCGCAGCAGCCCCCTCAGTGCGAAGATGCATCACTCCTGCTCACGGCTCGGCCCATGCTCCGCCCCCAGTTGCCGCTCAATGCCCTGCGCGCCTTCGAGGCCGCTGCACGGCACCAGAATTTCACCCGCGCCGCGTTGGAGCTGTGCGTCAGCCAGGCCGCGCTGAGCCATCAGATCCGGGCGCTGGAGGACCGGCTGGGGGTGTCGCTATTCACCCGGTTGCCGCGCGGGGTCGCCCTGACCGATGAAGGAGCGCGCCTGTATCCGGTGCTCAATGAAGCCTTCGACCGCATCGCGGTGAGCCTGGACCGTTTCGTCGGCGGGCACTTCCGCGAGGTACTGAGCGTGGGCGTGGTCGGCACTTTCGCCACCGGCTGGCTGCTGCCACGCCTGGGCGATTTCAACGCACGGCATCCGGATATCGAGTTGCGCCTGCAGACCCACAACAACCGCATCGATCTGGCCGGTGAAGGGCTGGACCTGGCGATCCGGTTCGGCGATGGCGATTGGCAGGGGCAGGTCAGCGATGCCGTACTGGAGGCACCGTTCGCGCCCCTGTGTGCACCCGCGCTGGCACGTACGCTGCGCCAGCCGCGCGATCTGGCCAATGTGGCGTTGCTGCGCTCCTACCGAAGCGACGAGTGGCCACGCTGGCTGCAGGCGGCCGGGGCACCGGAGCTGGAAGCGCGCGGGCCGGTGTTCGATTCGTCCCTGACGCTGGCCAGTGCCGCCGCCGCGGGTGCCGGCGTGGCGCTGCTGCCGTTGAAGATGTTCGAGCAGGACCTCGCCCAAGGGCGCTTGATCCAGCCCTTTGCACAGACGCTGGACCTGGGACGGTACTGGCTGACGCGGCTGCGCTCGCGCGCCGAAAGCGATGCGGCGCGACGGTTCCGGGAATGGCTGGAGGCGCAGGACGATGTGCCGACCAACGGTCGGCACCTACCGGTTGCCTGAGGGTGCCAGGTACATGCCGACCGTTGGTCGGCATGCCGTTTACGCGTCCAGCAATTCCATCCACGTCTGCTCGGCCTTGCTGAGCAGGGTCGCGGTGGCTTCACGATCGCGGCCAAGGACTGCCATGCGGGTCGCATCGGCGTAGTTGGCCGGGTTGGCCAGCTCGCGGTCCAGGTCGGCCAGCAGCGCCTCCAGTTCGCCCACCTTAGCTTCGGCAGCAGCCAGCTTGTGGGGATTGACCGGCTTCTTCGGCGGCAGCGGCGGGGTTGGCGGTACCGGCTCCGGGGCAGCTGCGGCCATCTTCTGCTTGGTGCCCTGCGCGGCAGGACGCGAACGCAGCCAGGCGGCGTAGGCATCCAGATCGCCGTCGAACGGCTCGACCACGCCATCGGCGACGCGCCAGAAGGTATCGCAGACCAGACCGATCAGATGGCGGTCATGCGAGACCATCACGATCGCGCCCTCGAAGTCGGCCAGTGCTTCGGCCAGCGCTTCGCGCATTTCCAGGTCCAAATGGTTGGTCGGTTCGTCGAGCAGCAGCACGTTCGGCTGCTGGTAGGCGATCAGCGCCAGCGCCAGGCGCGCGCGTTCGCCACCGGAGAAGCCGTCCACCGGTTCGAAGGCACGGTCGCCGGCGAAGTTCCACTTGCCGAGGAAATCGCGGAAGGACTGGTTCGGTGCATCCGGCGCCAGGTCGCGGAAGTGCTCCATCGGCGACTGCCCTTCGTGCAGCGACTCCACGGTGTGCTGGGCGAAGTAACCGATGCGCAGGTCCGGATGCGCGGCACGCTCGCCGCTGATCGGGTCCAGTTCGCCCACCAGCGTCTTCACCAGGGTGGTCTTACCGGCGCCGTTCGGACCAAGCAGGCCGATGCGCTGGCCGGCTTCCAGGCCGAAGCCCACGTTGTGCAGGATCACCGAATCGGCGCCGTAACCGGCCTCGACATGGTTCAGGCGGATCAGCGAGAACGGCAGTTTGGCCGGCGGGGCGAATTCGATGCGGAACTCGCGCTCGGCGCGCACGGCTTCGGTGCCGGCCAGCTTGGCCAGGCGCTTCATGCGGCTCTGCGCCTGCGCGGCCTTGCTGGCCTGCGCCTTGAAGCGGTCGATGAAGCTCTGCAGATGCGCGCGCTCGGCCTGTTCCTTGTCGTGGGCGAGCTGCTGCTGGCGCAGCTGTTCGGCACGCTGGCGCTCGAAATCGGTGTAGCCACCGACGTACAGCTTGGCGCCGCCACCGTGCAGATGCAGGGTGTGGGTGGCCACGTTGTCGAGGAACTCGCGGTCATGCGAGATCAGCAGCAGGGTGCCCGGGTACTTGAGCAGCCACTGTTCCAGCCAGAACACCGCGTCCAGATCCAGATGGTTGGTCGGTTCGTCGAGCAGCAGCAGGTCGCTGGGCATCATCAGCGCGCGCGCCAGGTTCAGGCGCACACGCCAGCCGCCGGAGAACGAGGAGACCGCGCGGGAGTGCGTCTCGGCCGGGAAGCCCAGGCCGTGCAGCAGCTTGCCGGCACGCGCTTCGGCGTCATAGGCGCCGATCTCGGCCATGCGCTGGTGGGCGGTGGCGACCGCTTCCCAGTCTTCACGCGCGGCGGCGGCGGCTTCCTCGCGCATGACGGCGGCCACCTCGGTGTCGCCCTCCAGCACGAACTGCAGCGCCGGGTCGGGCAGCGACGGGGTTTCCTGGGCCACGCTGGCGATGCGGATCTTGCCGGGCAGATCGACGTCGCCCTTGTCCGCCTCCAGCTCGCCCTTCACGGCGGCGAACAGGCTGGACTTGCCAGCGCCATTGCGGCCGACCACGCCGACGCGGTACCCCGCGTGCAGGGTCAGGTCGACGTTGGACAACAGCAGCCGCTCGCCACGGCGCAAGGCGAAGTTACGAAGGGAAATCATCTTGGGGGTCCATATAACGGAATGGAATGTGCTCGTGAGCACCTTTCCTGCGACGTAATTCTAGCGTTAACGAATACTTGACGGGCCCCGGGATGCGCGGCAGGCCTCGTTTCTCTCTCCCACGACCCTGCCTGCGCTCCCCCGGGACCCTCCTGTCAGATCCTCGACCTCACGTAAATGGTTGCTGCTGCAACGTTTTTTACGAACATGGCAAATATTTGACAAGCGATGAATATCCCGTTAATCCATCTCTTGCGCACCGCAACAACCGCCTTCGCAGACCCGATCCTCGATGTCGTGATGTCGCTTTGGTGCAGCACCGCCCCTACCGGAGCCACATCCTGATGAACCGCAAGACCAGTACGCTCGCCGCCGCCGTAGCTGTCGCGCTCGGTATGTCCAGCTTCGCCGCCACCGCCCAGGACGTGCCTGCCCGGACGGCCGCCAACACCCTGGACACCATCATCGTCACCGGCACCCGCGTGGCCGACCGCACCGTGGCCGAGTCGCAGTCGCCGATCGACATCATCACCCCCGAGGCGCTGCAGTCCACCGGCACCACCGAGCTGGCCACCGCGCTGGCCCGCGCCCTGCCCTCGCTGAATTTCCCGCGCCCGGCGCTGACCGATGGCACCAGCGGCATCCGCCCGGCGCAGCTGCGTGGCCTTTCCCCCGACCAGGTGCTGGTGCTGGTCAACGGCAAGCGCCGCCACACCTCCGCGCAGATCAACGTCAACGGCAGCATCGGCCGTGGCTCCTCGGCGGTGGACATCAACGCGATCCCGATCGCCTCGATCGAGCGCGTGGAAGTGCTGCGCGACGGCGCCTCGGCGCAATACGGTTCGGACGCCATCGCCGGTGTCATCAACATCGTGCTCAAGGGCTCGTCCTCCGGCGGCAGCCTGGCGCTGGACGCCGGCCAGTACTCGGCCGGTGACGGCAACAAGTACCAGCTCTCCGGCGATACCGGCATCGGCTTCTCCGACGGTCGCGGCAGCGTCCATGTGGCCGGCCAGATCGTCCAGCAGGACGAGAGCAACCGGGCCGGCCCGTACCAGGGCACCGCGCCGAACACCGGCAACTTCCCCAACATCGGCCAGACCACCTTCGTGGTCGGCGACCCGCAGGTGGATGCAACCGCCGCCTCGGCCAACGCCAGCTTCCAGTTCAGCGACCACGTCTCTGCCTACGCCACCGCGATGGCCAGCAACCGCGACATCACCTCATTCGCGTTCTACCGCTCGCGCAACAACAGCAACCAGGGCCCGCTGCTGGCCCAGACCTACCCGGACGGCTTCGTGCCGGAGATCAACCAGTACTCCAAGGACCGCTCGCTGGTCGCCGGGGTCAAGGGCGATACGGACAGCGGCTGGAACTGGGACGTCAGCTACAACTACGGCGCCAACAAGATCGACTTCCACACCCGCAACAGCATCAACTATTCGCTCGGCGTGAACAGCCCGCGCTCGTTCTACGACGGCGCGCTGGAGTACACCCAGAACATCGTCAACGCCGATGTGACCAAGACCCTGGATTGGGGCCTGGCCTACCCGGTCACGCTGTCCTTCGGCGGTGAGTACCGCAAGGAGAAGTGGGAGCAGTCGGCCGGTGAACTGAACTCCTACACCGGCAGCGGTGCGCAGGGCTTCGGCGGCTTCACCCCGCTCAACGCCGTCGACGCCGACCGCGACAACTACGCCGTGTATGCCGGGCTGGAAGCCGACCTCACCGACAAGTTCTCCGCCGGCGTAACCGGCCGCTACGAGGACTACTCGGACTTCGGCGACAAGTTCTCCGGCAAGCTCTCCGCCCGCTACGCCTTCACCGACAAGGTCGCTCTGCGCGCCACCGCCTCCAGCGGTTTCCGCGCGCCGTCGCTGGCCCAGCAGAGCTACCAGGCGGTGACCAGCACGATCGTCAACGGGGTGTTCGTCGAACGCGGCACCTTCCCGACCACCAGCTCCGCCGCGCAGGCGCTGGGTGCCAGCCCGCTGAAGGCCGAGAGCTCGACCTCCTACAGCCTGGGCCTGGTGCTGCAGCCGGTGGATCGGCTGTACCTGACCGTGGATGCGTACCAGATCGACATCGATGACCGCATCGTGCTCTCCACCAACATCACCACCAATGCCGCGGCCAACGCGCTGCTGTCCGGGCTGGGGCTGCCGGGCGTCACGGCGTTCTCCTACTTCACCAACGGCGTGGACACCCGCACCCGCGGCGTGGATGCGGTCTCCAGCTACACGATTCCCTTCGCCGCCAGCTCGCTGGAGCTGACCGCTGCCTACAGCTACAACGAAACCGAGGTGAAGAAGTTCATCGGCTCGCCGCCGGTGTTCGGCACGCTGGGCATCACCCAGTCGCTGATCGGCCGCGATGAGATCGGCCGCATCGAGGACAGCTACCCGCGCGACAAGACCATCCTCAGCGGCACCTGGCGCTCGGACCGCTGGGACCTGAACCTGGCGGCCACCCGCTATGGCTCGTTCACCGTGCGCAATTCGGCGACGGCCCTGCGTGACCAGACCTACGACGCCTCGTGGGTGCTGGATGCCTCGGCCAGCTACAAGCCGAGCGAAAACTGGACCCTGACCCTGGGCGCGGACAACATCCTGGACGAATACCCGGACCGCACCGTGGACCTGCAGAACTCCACCTGGGGCATGCTGCCGTACAGCAACTACTCGCCGTACGGGTTCAATGGTGCGTACGTCTATGGCCGCGTGACCTACAAGTGGTGACAAGGGGTAGTGCCGGCCGCTGGCCGGCACTACTGTGCGCCCCGACACGCATTTCACACGCGGCGCCATGCCAGAATCCAGGCATGAA
This sequence comes from Stenotrophomonas sp. TWI700, assembly GCF_039673645.1. NCBI lineage: Bacteria > Pseudomonadati > Pseudomonadota > Gammaproteobacteria > Lysobacterales > Lysobacteraceae > Stenotrophomonas > Stenotrophomonas sp. TWI700. The sequence continues at coordinate 10,652 of NZ_JBDJMB010000041.1, read as the reverse complement.
TCGCCAGGACCTCCCAATGAGCCTGTCCAGCAGCGCACGCCGCGTGGTGCGCTGCGCCGTCGCGTGGGCGGCGCTGGCGGCGGTCCCGCTTTCCGGATGTGCAGGAGATCACGTGAAACCGAGCTATTCCAAGTCAAGCGTCGAGCCGGTCGTCGTGACCAAGGTGTCCGACTCCACCCTCCAGGTGCAGTTCGAGGAACCTGCCGAAAGCATGTACTACGCAGCGGGAATCAGCTACGTCGTCGAGGCGGACACCATGAAGATCGTCATCGACCGGTGTCCGATATCCGGCAACTGCGCAACCATGCTGCGCCGTCACATCGTGCCTGGCCCACCCAAACCTGCGGTGCAGGATATTCCCCTGCTGGCGCCTCGCGTTGTAATGCTCTTCGCCGACGGCGAAGAGCAAGTCTTTCCTTAAGGGGGCGCTATGGCTGACAAGGTAGTCCTGGGTATCCATAGCGACGTAGACCCCAACACGCAAGGCTCATTCAATCAGTTTGTGGATGGTCATGCCTGGATCACGGTCACCCGCAATGGCGACACGCAGTACTACGGCCTGTGGCCAGACGGGCACCCACGCGCAGGCGATAATGGACCCGAAACGGACATCAGGGTCGGCTTGGAAACAAGGTTCAGGTCGTCGGCCTCCCGCTACTACGAGCTGACACCCGAGCAGGAAAAGCAGCTCGATCAGGCCCTGAACGAGAATGTCACATGGGCATACACGAACACCTGCGCGTCATGGGCGACGGCAACAGTCTCCAAGGTGACCGGGCAAACGCTGGATGCCGGCGAGTTGATGCTCACCGATACGCCCCGGGAGCTGATCGAATCCATCCGCAAGGCAGAACGCCTTCAGCCCACTACTCCGGCGAACCCGCAACCTCCGCCGGAACCCAGGCAGCAGGGATCCAGTGCAGGATCGCTCAGCGACACGTCCCTGTCGCTGCACCAACAAGCCATCAAGGGCGTCCACAAGCTGGACGCAGCCTTGGCCAGGCAGCCTGACCAGTCCAGCGAGCGCATGGCCGCCAGCCTGGCGAACCTGGCGAGGGCCCAGGGACTAGAGCGCATTGACCACGTCGTCCTGGGAAAACCCACTGGCCCCTCTTCCGACTCACAGAACGTATTCGTGATCCAGGGCGCGCTGGACGACCCTGCCCACCGGCGGGCCCATATGGGGATCGACGCCGCAGTGCATACCCCGGTCGACGATTCGATCCGGCAACTGCAGCAGATTGACCGCCAGCAGGCTGCAGCCACGGTCGCCGAACCTGCCCAGGTACTTGAAGAGGTCCAGCATCGGCGGCTGGTTTGATCCAGTCCCGTTGAGACAGCCACTGACTGGCGCCACGACGAACGACCCGAAGAGGGTGCACCTGGAACCGGCGGCGTCACGCTACGGTTTGCCGTATCCAGCCGCATCGGTGAAAATCGGGGCATTCCCCACATTGCGAGCCCCGATGCACCATGACACCGACCTGATCAACATCGTGGCCGTTGGCCTTGGGCTCGCCTTCATCCTTGGCGCGCTGGCCAACAAGCTGCGTTTGTCCCCGCTGGTCGGTTACCTGGTTGCTGGCATCTGCGTAGGCCCGTTCACCCCCGGCTTCGTCGCCGACCAGACGCTGGCCAACCAGCTGGCCGAGATCGGCGTGATGCTGCTGATGTTCGGGGTCGGCCTGCATTTCTCGCTGAAAGACCTGATGGAGGTCAAAGCGATCGCCATCCCGGGTGCGATCGGCCAGATCCTGGTCGCCACCCTGCTCGGCTGGGGCCTGGCGGCGTTGATGGACTGGCCAGTGATCTACGGCGTGGTGTTCGGTTTCTCGCTGGCCACGGCCAGTACGGTGGTGCTGCTGCGCGCGATGGAAGAACGGCGCCTGCTGGAGACCACGCGCGGCAAGATCGCCATTGGCTGGCTGATCGTGGAAGACCTGGCCTGCGTCCTGGCGCTGGTGATGATGCCGGTCCTGGCCGGCGTGTTCGGCCCGGACGCGGCCAATGAAACCCACACCGTCGGCAGCGTGCTGGCCAGCATCGGCTGGACCTTCGTGCAGCTGGGACTGTTCGTGGCGGTGATGCTGGTAGTCGGGCGCCGCGTGATCCCGTGGATCCTGGAACGCATCGCCGGCACCGGTTCGCGCGAGCTGTTCACCCTGGCCGTGCTGGCGATCGCGCTGGGCGTGGCGTTCGGCTCGGCGATGCTGTTCGGCGTGTCGTTCGCGCTGGGCGCGTTCTTCGCCGGCATGCTGCTCAACGAATCCGAACTCAGCCACAAGGCCGCCAACGATTCGCTGCCGCTGCGCGATGCGTTCGCGGTGTTGTTCTTCGTCTCGGTCGGCATGCTGTTCAATCCGGCCATCCTGATCGAGCACCCGTGGCAGGTCCTGGCCACCGCGGCGATCATCATGTTCGGCAAGTCCGCCGCTGCGTTCGTGATCGTGCGTGCCTTCGGCCACCCGACCGGTACCGCGCTGACCATTTCGGCCAGCCTGGCGCAGATCGGCGAATTCGCCTTCATCATCGCCGGCCTCGGCGTAACCCTGAAGATCCTGCCGCCGACCGGGCAGGCGCTGGTGCTGGCCGGTGCGTTGATCTCGATCATGCTCAACCCGCTGGTGTTCGGCCTGCTCGACCGCTGGCTGCTCAAGAACCAGGAAACCGCCCCGACCACGGTGGAGACCGAGCTGCCACCCGGCCCCTCGCTGGACCTGCACGACCATGCCATCGTGATCGGCTACGGCCGCGTCGGCAGCGCGCTGGCACAGGTGCTGCGCGACCGTGGCGTGCCGGTGATGATCATCGACGACAACAAGGAACACGTCGCCGAGGCGCACGCGGCCGGCCTGCCCGGCATCCGTGGCAGCGCCGCCTCCGACCGCGTACTGGCCGAAGCGCATCCCGAGCGCGCCAAGATCGCCGTGCTGGCGATCCCGCAGCCGCTGGAAGCCGGTGAGACGCTGGCCAAGCTGCGCGCGCTCAATCCCGGCCTGACCCTGCTGGCGCGTGCGCACAGCGATGCCGAGGTGAAGCATCTGCTCGCCCATGGCGCCGATGGCACGGTGATGGCCGAGCGCGAGCTGGCCTATTCGCTGGCCGAGATGGTGATGTCCACCCCGCCATACCGCGCGATGAGGCAGCAGCACAGCATTCCGGTGGTGTGAGGGACGCTACGCGACCGGCACGCAGATATCCGCACGCAGGATGGCCTCAGGGACCTCTTCCGGATCGTCGAGGTAGTGGTAATACAGCTCGACGTCGCGCAGCGTGTGGCCGCTCTCGGGCAGCCAGTCCCGCAGCAGCACGTCGGTGGCGGCCTCCAGCCCTGCATAGCTGCCCACATGGCGCAGCACCGCATACGCGCCGCCGCCCAGCGTCAGCGCACGCAGCGGCGCCGGCAGCGCGTGCGGTGTGCGACCGAACCCCATGCCGCAGTCGAACACGCACTCACGCCCCGGGACATCGCGGTGATCGGTGCGTGCGATGCCGATCAGCTGCTGCAACTGCTCGGCCCAGCCCTGCTCGGCCGCCCAGGTGAGGATCTCGCCGAAGGCCTGGTCGAGATCAGCGAAGGCGCCTTCCCTGCGTAGCGCCACCACGTCGAAGGGTTCCAGCGTAGTCACTGTCACCTGCAGGGGTACCGCGTCGCCGCTGTGATCGCCGGCCGGCAGCGACAGCTGCTGCTGCCAGTGGCTGCGCAGCCCGGCATCCTCGCGCAGGGTACTCGGCGTGGCATCCAGCGCTTGACGGCAGGCACGGGCCAGCGCCTGCGGACTCTCATAACCCACATGCAACGCGACCTCGGTGACCCGGCTGTCCGCCTGGCCCAGCAGCGTCAGCGCCTGCAGCAGGCGCAGGCGGGCCACGGTACGCCCGGGGGTTTCGCCGGTCAGCGCGCGGTACAGGCGATGGAAGTGGAACGGCGACTGGTGCGCGATCGCGGCCAGTGTCTCCAGATCGGGCAAGGGATCGCCAGCGCGCAGGCACGCCTGCAGATGGGCGATGACGCGGTCGATACCGTGGCGCTGGCGTACCTGGGCAATGCGGCTCATGGCGGGCTCCATCTCGGGGTGACGCTCAGCGTGCGTCGTGCCCCACCCCGGCGCGTGGCCGATCTTGCGCAGTTGGGGGGACCGTCAGCCGATCCTAACCCCGCGCGTAGAGCGGCGCCAAAAACCCCACGGCGGCCGGCCCGCACCGGCCGCCGTGGGTCCTGCCTCTACGCCTTGGCCAACGCCTGCTCGAGGTCTGCCAGCAGGTCATCGATGTGCTCGATGCCCACCGACAGCCGCACCGTGTCTTCGCTGACGCCCGCCTTCTCCAGCTCGGCGGCATCCAGCTGCCGGTGGGTGGTCGAGGCCGGATGCGTGGCCAGGGATTTGGCATCGCCCAGGTTCACCAGGCGGGTGAACAGCTGCAGCGCATCCAGGAAACGCGCGCCGGCCGCGCGACCACCGGGCAGGCCGAAGGTCAGCACGCCCGAGCCGTGGCCGCGCAGGTACTTCTGCACCAGCGCATGTTCGGGGTGGTCGGGCAATGCGGCGTAGTTCACCCAGGCGACCTTGGGATGCCCCTGCAGATGGTTGGCCACGGCCAGGGTATTCGCGTTGATCCGGTCGAGCCGCAGCGCCAGCGTCTCGATGCCCTGCAGGATCAGGAAGGAATTGAACGGCGAGATCGCCGCGCCGGTATTGCGCAGCGGCACTACCCGCGCGCGACCGATGTAGGCAGCCGGCCCGAGGGCTTCGGTGTAGACCACGCCGTGGTAGCTCACGTCCGGCTCGTTCAAGCGACGGAAGCGCTGCTTGTGCTCGGCCCATGGGAAGCGCCCGGAGTCGACGATGGCGCCACCGAGGCTGGTGCCATGCCCGCCGAGGTACTTGGTCAGCGAATGCACCACGATGTCCGCGCCGAAGTCGAACGAGCGCTGCAGGTACGGCGTCGCCACCGTGTTGTCGACGATCAGCGGCACGCCATGCGCATGCGCGATCTTCGCCACCGCCTCGATGTCGGTGATGTTGCCGCGCGGGTTGCCGATCGACTCGACGAACACCGCCTTGGTGCGGTCATCGATCAACGCACCGAACGCCTGCGGATCGCGGTAGTCGGCAAAGCGCGTCTGGATCCCGAACTGCGGCAGCGTATGCGCGAACAGGTTGTAAGTGCCACCGTACAGCGCGCTGGCCGAGACGATGTTGTCGCCTGCCTCGGCGATGGTCTGGATCGCGTAGGTGATCGCCGCCTGCCCCGAGGCCAGCGCCAGCGCACCGATCCCCCCTTCCAGCGCGGCGATGCGCTGCTCCAGCACGTCCGTGGTCGGATTCATGATGCGGGTGTAGATGTTGCCCGGCACCTTCAGGTCGAACAGGTCCGCGCCGTGCTGGGTGTCATCGAAGGCGTAGGCCACGGTCTGGTAGATCGGCACCGCCACCGCGCGCGTGGTCGGGTCGGGCCGGTAGCCGCCATGCACGGCGATGGTCTCCGCGCGCCACTGTGATTCGGGACTGCCGTGTTCGGACATCGCATCGTCTCCAGGTGAATGCCGACGATACCGAACAAAAAACCCCCGCCGAGGCGGGGGTTCATGCCAAACCAGCATGGTCTGAGGCGCAACGGTTATCAGGCCGCCGGCGCGTGCGGGGCTCAGCCCTTCACGAACACCAGCTTGCCCTCGGCCGCATCGACGCGGATCACATCGCCGTTGAGGAACTCGCCGGACAGGATTTTCTGCGCCAGCGGATTCTCCAGCTGCGACTGGATCGCACGCTTGAGCGGGCGGGCGCCGTACACCGGATCGAAGCCGACGTTGCCCAGCAGTTCGAAGGCGGCGTCGCTGACCTCGATGCGCAGGCCACGCTCGGCCAGGCGCTTTTCCAGGCCCTGCATCTGGATGCGGGCGATCTGCTTGATCTGCACCTTGTCCAGCGGATGGAACACGACGATGTCGTCCAGGCGGTTGATGAATTCCGGGCGGAAGTGCGCCTGCACCACGCCCATCACCGCGGCCTTCATCTGCGTATAGGCCTCCGGACTGTCATCGCCGCTCATGTCCTGGATCTGGTGCGAGCCCAGGTTGGAGGTCATCACGATGACGGTATTGCGGAAGTCCACCGTGCGGCCCTGGCCATCGGTCAGGCGACCGTCGTCGAGCACCTGCAGCAGGATGTTGAACACATCCGGATGCGCCTTCTCCACTTCATCCAGCAGGATCAGCGAATACGGGCGACGACGCACCGCCTCGGTCAGGTAGCCCCCTTCCTCGTAGCCCACATACCCCGGGGGCGCACCGATCAGGCGCGCGACGCTGTGCTTCTCCATGAACTCGCTCATGTCGATGCGGATCATCGCGTCGCTGCTGTCGAACAGGAACTCGGCCAGCGATTTGCACAGCTCGGTCTTGCCCACGCCGGTCGGGCCCAGGAACAGGAACGAGCCGCTCGGGCGATCCGGATCGGACAGGCCCGCACGCGAGCGCCGCACCGCATCGGAGACCACCTTGATCGCCTCTTCCTGGCCGACCACGCGGTTGTGCAGCACCTCTTCCATGCGCAGCAGCTTGTCGCGCTCGCCTTCCAGCATGCGGTTGACCGGGATGCCGGTCCACCGCGACACCACCTCGGCAATTTCCTCGGCGGTGACCCGGTCCTGGACCAGCTTGAACTCGCTGGTTTCCACTTCCTGCGCGGCAGCCAGCTGCTTCTCCAGCTGCGGCAACTGCCCGTACTGGATTTCGCTCATGCGACCGAAGTCCTGGCGGCGCTGCGCCGACTCCAGCTCCAGCTTGGCCTGCTCGATCTGCTCCTTGATCCGGGTCGCGCCCTGCAGCGTGGCCTTCTCCGACTTCCAGATCTCGTTGAGATCGGAGAACTCACGCTCCAGCGCGTCGATGTCGGTTTCCAGATCGGCCAGGCGCTGGCGCGATGCGTCGTCCTTTTCCTTCTTGAGCATTTCGCGCTGGATCTTGAGCTGGATGACGCGCCGCTCCAGGCGGTCCAGTTCTTCCGGCTTGGAGTCGATTTCCATGCGGATGCGCGACGCGGCTTCGTCCATCAGGTCGATGGCCTTGTCCGGCAGCTGGCGATCGGCGATGTAGCGGTGCGACAGCGTGGCCGCCGCGACGATCGCCGGGTCGGTGATCTCCACGCCATGGTGCACGGCGTACTTTTCCTTCAGCCCGCGCAGGATCGCGATGGTGTCTTCCACGCTCGGTTCGCCCACCAGCACCTTCTGGAAGCGGCGCTCGAGCGCGGCGTCCTTCTCGATGTACTTGCGGTACTCGTCCAGCGTGGTCGCGCCGACGCAGTGCAGCTCACCGCGCGCGAGGGCCGGCTTGAGCATGTTGCCCGCGTCCATCGCGCCATCGGCCTTGCCTGCGCCGACCATGGTGTGCAGCTCGTCGATGAACAGGATCACCTGCCCCTCGCTCTTGGCCAGGTCGTTGAGCACGCCCTTCAGGCGTTCCTCGAACTCACCGCGGAACTTGGCGCCGGCGATCAGCGCGCCCATGTCCAGCGAGAGCACGCGCTTGCCGCGCAGGCCTTCGGGCACTTCGTCGTTGATGATGCGCTGGGCCAGGCCTTCCACGATCGCGGTCTTGCCCACGCCGGGTTCGCCGATGAGCACCGGGTTGTTCTTGGTGCGGCGCTGCAGGACCTGGATGGTGCGACGGATTTCCTCGTCGCGGCCGATCACCGGATCCAGCTTGCCACTCTCGGCGCGCGCGGTCAGGTCGATGGTGTATTTCTCCAGCGCCTGGCGCTGGTCTTCCGCATTTTCCGACTGCACGGTCTCGCCACCGCGCACCTTCTCGATGGCGGTTTCGATCTTCTTCTTGTCGGCACCGGCGGCGCGCAGCGCCATGCCCAGGGTGCCACCATCGTCGACCGCGGCCAGCACGAACCATTCGCTGGCGATGAAGGCATCGCCGTGCTGCTGGGCCAGCTTGTCGGTATTGTTGAGCAGCCGGTTCAGATCGTTGCCGATCGACAGGTTGCCTTCCTGCCCGGAGACCTTGGGCAGGGCGTCCAGGGTTTCGTTCAAACGTTCGCGCAGCACCGGTACGTTGACGCCGGCCTGGGCGAGCAGCGGGCGCGTGCTGCCGCCCTGCTGGTCCAGCAGCGCGCTGAACACATGGACCGGTTCGATGATGTTGTGGTCGCGGCCCACGGCCAGCGACTGCGCGTCGGCCAGCGCCTGCTGGAAACGCGAGGTGAGCTTGTCCATCCGCATGATTCTTGTCCTCGATGTAAACGGGAGCTGGCCGTGCCAGCACTCTCAGTCAGATGCGGTTACGTGGGCGTGTTTCAAGGGTGGATGAGATGCCGATTCAGCCATCGTCGGCCTTCGCACAGCCTTTCCGCCCCCGCCCGCGCGGGCCTTCACGCGCTGGGCGGCCGCTCCAGCACGGGCGGTGCGGCCGGGCGCGGCACCAGGCAGCCCAGGCCGGCGGGCAGGTCCAGCGCCACGTCATAGCCCCCGGTGACGCCGTAGCCGATCCGCCACGAGGACGGGAACAGGTCCGGCGGCTGGAAGGCGATATCCACCGGAATCGCCGCCACCGTGTCGGTGATCTGCAGCGGCGTGCTGGCCGGGGCGTACTCGATGTCCTCGGCGCCGCGCGTGGTGATCACGTTCCGGCGCTGGATCGCCGCGGCCGGCACCGACGAGCGCGGCGCGCCGCGCATCTGGAAGGCCCCGTGGAAGCCGCTATCGACCAGCATCAGGTGGTGCTCGCGGCCCCGGATCGGATAGCGGACCTGCTGGAACGGCCCCCACAGCGACGAGGTGAACACCATCCGGCGCGTGCAGGCAGCCGGCGTGTGCGACCCCAGCAGCGTCAACGTTTCGCGGGACAGGCGGACCGGCCCCAGCGCGCGCAGCACGTCCAGGCCGATCAGGTTGATCTCGCGCGCGGCTTCGCTGTTGAACGACACATCGCGCACGCGCTGGCCACCGAGTTCGATATCGATCGGCGCGGCCAGCCCCGCCTGCTGGATCTCGTCCCCGACGATGCGCGACACCACGAAGTTGCCGGTAACCGCCAGTCCCAGCGATTCGGCCAAGGCGCGGCTGATATGCGAGCGCGGCGCACCGGTGTCGATGATGAAAGAGGCTTCGTGGGCGACGACAGCGCCATCGCGGCTGCCATGCAGCGTCACCGTCACCGAGGGCAGCTCATTGCTGAACTGGATCGGCACCTCCACGTCCTGCACGCGCCCGGCCACCGGCAGCGCGCTGCGCGGCCACGCGGTGAACGCCGCGAACGCGGGCCGGGTGACATCGGGCACTTCATCACCGGGCGTGAGCATCGGCACGATGGTGCGCTGGTAGTCCTCTCGCACGCGCAGCATCAGCCTCGCCCACTGCGCGATGTCGCCCTCGATCAGCGCATTGCCGGCCAGGGTGGATTCGCACAGGAAGGCCAGGCCCTGCAGCGCCGGCGGTGCATCGGCGGTTTCGGCCAGGCACTGGCGTGCGGCACGGTTGGAGGCATCCAGCTCTCCACGGACGCGGTGGTAGCCCGCCGCGCCGAGATGGCGGCGCGGGCCGGACGCGCCGCTCATGTCGCGCAGCGTCGTCAGCTCCGCACGCAGCACGGCATCGCTGTAGCCGAACCCATCGTGGAGCGCCACCGGATCGGCCGCCACGGTGGCCGGCAGCATCGCCACGCATGCGCCCAGTACCCACATCCGCATCCCGTACTCCCGTCGACGTCCCCGCTCGACCCTAGCACGGGAACCACGCTGCGCTCACGCCTGCTTTCGTCGGCGCGCGCGATGCTGGGGGCCGGTTCCGCACGGAGTGACTGCATGCATTACGAACTGTATTACTGGACCGGCATCCAGGGCCGCGGCGAGTTCGTGCGGCTGGCGCTGGAAGACGCCGGTGCGGGCTACACGGACATGGCGCGCGTCCATGGTGATGCGGTGATGCAGCCGTACCTGGATGGCAAGGTCGAAGGCCTGCAGCCGTGTGCCCCGCCGTTCCTGCGCACCGGGCGGCAGGTGATCGCCCAGGTCGGTGCGATCCTGGATCATCTGGGCCCGGAACTGGGCCTTGTTCCCGATGCCAGCTCGCGGCGACAGCAGGCGCTGCAGCTGCAGCTGACCATCGCCGATCTGGTCGCCGAGGTGCACGACACCCATCACCCGATCGCTGCCTCGAAGTACTACGACGACCAGAAGCGCGAAGCCAAGGCGCGCGCCGAATCGATGCGCGGCGAGCGCATGCCGAAGTTCCTGGGGTATTTCGAGAACGTACTCAAGCACAACGGCGGCCGGCATCCCCTGCGCGAGCATTCCTACGTCGATCTGTCGCTGTTCCAGCTGTTGAGCGGGCTGGAGTACATGTTCCCGCGCCGCATGCAGGCGCTGTGGCCGTCGCTGCCGCAGCTGCGCGCGTTGAAGGACCGCGTGGAAACCCGGCCCAACATCGCCGCCTACCTGGCCTCGGAACGGCGCCTGGCCTTCAACACCAACGGCATCTTCCGGCACTACCCGGAGCTGGATGGGGAAGCCTGATCCCCGGGCGGCCCGCCTCCACCCGGTAGCTCACGACCGTTGGTCGTGAGCGCAGGTTGGGTCGTGAGCGCAGGTTTGGTCGTGAGCCGGTAGTGCCGGCCGCTGGCCGGCTCCGCAGTAGAGCAG
>NZ_JBDJMB010000040.1:0-25063 GCF_039673645.1 Stenotrophomonas sp. TWI700 | reverse complement strand
GTGGCGGGGGGTGGGCGGGCCGGGGGGGGGCCGGTGTTTTGCCCCCCCCCGTGGGCGGGGCGCCCGGGCGCCCCCCACTACCGCACTCGCGCGACTGAGGCGGTAGGCGCCGACCGTTGGTCGGCGCAGCACGTGCATCAGGCCAACAAACGCTCGATCAAGCGCTGGTACAGCGCCGGCAGCGCTTCCAGATCCGCCACCCGGACGTTCTCGTCGACCTGGTGGATGCTCGCATTGACCGGCCCCACTTCGATGCACTGCGCGCCCAGCGGCGCGATGAAGCGCGCATCGGAGGTACCACCGCCGGTGCTCTCCTCCGGCGGCGCACCGGCGAACTCACCCAGGACGTCGCGGGCAACCCTGCGCAGCGTGCCTTCCGGGGTGTAGAAGGGCTCGCCACTGCGATGCCACGTGAGGGTGTACTCGAGCGCATGCCGCTCCAGCAGCGTGGCGATCTCCCGCTCCAGTGCCGGTGCAGTCCAGTGTGGGTTGTAGCGCAGGTTGAACAGCACCTGCAGCTCGCCCGGGATCACATTGTTCGCACCGGTGCCGGCATGGATGTTGGAGACCTGCAGGCTGGTCGGCGGGAAGCTCTCGAAGCCATCGTCCCAGTGCCGTGCGGTCAGTTCCGCCAGTGCCGGGGCAGCGAGATGGATCGGATTGCGCGCCTTGTCCGGATACGCGACATGGCCCTGCACGCCTTTCACCGTGAGCGTTCCCGACAAGCTGCCGCGGCGGCCGACGCGCAGCAGATCGCCGAGCACGGCGGTGGAGGACGGCTCACCGGTGATGCACCAGTCGATCCCCTGGCCGCGCGCGCGGAAGATGTCGGCCACGCGCCGCACACCATCGATAGCGTCGCCTTCCTCGTCGCTGGTCAGCAGCACGGCCAGCGTGCCGGGATGGTCCGGATGGGCGGCCACGAACTGCTCGGCGGCCACCACGAAGGCGGCCACGCTGCCTTTCATGTCGGCCGCGCCGCGCCCGTACAGCACGCCCTCGCGGATCTGCGGATCGAACGGATCGCTGGTCCAGGCCAAGACCGGGCCGGTCGGCACCACATCGGTATGCCCGAGCAGCACCAGCACCGGTGCGCCCTGCCCGTGTGTGGCCCACAGGTTGTCGACCTCGCCCAGGCGCAGGTGTTCGCAGTGGAAGCCGGCGCGTTCAAGACGGCCGGCCAGCAGCGCCTGGCAACCGGCGTCCTCGGGCGTGACCGAGGCGCGCGCGATCAGGTCGCAGGTCAGCGCGACGACGTCGTTCACGCGCCCACTCCGAACCGCTGCTTGAAGCCGTTGTCCGAGAAGCCCTGGGTCATCACGCCATCGGCGCTCACCACCACCGGGCGCTTGATCAGCTGCGGGTACTCGCGCAGCAGCAGCTTCCATTCGGCCTCCGAATCGGCCGCTTTGCGGTTCTCCGGAAGCTGCCGCCACGTGGTGGAGGATCTGTTGATCAACGCGGGGAAGCCACCGGCCTGGGCCGCCCAGTCGATCAGGGTCTCCGGCGTCGGCTTTTGGTCGCGATAGTCGACGAAGGTGTACGGCACCTGGAAACGGTCCAGCCACTTGGTGGCTTTCTTGCAGGTGTCGCAGTTCTTCAATCCGTACACGATGGTGGTCATGGCCGTACTCAGTCGGCCAGGCCGCGCAGCAGGTCGTTGACGCTGGTCTTGCTGCGGGTCTTGGCATCGACCTGCTTGACGATCACGGCGCAATACAGCGAGTGCGAGCCGTCCTTGGACGGCAGCTGGCCGGAGACCACCACGCTGTAGGGCGGCACCGAGCCGTAGCTGATCTCGCCGGTGGCGCGGTTGTACACGCGGGTGCTCTGGCCGAGGAACACGCCCATGCCGATCACGCTGTGGTGGCCGACCACGAAGCCTTCCACCACTTCCGACCGCGCACCGATGAAGCAATGGTCTTCGATGATGGTCGGGCTGGCCTGCAGCGGCTCGAGCACGCCACCGATGCCGGCGCCACCGGACAGATGGCAGTGCTTGCCGATCTGCGCGCACGAACCGACCGTGGCCCAGGTGTCGACCATGGTGCCCTCGCCCACGTAGGCGCCGATGTTGGTGAAGCTCGGCATCAGCACCACGTCCTTGCCGAAGTAGCTGCCACGACGCGCGATCGCACCGGGCACCACGCGCACGCCGGCGCGACGGAACTTGGCTTCATCGAAGCCGGCGAAACGCGACTCGACCTTGTCCCAGAACGGCGCCGGGCGCGCGTCCACCACCGCCATGTCATTGACGCGGAAGTACAGCAGGACCGCCTTCTTCAGCCACTCGTTGACCTTCCAGCCACCGTGGCCATCCGGCTCGGCAACGCGGAACTCGCCGGTTTCCAGGCCATCGATGACGCGGCCGACCAGCGGCTTGGTGGAACCTTCGATCTCATGCAGGGTCAGCGTGGCGCGGCGCTCGAACGCGCTCTCGATGCCGAACTTGAGCTCTTCCACGCCCGGCGTGGCCGGCTTGCGCAGCGACTTGCGCGCGATGGTGGCGTCACGGCTGGCACTGCGCTTGGCGGCGCTCTCGGCCGGGGTAGCGGCAACCTTGCGGGCCGGCGCCTTTTTCACGGCCGCCTTCTTCACTGCGGGTGCCGCCTTTTTCGCTGCGGCAGCGGTCTTCTTCACTGCAGGCGCGGCAGCAGGGGTCTTGGCCGCTGCGGTCTTCGCGGCGGTCTTCTTGGCGGGCTTGGTGGCCATCAGTGGGGGTCTCCGGCTTTTCGATCAGGGTCCAGGCAGGCGAGCATCGTGTCTTGCAGCTGCTGTCTGGCGGATTCGGTCAGGGCGTGATCATGCTCATCGCTGATCACGAACATGTCTTCGGCGCGCTCGCCGAAGGTAGCGATGCGCGCATCATGCACGCGCAGCCGCTGGTTGCGCAGCACGAACGCCACGTCGGCCAGCAGGCCGGGGCGGTCGGGCGCGACCAGGCTGAAACGGGTGCTGGTGGTGTCGCCATCGGTGATGTCGCGGAACTCGATGCGCGGCGCGAAGCGGAAGTGGCGCAGCTGGCGCGGGATGACCCGGCGCGACGGGCGCAGGCGGGTCAGGTCGCCGGCCAGTGCTTCACGCAGGCCGGCTTCCAGGCGCAGCGCATCGCCGTCGGCGAAGCTGTCGGCCGGGGTCACTTCGAACGTATCGAAGATGGTGTCGACCGGGCCGTCCAGCACGCGGGCGCGATGGATACCGTAGCCCTTGCGGTCCAGCGTCATCACGATCGCGGCGAACAGGCCATCGCGATCGGGCGAGTGCACGAACACTTCCAGCGCATGGTCATCCGGGGTGATCCGTCGCACTTTGACCAGGGTCTGGCCCTGCTTGATCGGCACCAGCGCGGCCGCCTGCCAAGCGAGTTGTTCGGGCCGCAGCCGGATGAAGCTCTCATCGGGCATCACCGTGAACTGGCGCTCGATCGTCGCATCGTCATAGCCGCGCTCGCGCACCAGCTGGCGTACGGATTCGCGCGCTTCGGCGACACGCTCGGCGGCCGGCATCTGGTTTTCCAGGCCATCGCGCAGCGCGCGTCGCGCGGCGAAATACAGGTCGGCCAGCAGACGATCCTTCCACGCATTCCACAGCTTGGGGCTGGTCCCGGCGATGTCGGCGCAGGTCAGCAGATAGAGGTAGTCGAGCCGGTCGCGGCTGGCCACCAGGGTGGCAAAGCGATGGATCACGTCCGGATCGGAGATGTCCTGCTTCTGCGCGGTGATCGACATGCGCAGGTGCTGCTCGACCAGCCAGGCCACCAGCTCGGTATCGGAACTGCTCAGTGCCAGCGCCTGGCAGAACTCACGCGCATCCACCGCACCGAGTTCGGAGTGATCGCCGCCGCGGCCCTTGGCGATGTCATGGAACAGGCCGGCCAGCAACAGGAGCTCCGGCTTGCGCAGGCGCGGCCACACTTCATGTGCGATCGAGAAGCGCTCGTCGGCGCGGCTGCTGGCGAACAGGCCGATGTTCCGCAGCACCATCAGGGTGTGCTGGTCGACGGTGTAGACATGGAACAGATCGAACTGCATGCGCCCGGAGACCTGCGCGAACGCAGGGATCCATTGGCCGAGCACGCCCAGGCGGGCCATCCGCGCCAGGGTGTCGACCGCGCGCGGGCTGCGCAGCAGCGCAAGGAACTGTTCGCGGGCGGCGGGGCTGGCGTCGGTATACGCAGCCAGCTCGGGCAGGGCTTCGGCCAGCGCGCGGGCGGTCAGCGAATGCAGGCCGCGCACGTCCGGGTTGTAGGCCCAGCTGGAGAACAGCGCGAACACCTGTTCGATGTCGCCCTGCGGCCACGCGGCATCATTGGCCGCCAGGTAGCCGCGACGCAGCGAGAAACCGACGCTGACCGGCTCGGGCACCGCTTCGCCATCGAACTGTTCTTCAAAGCGCTGCAGCAGGCGATCACTGATCCGCCGCACCACGGTGGCGCTGCGGTAGAAACCCTGCATCATCTTTTCCACGGCCAGGCTTTCGATGTCGTCTTCGAAACCCAGGCGGGCGGCAAGTGTCTTCTGGTAATCGAAGCGCAGGCGCTCTTCCGGCCGGTTGGCGACCAGGTGCAGGCCGAAGCGCAGCCGAGCCAGCGCACAGCGTTCGCGCTTGAGCGCAGCCGCCTCATCCGGGCCGAGATGGCCCAGGCCGACCAGCGCCTCCAGGTCGCGCACGCCGAACGCGCGCAACGCCATCCAGCCCAGCGTATTGAGATCGCGCAGCCCGCCGGGGCCATCCTTGATATCCGGCTCGAGGTTGTCGGCGGTGTCGCCGAAGCGCTGGTGGCGGGCCAGCAGTTCCTCGCGCTTGGCGAGGAAGAATTCGCGTGGGGGCCACAGGCCTTCCACGTTGACCGCCGCCTTCAGGGCCTGGCGGGCCGTGTCATCGGCGACCACCGGGCGCGACTCGATCAGTGCGGTCAGCACGGTCTGGTCGGCGCTGGCCTGGGTGCACTCGGCCGGCGAACGCACCGCGTGGCTGACCGGCAGCCCGCAATCCCACAGCAGCGCGAAGAAGCGCGCCAGCCCGGATTCGTGGCGTCGCTGCTGCTCGGGCATGCCCAGCACCAGTACATCGATATCCGAGCGCGGGAACAACTCGCCGCGCCCGTAGCCGCCGACGGCGAACAGCGCCAGCCCCGATCCCGCCGGCAGGCAGCGATGCCAGGCCAGCCGGATCAGGTGATCGGCCGCGCGGGCGCGCAGCGCGAGCAGGCGCTCGATGTTGTCGCCCTGGTCGAAGCGGCGGTACAGCCGTGCGTCGGTCTGTTGCAGCGACTGGCGCGCCAGTGCCGCCCAGTCCGGGTCGGCGACGGATTCGGCCGGCGCGTCCAGCATCGGGCTCGCCGGCAGCATGCTCAGACCTGCGATTCGCCGGGCGAGAGGGTCAGCACGTCGACGCCGGTCTCGGTGACCGCGACCATGTGCTCCCACTGCGCCGACAGCTTGCGGTCCTTGGTGACCACGGTCCAGCCGTCCGGGAGCACCTTGTTGTAGCGGGTGCCCTCGTTGATCATCGGCTCGATGGTGAAGGTCATGCCGGGCTGCAGCACCAGGCCCTGGCCCGGACGCCCGTAATGCACCACCTGCGGCTCGTCGTGGTAGACCTTGCCGATGCCGTGGCCGCAGTACTCGCGCACCACGCTGAAACGCTCGGCTTCGGCATAGCTCTGGATCGCATGGCCGATGTCGCCCAGCGTCGCGCCCGGCCGCACCGCGCGGATGCCGCGCCACATGGCTTCGTAGGTCGCATCGACCAGGCGCTTGGCCATGACCGACGGGGTGCCGACGTAGTACATGCGGCTGGTATCGCCGTGCCAGCCATCCTTGATCACGGTCACATCGATGTTGACGATGTCGCCGTCCTTGAGGACCTTGGCTTCGCTGGGGATGCCGTGGCAGATCACGTTGTTGACCGACGTGCAGACCGTCTTGGGGAAGCCGCGGTAACCGACATTGGCCGGCGTCGCCTTCTGCACATGGATGATGTGGTCATGGCAGATGCGGTCCAGCTCTTCGGTCGTCACGCCCGACTTGACGTGGGGGGTGACGATGTCGAGCACCTCGCTGGCCAGACGGCCGGCGATACGCATCAGTTCGATTTCCTCGGGGGTTTTCAGATTCACGCTCATGGCGCCCATTATCGCCGATCCGGGGCCAATCTGAACGGGACCGGGTGGAACGCTGACAGCCGCGGTTCGGGCACACGGCCGACCTGGCCGATTAATGAATGCGATGGACGTCTCAAAAAAAAAAGCCTTTTGTGCCGAAAACGTCTATCGAATCGCCCAAATCTCACGGGGTCCCTACGCCGTCAAACCTATAACCAGATCACCACCGTTCCGCCGCCCCACCGTTCGGCAGCATCGTGTTGTTCAGCAAAGGACCCGCGTCCAAGGAGCATGCCCATGCGATTTCTCCGTCCCGCCCTGCTGAGCCTGGCCTTCGCCAGCCTCGCTTCGCCCGCCTTGGCGGCCGATACCACGACCTTCAACGTCAAGATCATCATCACCAAGGCCTGCACGATCACCGCCGCCGCCGCCACGGACGTGGATTTCGGCTCCGCACTGTCCACGGCCACCACCCCTTCCAATGCCCAGGGCACGATCACGGCACAGTGCTCGGCGCTGACCCCGTACACCGTCGCGCTCAATGCCGGCTCCAATGCGGGCACCGCCAACGATGTGACCACGCGGCGCATGAAGAACACCGACGCCGGCGTCACCGCCAACAATTTCGTCGGCTACCAGCTCTATCGCGACGCCGCGCACACCGATGTGTGGGGCGCCACGGCGGGCACCAACACCGCCGCCGGCATCGGCACCGGTCTTGCGCAGACGCTCAATGTCTACGGCCAGATCGCCAACCCCAGCGTCAACAACGCCGCTGCGGGTAACTATCAGGACACGATCACCGCCACGATCACCTACTGAGGTCCGCCATGCCGATTTCCGCAGGGCGTCGCCCTGGGCGGTTCGGGTGCGCGGCCCTGGGCTGGCTGTGGCTGCTGATGGGGAGCGCCACCGCCGCAAGCCTGCAGGTCGCCCCTACATCACTGCAGCTCACACCGCGGCAGAACGCCGATGCACTCTGGCTGACCAACAGCGGCACCTCGCCCGTACAGGTGCAGGTGCGGGTGTTCGAGTGGCGTCAGGACGCCGGCCAGGATCACCTTGTGCCCACCACGGACCTCCAGGTGAGTCCGCCGATGCAGTCGCTGGCCGCCGGCCAGCAGCAGCTGATCCGGGTCGTGCGCAGCGTGCCCACCCCGCCCGCATCGCAACGCGCTTACCGGGTGGTGGTCGATGAACTGCCCACGGTGGATCCGCGCCGCACCGGGATGCAGTTCGTCCTGCGCTATTCGATGCCGGTATTCGTCCAACCCGACGCGGACGCCCCGCTGCGACACGCCCTGCAGGCGCGCCTGACCCGGCTGGATGACGGGCGACCGGCCCTGGAGGTGCACAACAGCGGCAACAGCTACGCGCAGCTGGCCGATCTCGGCCTGGGTCCGGCCAACCGCCCCCAGATCATCCATCCCGGCCTGCTCGGCTATGTCCTTGGCGGACAGACCATGCGCTGGCCACTGGAGGTTCCGGCGGCCCGCCTGGCGGGCGCCACGTTCTCGGCAAAGATCAATGGCGAGTCGGCCCAGACGCCACTGCCCGCCGCGCCGCCGGCTCGCTGAGGCCTGCATGCGGATGCTGCTTACCGCGACGCTGACCCCGTGCGCCGCGATGGCAGCCGACGCAGACATCGGCGCTTCGGGCGATGCGATGCTGCCCCCGCCCACGCCGCTGACCGCGGCGCAGACGCTGTACCTGGACGTGACGCTCAACCAGACCCCGCGCGGGTTGCTGCCGTTCACCGAGCTGCAGGGCCGGCTGATGGCCGCCGGCGCCACGCTGCGCCAGCTCGGCTTTCCGGCACGCGGCGAGGAGCCGGTCGCGCTCGATCAGCTCGGCGGCGTGGTCGTGCGCTACGACGCGGCATTGCAGACGCTGGCCCTGGACGTCCCCCTGGAACAATTGTCGCTGCCCACCACGCGGCTGGAGCGCCCGACCGAGACCGCACCGGCGGCGGCCGCCTCGCCCGGCGTGGTGCTCAACTACGACGTCTATGGGAGCCACAACGAAGGCGGCGGCAACCTGGCCCTGACCACCGCGCTGCGCGTGTTCGGGCTGGGCCAGGGGGTACTGGAGACCAGTGCGCTGCTGCGCACGTACCAGGACCCTGCCGATCATCAATGGCAGGGCGAAAGCGTGCGCCTGGACACCGCGTGGCGCCTGGATTTCCCGGATTCCGCGGTCTCCCTGACCGTGGGCGACTTCTACAGCGGCTTCGTGGACTGGAGCCGACCGGTGCGGATGGGCGGCGTGCAGGTGGGACGCAATTACGGGCTGCAGCCCTACCGCGTGCTGACCCCCACGCCCACCTTCCTCGGCGAGGCGGTCGTCCCCTCCAATGTGGAGCTGTATGTGGACGGCCTGCGCCAGTACAACGGCGAGGTGCCGATCGGCCCCTTCCAGCTGGCCGCGCAGCCCGGCATCAACGGCACCGGCAATGCGCAGGTGGTGATCACCGACGCCTTCGGCCGCATGCAGACGCTGGATTTTTCCTTCTACGGTACGCAGCAGCTCCTGGCCAAGGGCCTGTCCGACTGGTCGGCCGGCGTGGGCAGGATGCGCCGAGACTACGGTATCCGCTCATTCGCCTACGAAACGCCGGTGATCGGCAGTGCCACCTGGCGCTACGGCGCGAGCGACCGGTTTACCGCCGAGGCGCATGCGGAAGGCGGTGGCGGCGTACTCAACGGCGGTGCCGGCGGCTGGTGGCTGCTGGGCGGCGCCGGCGTGGTCAACGCTGCTTACGCGCACAGCCGCCATGCGGGACTGCAGGGCGGCCAGTATTCCCTGGGGTACAGCTGGAACAACCGCCGATTCAACGTCAACGCGCTGACCCGGCGAACGCATGGCGTGTATCGCGACCTTGGCGCGCTGCAGGACACGCTGCCGCCGGACATCAGCGAGCAGGCCACGCTGGGCATCAACCTGCAGGGCGCCGGCTCGCTCAGCGCCAGCTACCTGCGGCTGCGCTATCCCGACGGCGACGACAACCGCTACGCCAGCCTGTTCTGGTCGCGCAGCTTCGGCGATCGCTGGTCGGCCTACCTCTCGTTCAACCAGAACCTGGCCGACAGTGATGACCGCAGTGCGTATCTGTCCGTCTCGGCCGCGCTCGGGCGCAACCGGCAGAGCAGCGTGTCCGCACAGCGCAACGGTGAGCGGCTGACCTATGTCGCCGATCTGTCCCAGCCCGTGCCGGGCGATGGCAGCCAGGGCGGCTATGGCTGGCGGGTGCAGGCGCGCGGGGGCGACGACGGTGCCGGCGGACTGGCCGAACTCGGCTGGCTCAACCGGGTCGGGCGCTATTCGATGGGCTATGCGCGCCAGGGTGATGTCGATTACGGCTACGCCAGTGCCAGCGGCAGCGTCGTCTGGATGGGTGGACACGTCTTTGCCGCCCGCGAGGTACCCGACGCCTTTGCAGTGGTGTCAACCGATGGTTTCGGCGGGATCCCGGTGCGGCTGGAAAACCGGCTGATCGGCAGCACCGACAGGAACGGCCTGCTGCTGGTCACCCCGTTGCTGTCCTGGCAACGCAACCGGCTGTCCATCGACACGCTGGACCTGCCGGCGGACATGCGCGCCGATCGCGTGGATACCTGGGTCACGCCGCGGCAGAGCGCAGGGCTGGGCGTCAACTTCGGCCTGCGCCGCACCCAGGCGATGCATGTGGTCCTGCACGATCCCGCCGGCGCCCCCCTGCCCGTCGGCAGCCAGGTGCGCCTGCCCGGCGGCGGTTCCGCCACGGTGGGCTACGACGGCGAAACCTACCTGGAGGACGTGGCCACGCCGGTCCAGCTCGAGGTCGACCTGCCCGACGGGCACTGCCGCGTGCACCTGGCGCCGCCCGTCGCCGCGACCTCGCCAGGCGTGCCCTCGATCGGCCCCCTCCGCTGCCTGCCGCTGCCATGACGGCCGTGCGACTGCTCGCGATCGTGCTGGCGGTGATGGCGTCGTGCTGGGCAGCGCCGGCCCGCGCGGCTACGACGTGCACGGCCACGCCACCGACCGCCCTGGCGTTCGGCACGATCACCAATGGTGCGGCGACCCCGACCAACGCCATGACCAGCTTCACCATTACCTGCAACACGGCCGCGTTGAGCCTTCTGGGCAGCGCCAGCGTGCGTGCCTGCCTGAAGATCGGCACCGGCAGCACCGGCAGCACGCTGCTGCCGACCCGCAGCATGACCAATGCCACCGCCGACCCGATGGCCTTCCAGCTCTACACCAACGCTGGACGCACCACGGTGTGGGGCGCGGTGCCGGGCGCTTCACCGCCGGCGGCGGTGGTGACTCTCAGCTACAGCGTGCCCTTGATCACCGGCGGCAGCGGCGCACAGTCGATCACCGTGCATGGCCAGATTCCCGCCGCCCAGGTGTTGTCGGCCGGCGCCTTTGCCAGCAGCTTCGCCGCCGCCAACGTCAGCCTGGAATACGCCTACAACGAGAGCATCATCGGCACCGCCCAGCCGCCGGCGCTGTGCACCAGCACCAGCGGAGTCAGCGGACACAAGACCGCCGACGGCGCGTTCCCGTTCACGGTCAGTGCCAACGTCCTGCCCCAGTGCAGCACGTATGTCACCACCGACATGGACTTCGGCAGCAACGCCGGCGCGATCAGCGCCAACCTCGATCGCACCTCGACGATCGGGCTGACCTGCATCAACCGCACCGCCTACAGCATCGGCCTGAACAACGGACAGAACGCATCGGGCAACGTGCGCCGCATGCGCTTCACCGCACCGGACAGCAGCGTCCACTACATCCCCTACGAGCTCTACCGCGATGCGGCGCGCTCGCAGCGGTGGGGCAACACGATCAACACCGATACCCGGGCCGGCACCGGTAACGGCGCCGCGCAGACCCTCACCGTCTACGGGCGGGCACCGCCCACCACCGGCGCGATTCCTGCCCAGGGCAGCTACAACGACGTGATCACGGTGACCATCACCTACTGAGGGGCAGAACGCTCAAGGCACCCCGATCGCAGCCGTTAACGGTCGCATCCCCTGCCGTGCGATGTTCGATGTCCCCGCGACCACCCTCCCTCGTCCTGGCCTGCCTGCTGGCTGCCTGCGCCATCGCGCCCGCTGGCGCACGTCCGGGCGTCGGCACGGCCACCACACTGCGGATCGGGGTACGGATCATCGCCGACTGCCACGGTGCTGGGGCGCGCGACATCAGCTGCCGGCCGGCCCGGCAGCGCAGCGATGACACGCGCCCGGTGCCTTCCCAGGTGGCGGCATTGAGTCCCGCCGTCGACGCCACCGACCGCCCCGTCCCGGTCACCGTGACCTACTGATGCGCTGGCTGCTGGCCCCCTTGCTGGCGGTGGTGGGCACCCTGCCGGTGCGGGCCCTGGAGATCCGCCCGGTCAGCGTCTCGGTCCCGGCGGGCACCGCGCATGCCGAGGTGTGGCTGGAAAACACCGGAAACACGCCCTGGGATGGCCAGGCCCGCCTGTACCCCTGGGAGCAGGCCGGCGACCAGGAGCGCCTGCTGCCCGCCGGCGGGGTCGCGGTCAGCCCCGCCCATCTCACCCTCGCCCCAGGCCAGGGCCAGCGGGTGCGCGTGGTCCGGCTTGGCGGCGCCCCCGACGTCGTCCAGCAGGCCTATCGGCTGGTGCTCAGCCCCGGGCCGGATGCGGCGGCCGGAACCGCGCGCTATTCCCTGCCGGTGTTCCTCGAGCCGCAGGCCGTGGCGCCCCGCTCGCGGCTGCGGGTGGCGATCGCCGGCAGCACCGGCGCCCCGCTGCTGCGGCTGTACAATGACGGCGCGGCACACGCCCACCTTGCCGATCTGGCGTTCGTGGATGCCCAAGGCCGGCGACACAGCCTGATCGACGGGCTGGCGGGCTATGTCCTGCCGCACAGCGCCCGCAGCTGGACCCTGCCGCCGCGCCCGGACGGCTACGCCGGTAGCCGCTTCCAGGCCCGCCTCGACCACGCCGCCGAGGCCGCCCTGCCCTCCGCGGCGCCCGAGATTGCGGCGCCAGCACAAGCCGGGCTATAATCGACCGGATCTCCTGCCTCATCGAAGCAGGAAACACGTCAACACCGGACGTCACCGGTGAATCCACACCTGCCGCCCATATCCGTGCCGGGGTGCTCCGCAAGGAGTTCGGTCACG
Organism: Stenotrophomonas sp. TWI700; assembly: GCF_039673645.1. Taxonomy (NCBI): domain Bacteria; kingdom Pseudomonadati; phylum Pseudomonadota; class Gammaproteobacteria; order Lysobacterales; family Lysobacteraceae; genus Stenotrophomonas; species Stenotrophomonas sp. TWI700. Next base: position 12,813 of record NZ_JBDJMB010000040.1, on the reverse strand, counting down.
GAAGCGACAGGGAAGCCAAACCCCGGAACCACCCGCCTTGCGGCGGACCGCCCAACTATTACCCGTGGCGGCCGGTTCCCTATCAGGAGTTACTGCAATGCCCCAGGTCACCATGCGTCAGATGCTGGAAGCCGGCGTCCATTTCGGCCACCAGACCCGTTACTGGAACCCCAAGATGGGCCAGTACATCTTCGGCGCCCGCGGCAAGATCCACATCATCAACCTGGAAAAGACCGTTCCGCTCTTCAATGACGCGATGAACTTCATTTCCAGCGTTGCGCAGAAGCGCGGCACCATCCTGTTCCTGGGCACCAAGCGCAGCGCCCGCGAGTCGATCCGTGAAGAAGCCGAGCGTTGCGGCATGCCCTTCATGAACCAGCGTTGGCTGGGCGGCACCCTGACCAACTTCCGTACCGTGAAGCAGTCGGTTGCCCGCCTGAAGGAACTGGAAGCCGGTGAGACCGACGGCAGCTTCGACAAGCTGGTCAAGCACGAAGTGCTCGGCCTGCGTCGCGAGCGCGACAAGCTGGAAGCCTCGCTGGGCGGCATCAAGGACATGAACCGTCTGCCCGACGCGATCTTCGTCATCGATATCGGCCACGAAGACATCGCCATCAAGGAAGCCAAGAAGCTCGGCATCCCGGTGATCGCTGTCGTCGATACCAACTACAACCCGGAACTGGTCGATTACGCGATCCCGGGCAACGATGACGCCATCCGCGCTGTGCAGCTGTACGCCCGCGCCGCTGCCGACGCCGTGCTGGAAGGCAAGGCTGCTGCTCCGCACGCTGCCACCGTCCGTGAAGAAGAGTTCGCCGACGCTGCCGCCACCGAAGAAGCCAAGCCGGCCCGCCGCGCTCCGGCCAAGAAGGCTGCTGCCGCTCCGGCCGCCGCTGAAGCCCCGGCTGCTGAAGCTCCGGCTGCCGACGCTCCGGCCGCTGGCGAAGCCCAGGCCTGATCCAGGCCCACGGTGGGCGCAGCGCGCCCACCGTTCCTGTCCGCTGCCGATGGCGCGACGACAGGACACTGTCACACGGGCCGGCCACCATGCCGGCCCAACCCCTTTCTTTCGTGAGGAAATCCCGTGGAAATCACTGCTTCCCTGGTCAAGGAACTGCGCGAGCGCACTGGCGCCGGCATGATGGAGTGCAAGAAGGCACTCGTCGAAAACGGCGGCGACATCGACGCCTCGGCCGAATGGCTGCGCAAGTCCGGCCTGGCCAAGGCCGACAAGAAGGCTGACCGCGTGGCTGCCGAAGGCATCATCGTGGCGGCCCAGGACGGCGGCAAGGCCGTGCTGGTCGAAGTCAACTCCGAAACCGACTTCGTCGCCAAGGACAGCAACTTCCTGGACTTCACCAAGGCTGTCGCCGGCACCGCGCTGACCTCGGGCGCTGCCGACATCGATGCCCTGAAGGCGGCCAAGCTGCCGTCCGGCGAGACGATCGAAGAAGCCCGCGCTGCCGTCATCGCCAAGGTCGGCGAGAAGGTCGACGTGCGTCGCATCGTGCGCCTGGAATCGACCAACAACGTCGCTGCCTACGTGCACGGCGGCCGCATCGGCGTGCTGGTTGAACTGGCCGGTGGCAGCGAAGAGCTGGCCCGTGGCCTGGCCATGCACGTGGCTGCCATGAACCCGCCGCACAACAAGGCGGCCGATGTGCCGGCCGAGTTCGTCGCCAAGGAAAAGGAAATCGAACTGGCCAAGATGTCCGACAAGGACAAGTCCAAGCCGGCCGATATCCTGGAAAAGATCATCAGCGGCAAGATCGCCAAGATCGTCAACGAAGTGACCCTGTACGGCCAGCCGTACGTGCTGGACACCAACCAGTCGGTCGAGCAGGTCCTGAAGGCCGCCGGTGCCGAAGTGATCGGCTTCCAGCGCCTGGCGGTCGGCGAAGGCATCGAGAAGGTGGTGGAAGACTACGCCGCCGAAGTGATGAAGCAGGCCGGCCTGGCCTGATCCATCGCAGGACTGCCGCAACGCAGTCCCTGTACGACGAAAAAGCCCGGCTTGCGCCGGGCTTTTTCATGCCCAAAGGGCTCGCAGGACTGGGCTCAGCCCTTGGCCTGGAAGGTGACTTCCTCGTAGGGCTGCACCACCACCCAGCCTTCACCGGCGAACCGCATCTGCAGACTCTCGCCCGAGCCGCGGCCGAGCAGCGTCCCCAGCGAAATGTCGGTGACCAGCTCCGGGGTCAGGGTGCCGGCCCAGGCCACGGTGGCATTCGGGTCGGTGAAGATCGGCCCGGTCTGGGCATTGACCGGCAGGGTCAGCGGTTCGTAGTGCGAGGTGATCGCCACGATGCCGTGGCCACTCAGACGGATGTTGAACAGCCCCCCGGAGAGCATGCCGGCGACCTTGCGCATCATCGTGATCTTCGACTGCACGCCGGACTCGAACGCCAGCACATCATTGCCATTGACGAAGATCGATTCCCCGTCCAGCCGCAGCAGGGTGATCTGCTTGCCGGCATCGGCCAGGTAGACGCGGCCCTGACCTTCAGCCTTCATCAGCTTCAGCCCTTCGCCACTGGCCATCTTCTTCAACAGCGTGCCCAACCCCTGTTCCAGGATGCCTTCCCGGGTGAACTTGACCGCGCCCTTGCGCGCGACCATGGCGCCGGACTTGGCCCAGATCATGCCGTCCAGACGGACTTCCAGCAGGTGCGGATTCTCCAGTTCGAAGGCGTCGGCACTGACATCCTTTTCCCGGGTGGTGGCGAGGAACTGATCGAGGGTACGTACGGTCATTGCGCTGGTCTTCCATGTGGACGGGAGCGCGATGGTAGCCTCCCGGTGTTGCAAAGGGTGACGGAGCGAAGGTCCGCGCCTGCCGCACTGCACGCGAATCCACCACTGGCTTTGCTTTGTGTGCCGGAACGGGGCAATACTCCCAAACTGATCTACCGCGTCAACGCAAGAAATCAAGGACGAAACTGTGATGCACCTCAGGTATTCTTGCCCCAACATACTGAAAGCCCCGCCATGCCTCCCGAGCTGACAGCCGCCCTGGCGCTCTGCCGCAACCTGCCCTCCCCGCCCGGTATTGCCCTGCGCATCATCGAACTGGCGCAGGATCCGGAAGCGGACATCACCACCGCCGCCGACATCATCGCCATCGACATGGCGCTGAGCGCCCGCATGCTGCGCATCGCCAATTCGCCGCTGTATGCCAGCCGGCGCCGGATCGAGAACCTCGGCCAGGCATTGACCATGCTCGGCCTCAACGCCACGGTCAGCCTCGCGCTGGGCTTCACCGTGACCCAGAACCTGACCGCAGCCGGCGACGGCCAGGACCTGCGTGAGCGCGCGTGGCGCCGCAGCATCCTCAGCGCACTGGCGGCCAGCCTGCTGGGCCAGGCCCGCGGCCTGCGCAAGGCCGAGGAGCTGATGCTGGCCGGCCTGCTGCAGGACATCGGCGTGCTGGCGCTCGCCCAGGCGCAACCGGAGACCTACCTCCCGCTGCTGCGCCAGGCGACCGACAACGACGCCCTGGTCGCGCTGGAGCGCGCGCACCTGCAGTGCACCCATGCCGATGTCGGGGCGTGGGTCGCCGAAGAGTGGGGCCTGCCGCGTTACCTGGTGGACAGCATCGCGCACAGCGAATCGCCCGCCACCAGCGACGACAATTTCCAGAACTGCGTGGCGCTGTCCGGCGCCGTGGCCGACATCTGGCTCGGCCCCGATGCAGATGCTGCGCGCGAACACGCCCTGCAGCAGGTGCACGACACGCTCGGGCTGGACAGCGCCCAGTTCGACCAGGTCCTGGCCCGCATCGGTGAATCGCTGCCGGACATCAGCACGCTGTTCGAGACCCCGCTGTTCTCGCCATCGCGCGTGCAGCAACTGATCGACCACGCCCAGGAGCTGGCCACCCTGCGCAACCTGCGCGAGATGCAGGACGCCGCCCTGGCCCGCCAGCGGGCGGACGAGTTCGAAGCCCGGGCCAACCGTCTGGCCGAACAGGCCCACCGCGACGCCCTGACCGGCGTGCTCAACCGCCGCCAGCTCGAGGCCGTGCTGGAGCAGGAGTTCCTGCGCGCCACCCGGCATGGTTGGCCGCTGTCGGTCGCCTTCATCGACCTGGACGATTTCAAGAAGATCAACGACGCCCACGGCCACCTCATGGGCGACCAGGTGCTGCGCATGTTCGCCACCAAACTGCAGGAACAGTTGCGCAACAGCGATACCGTGGCGCGCTTCGGCGGCGAGGAATTCATCGCGCTGCTGCCCAATACCACCGAGCCGGTCGCCCTGGAAGTGGTGCGCCGGGTGCTGGCCACCATCGTCAACACGCCGATGGCCGAGGTCGCCAGCGGCCCGCTGTTCGTGACCTTCTCGGCCGGTGTGGCGACCCAGGGCGGCTATGAGCGTTTCGCCGATGTTCAGGACCTGCTGAAGGCCGCCGACGACGTGCTGTACCGGTCCAAGAACCTGGGCCGGAACCGGGTCATCGCCCGCTCGCCGAGCACCGCGCCGGCCTGAGCCGGGTCCGCGTGCGGGGCCGTGTCCGCAGCGGCCGCGGCGCCTCCATACGCCGCAGTGCAGCAAATTTATGCTGCCCGATGGCCCGGCTTCCAGTAGAATCCGGGCGTTTTCCACGCACCCAGAGATCGCCATGTCAAAGCTCGCCTATCGCCGCATCCTGTTGAAAGTTTCCGGGGAGGCGCTGATGGGAGACGAGGACTACGGCATCGACCCCAAGGTGATCCACCGCCTCGCCCGCGAGGTGATGGAAGCGCAGGCAGCCGGTGCCGAAGTGGCGCTGGTGATCGGCGGCGGCAACATTTTCCGCGGCGCCGGCCTGGCAGCCGGCGGCATGGACCGGGTCACCGGTGACCAGATGGGCATGCTCGCCACCGTGATCAACGCGCTGGCCATGCAGGACGCCCTGGAGAAGCTGGGCGCCAAGGCGCGCGTGATGAGCGCGATCAAGATCAACGACGTCTGCGAGGATTACATCCGTCGCCGCGCCATCCGCCACCTCGAAAAGGGCCGCCTGGTGATCTTCGCCGCCGGCGTCGGCAGCCCGTTCTTCACCACCGATTCCGGCGCCGCCCTGCGCGCGATCGAGATCGGCGCGGACCTGCTGCTGAAGGCCACCAAGGTCGACGGCGTGTACGACAAGGACCCGAACAAGTACAGCGATGCGGTCCGTTTCGACAGCCTGACCTACGACGAAGTGATCCGCCGCGGCCTGGAAGTGATGGATACGGCCGCCTTCGCGCTGGCCCGCGACAGCGATCTGCCGCTGCGCGTGTTCGACATGGGCCAGCCGGGCGAGCTGCTCAAGATCCTGCACGGCGACAACATCGGCACCCTGGTCCAGGGCCGCGACAACGCCTGAGCCTGAGCGGCGCCCCACGCCGGGCGCCCGGAACGGCCCGGAAAGGGTCGGTATTCGCCTATAATCGCCCGATTCCCAGTGACATCCAGGATTCGGGCGATGCTCAACGAAATCAAGCAGGACGCGCAGACGCGCATGGCAAAGAGCATCGATGCTCTGAAGCACACCCTTACCTCCATCCGCACCGGCCGTGCTTCCCCGGCCCTGCTGGATCGCATCACCGTCAAGGCCTACGGCACCGACACCCCCCTGAACCAGGTCGCCTCGATCAGCGTTTCCGAAGGCCACTCGCTGGTCATCACGCTGTTCGACAAGGGCATGATCAAGGACGTCGAGAAGGCGATCTACGCCTCCGACCTCGGCCTGACCCCGAACGTGGCCGGCACCGTCATCCGCCTGAACCTGCCGCCGCCGACCGAAGAGCGCCGCAAGGAGCTGGGCAAGCAGGTGCAGAAGGAAGGCGAAGGCGCCAAGATCGCCATCCGCAACATCCGCCAGGACGCCAACAAGGCGATCGCCAGCCTGATCAAGGACAAGGCGATCAGCGAAGACGACAAGAAGCGCGGCGAAGACGACATCCAGAAGCTGACCGACAAGTCCATCAAGGACGTCGATAGTGTTGTCGCCGAGAAAGAAAAGGAACTGATGGCGGTCTGAGCCCCATGACCCAGGCCCCGACCAGCGGCTCTGCCGCGCCCATGCCGCGCCACGTCGCCATCATCATGGATGGCAACGGGCGCTGGGCACAGAAGCGTCGTCGCCCGCGCGTGATCGGCCATCGTGCCGGCGCGCGCGCGGTCAACCGCACCATCGATTTCTGCCTCGACCACGGCATCGCCGCGCTGACCCTGTTCGCCTTCTCCAGTGAGAACTGGGGCCGGCCGACCGACGAAGTCGATGCGTTGATGAAGCTGTTCCTCAATGCCCTCGACCGCGAAGTGGACGAGCTGCATCGCCGTGGCGTGCGCGTGCGTTTCATCGGCGAGCGCGAGCGTTTCGGCGCCAGCCTGGTCAGCCGCATGCAGCTGGCCGAGCAGCGCACGGCCGACAACCGCGCGCTCACCCTGAGCATCGCCGCCAGCTACGGCGGCCGCCAGGACATTGCCCGCGCCGCGCGCGAACTGGCTGCCGAGGTCGCGGCCGGCCGGCTGCTGCCCGAGCAGATCGACGAAGCGATGCTCAGCAGCCGCGTCGCCCTGGCCGACCTGCCGCCGCCGGACCTGTTCATCCGCACCGGTGGCGACACCCGCATCAGCAATTTCCTGCTCTGGCAGCTGGCCTACACCGAACTGTGGTTCACCGACGTACTGTGGCCCGAGTTCGATGCCGCCGTCCTGCAGCAGGCGATCGACGCCTATGCCTCGCGTGAACGCCGTTTCGGCCTGACCAGCGCCCAGATCGCCGCCTTGGCCACCGAGACCTCTTCCCCATGACCAAGACCCGAGTCATCGCCGCGCTGATCATGGCGCCGGTCGCCATCCTCGCCATCCTGATGCTGCCGACCCAATGGCTGGCCGCCGCCGCGGCCGCCGTGTTCCTGATCGGCCTGTGGGAATGGCTGAAGCTGGCCGACGTCGAAGACACCCTCGCCCGCACCATCCTGCTGGTGCTGAACCTGGTGCTGATGGTGCTGATCGTGTGGGCCGATGCCGGCTCGCTGGTGCTGTACCAGATCGCCGCGCTGGTGGGCATCGGGTGGTGGCTGCTGGCCCTGCTGTGGCTGCGCTTTTTCAACTTCGGCGCCAGCCCGAGCAGCCCGGCGCGTGCGCTCAAGCTGCTGGCCGGCACCCTGGCGATCGTCCCGGCCTGGGCCTCGCTGGTGCTCATCCATGCCAGCGGTGACAACGGCCACCTGTGGCTGCTGACCGCGCTGGCCGTGGTCTGGGCCGCCGATTCGGGCGCCTACTTCGCCGGCCGTACCTTCGGCCGCACCAAGCTGGCCCCGCGCATCAGCCCCAACAAGACCTGGGAAGGCCTGGGTGGCGGCATGGTCGCCGGCTTGATCGTGGCGCTGGGCTTCGGCTGGCTGGCCGGTATCGACAGCGGCCACCTGGTGGGGCTGGTCATCACCGCCGTGGTCACCGTGTTCGCTTCGGTCCTGGGCGATCTCTACGAGAGCCTGATCAAGCGCCACGCCGGTGCCAAGGACTCGGGGCACATCATCCCGGGCCATGGCGGCGTGCTCGATCGCATCGACGGCGTGCTCGCCGCCCTGCCGGTGTTCGCACTCGGCAAGGAAATCTTCGGATTCTGATCATGGCCAGCGTTTCCGCCCCCCGCCAGGTCGCCGTGTTCGGCGCCACCGGTTCCATCGGCGCATCCGCGCTGGATGTGATCGCGCGCCATCCGGACCGTTACCAGGTCACCGTGCTGGCCGCCGGCCGCCAGGTCGATGCGCTGGTCGCGCTGTGCGCCACGCACCGCCCGGCCCACGCGGTGATCGCCGACGCATCGCTGTATGCCGCCCTGCGCGATGGCCTGCGTGACGCCGGCCTGGCCACCCAGGCGCATGCGGGCGCTGCGGCGCTGGACCAGCTGGCCGCCAGCGATGTCTGCGACACCCTGGTCGCGGCAATCGTCGGCGCCGCCGGGCTGTCCTCGACCCTGGCCGCGGCCGCGGCCGGCAAGCGCATCCTGCTGGCCAACAAGGAATCGCTGGTGCTGGCCGGCGAGCTGCTGATGCGCCAGGCCGCCGCCGCCGGGGCCGAGATCATCCCGATCGACAGCGAGCACAGCGCGATCTTCCAGTGCCTGCGCTCGCGCGATGCGAGCCTGGATGGTGCCGGCGTCCGCCGGATCATCCTGACCGCGTCCGGGGGGCCGTTCCGCGGCCGCACCCGCGAACAGCTCGCCCAGGTCACGCCTGCCCAGGCCGTGGCCCACCCGAAGTGGTCCATGGGCCCGAAGATCTCGGTCGATTCGGCGACGTTGATGAACAAAGGGCTGGAAGTCATCGAGGCGCACCACCTGTTCGGCGTCCCCGGCGAGCGCATCGACGTGCTGGTCCACCCGCAGAGCCTGGTCCATTCACTGGTCGAATTCGTCGACGGCTCGACCCTGGCCCAGATGGGCCTGCCGGACATGCGCACCACGCTGGCCGTGGGACTGGGCTGGCCGCAGCGGATCGAATCCGGGGTCGGCGGGCTGGATCTGCTGACCCAGGGCCGGCTGGATTTCGAAGCGCCGGACACCGAGGCCTTCCCGTGCCTGACGCTGGCCTGGCAGGCGATGGCCGCCGGTGGCACCGCCCCGGCGATCCTCAATGCGGCCAATGAAGTCGCTGTTTCAGCGTTTCTTCAGGGGCGGGCAGCTTTCCTTGCCATTCCCGCGCTGGTCGCTAACGCTCTGTCAACACTGTCGACCGAGTCCGCCGATACACTGGAGGGCCTGCTGACCGCCGATCAGCGCGCCCGCCAGATCACCCAAGCCGCCATCGACCACGCCTGAATGCCCCACACGCCCTCTTACAGTGCTGATCACCATGGGTGATTTCATCGGATCCGTCTGGTGGATGATCGTCAGCCTTGGCCTGCTGGTGACCTTCCACGAGTTCGGTCATTACTGGGTCGCCCGCCGTTGCGGGATCAAGGTGCTGCGCTTCTCTGTCGGTTTCGGCAAGCCGCTGTGGTCGCGCCGCAACCGCGCCGGCACCGAATTCGCGATCGCCGCCATCCCGCTGGGCGGCTACGTGAAGATGCTCGATGAACGCGAGGTCGAGGTACACCCGGCCGAGCGCGGCCAGGCCTTCAACCACAAGACCGTGTGGCAGCGGATCGCGGTGGTCGCCGCGGGTCCGGCCGCCAACCTGATCCTGTGCATCGCCCTGCTCTGGGCGATGTTCGTGATCGGCAAGCAGGATTATTCGGCCACCATCGGCCGTACCACGGGCATGGCCCAGATCGCCGGACTGCAGCCGGGCGACCGCGTGGTCAAGGTGGATGGCCGCAGCGTGGCCACCGCCGGTGAAGCCAGCATGGCGCTGACCACCGCGGCGATGGACCGTCACGATGCCAAGGTCGAGGTCCTGGACGGCCTGGACCAGGTGCGGACCCGCACCCTGCCGCTGTCGCAGCTGCCGGCCGGCTTCGATGAACGCCGTGTTCCCCAGCTGACCGGGCTGAGCTGGCAGTTCTGGCTGCAGCCGGCGCTGGTCGACAAGGTCCTGCCCGAGGCGGCCGCTCAGGGCGTGCTGCTGCCGGGCGACCTGATCGTGGCCGTGGACGGCCAGCGCATCGAAGGCGCCGACCAGGTCCCGGCGCAGATCGCCGCGCTGGGCCAGCGCGGCGGCCCCGGCATGATCGACGTCCTGCGCGGCGGCGAACGGCTGGCGCTGGAGATCACCCCCCGCCAGGGCGTGGACGGCCGCGGCCAGCCCACCTGGCAGATCGGCATCGGCTTCCCCGAGAGCCATGCCCCGGCGTATGACGCCGAACTCAAGTTCGGGCCGTTTGCGGCGGTCCCGGTGGCCCTGCGTGAAACCGCCCGGATGGCGGGCGATTCGCTGGGCATGATGCGCCGCATCGTCACCGGCAACGCCTCGCTGCAGAACATCTCCGGCCCGGTCACCATTGCCCGGGTCGCCAATGTCTCGGCCAAGCGCGGCCTGGACTGGTTCCTGTATTTCCTGGCCCTGCTGTCGCTGAGCCTGTGCATCATCAACCTGTTGCCCATCCCCATCTTGGACGGCGGGCACCTGCTGTATTACCTTATCGAGTTGGTCAAGGGCAGCCCGCTGAGCGAGCGCGCCATGGCTGCCGGGCAGTATGTGGGCCTGGCGCTGCTGGCCGGGCTGATGGGATTGGCGTTCTACAACGACATCCTCGGCCTGGTCCCGCGATGAACTTTTTTCCTTTTGTCGTCGTCTTATGCGCCGGCATCCCGCAATGTTGAAATCGACTCCAACCGGACGTGACATGACGCGACTCCCCAATCGCCGCCTGCTGGCCCTCGCACTCGTTGCCGGTTTCGGCGCGCCCGCCCTGGCGCAGGCAGCCGAGCCCTTCACCGTCAGCGACATCCGCGTGGATGGTCTGCAGCGCATCACCTCCGGTACCGTGTTCACCTACCTGCCGGTGGAACGTGGCGACACCATCACCGACAACAAGGTCGGTGAAACCATCCGTGCGCTGTACAAGACCGGCTTCTTCGAAGACGTCCAGCTCAACCGCCAGGGCGACATCCTCGTGGTCACGGTCAAGGAACGCCCGGCGATCAACAAGTTGACCGTCACCGGCAACAAGGACATCAAGAGCGACCAGCTGCTCAAGGGCCTGAGCGACATCGGCCTGACCGAGGGCGGCACCTTCGATCGCCTGAGCCTGGACCGCGTGACGCAGGAACTTCGCCGCCAGTACAACGACCGTGGCAAGTACAACGTGGACATCACCCCGACGGTGAGCCCGCTGGACCGTAACCGCGTCGACATCGCCATCGCGATCAAGGAAGGCAAGGCCGCCAAGATCCAGCACGTCAACCTGGTCGGCACCGAGAAGTTCCCGGCCAAGGACATCCTGGAAACCTGGGAATCCAAGGAGCACAACTGGGCCTCGTGGTACCGCCGCGATGACCAGTACTCCAAGGAAAAGCTGTCCGGCGACCTCGAAAAGCTCAACGGCTGGTACCTGGACCGCGGCTACGTGGATTTCAGCATCGACTCCACCCAGGTCTCGATCAGTCCCGACAAGCGCGACATGTTCATCACCGCCGGCGTGACCGAGGGTGAGCAGTACAAGATCTCCGAGATCAAGGTCACCGGCGACACCATCCTCCCGCAGGAAGATGTCGAGCGCATGGTGATCCAGAAGTCCGGCGACACGTTCTCGCGTGCGCTGCTGGAATTCAGCTCGGACCAGATCACCAATTCGCTGTCCAACATCGGCTACGCGTTCGCCAAGGTGAACCCGATCCCGACCAGCAACCGTGCCGACCGCACGGTGGCCATCAACATGCAGGTCGTTCCCGGCCCGCGCGTGGCGGTGCGCCGCATCACTTTCAAGGGCAACACCCGCACCTCGGACGAAGTGCTGCGTCGTGAAATGCGCCAGTTCGAGAACAGCTGGTACTCGCAGGCCGCGATCGACCGTTCCAAGATCCGCCTGCAGCGCCTGGGCTACTTCGAGTCGGTGGACGTGGAAACGCCGCCGGTCACCGGCAGCAACGACCAGGTCGACGTGGTCTACAACGTCAAGGAAACCACCTCGGGCAGCTTCGTGTTCGGCCTGGGCTACTCGCAGTCCTACGGCATGACCACCTCGGTGCAGCTGTCGCAGAACAACTTCCTCGGCGGCGGCAACCGCGTGTCGGTCGAAGCGTCGCGCAGCAGCTACCTGCAGCGTTACGGCTTCTCCTACACCAACCCGTACTTCACCGATGACGGCGTCTCGCTGGGCTACAACCTGTCCTGGCGCGAACTGGATTACTCCGACTTCAACACCGCGCAGTACAACAGCACCAACGGTGCCGCGCAGGTGGTGTTCGGCGTGCCGATCACCGAGAACGACACCGTCTCGCTGATGGTGGGCATCGACAGCAACCAGATCACCACCTACCAGGGCTCGACCCCGCAGGCCATCATCGATTACATCGACGCCATCGGCCAGCGCACGTTCCATTCGTGGCGCACCGAGCTGGGCTGGGCGCGCGATACCCGCAACGACTACTTCATGCCGACCCGCGGTACCTACCAGCGCGTCGGCCTGGAAACCACGCTGCCGGGTTCGACCGTCGAGTACTACAAGCTGAACTACCAGTTCTCCAAGTACTGGCCGATCATCCCGCAGCTGGTCATCAACACCCGCGCCGAAGTCGGCTACGGCGACAGCTACGGCAATGACACCACCCGCGTGATCACCAACCCGGATGGCAGCACCCGCGTGGTCACCGCGACGGGCCTGCCGTTCTACGAGAACTTCTACGCCGGTGGTACCAACTCGGTACGTGGTTTCGAGGACAACACCCTCGGCCCGCGTTCGGAACCGACCCTGAGCTACAACCGCGGCCAGCCGCTGGGTGGCTCGCTGAAGACCGTCGGTTCGGTCGAAGCCTACTTCCCGCGCCTGTTCGACAGCCCGTCGGCCCGCATCTCGGCCTTCGTGGACTTCGGCAACGTCTACACCGGCGTGGACAACTTCAAGGCCAACGAACTGCGCGTGTCCACCGGTGTGGCCCTGCTGTGGCGCGCCCCGGTCGGCCCGATCTCGATCAGCTACGCCTTCCCGCTCAAGAAGGAAGATGGCGACGAGGTCGAGCGCCTGCAATTCACCTTTGGCGGTCAGTTCTGACCGCCTAAGGTGAATTGCCCAAGGTTTGCGCAGCAAACCTTGGGGCCCGACGATTCCTCCTATCCCCCGCGCCGTCGGCGCGGCCCCCTTAACAGAAGGGGGCCTCTCCACCAGACGGGGTACGCATTCGCCGGGCTTTGCCCGGCGTTTTCGTTTTGGGGGCGGGACCGATTGGGGGAAGGG
>NZ_JBDJMB010000039.1:0-25232 GCF_039673645.1 Stenotrophomonas sp. TWI700 | reverse complement strand
GGGGCGGCTGGGGGCCGCATCTCGGGCGCCCTTGGGGGGGGGTGCTTGGGGCGGCGCGCCCCCGCGCCCCCCACTACCGGCGTCCCAGGCGCGCGTGCATCGCCTGAGCCACGCATGGTGTGGCTCTACCCTTCTTGCACGGCACACAAAAAAGCCCCGGCTCGCGCCGGGGCTTTTGCATTTCAGTGTGACCACCAACGGTGGTCACCTACCTATCAGTAACCACCCACGGGGGTCACCTACCGATCAGCGTGACCACCCACGGTGGTCACCTGGCAGGGTGGGGCAGCTGTGGCTGCCCCTGTGCATCAACGATCCGGACGGTGGGACGTGTTGGCTTCGCCCTGGCGCTCCAGGAACTCCTTGGACGGTTCGTTCAGCTTGTCACCCAGCATGCGGCGGACCACTACGAAGAACACCGGGATCATCAGCAGACCCAGGAAGGTGGCGAACACCATGCCGCCGATCACGCCGGTACCGATCGCGTGACGCGCGTTGGCGCCGGCACCGGTGGAGATGGCCATCGGCACCACGCCCATGATGAAGGCGAAGGAGGTCATCAGGATCGGACGGAAGCGCAGGCGCGAGGCTTCGATGGTCGCTTCGCGCAGGTTCTTGCCCGCGGCCCGCTGTTCCACCGCGAACTCCACGATCAGGATCGCGTTCTTCGCGGCCAGGCCGATCACCGTGATCAGACCGATCTTGAAGTACAGATCGTTCGGCAGGCCACGTGCCAGCGAGAAGGCCAGCGCGCCGAGAACGCCGAGCGGCACCACCAGCAGCACCGCCACCGGGATCGACCAGCTTTCATACAGCGCGGCCAGGCAGAGGAACACCACCACGATGGACAGCACCAGCAGCAGGGTCGCGGCGTTGCCGGCCAGGATTTCCTGGTAGGACATGCCCGACCAGTCGTAGCCGAAGCCTGCCGGCAGGTCGTCGTTGACGATCCGCTCCATCGCCTGCATCGCCTCGCCCGAGCTGCGCCCGGCCGCCTGCGAACCGACGATGTTGACCGCCGAGTAGCCGTTGTAGCGGCTCAGCGACGGCGGTGCGGACACCCATTCGGACTTCACCACGGTGCTCAGCGGAATCATCGCCTGCGTGCCGTCGGGATTGGTCTGCAGCGTGCTCGGCGTGTAGAAGCTGTTCAACGACTCCGCGCCGGTGCGGTACGGGCCATCGGCCTGCAGAGTCACGCGCTTGATGCGGCCTTCATAGAAGAAGTCGTTGACGTACACCGGGGCCAGCATCAGCTGGATGGTGCTGTACACGTCCGAGACCGACAGGCCCATGGTCTGCGCCTGCACCCGGTCCACGTGCAACTGCAGCTGCGGCGCGTTTTCCAGGCCGTTCGGGCGTACGCCGGTCAGCAGATCGCTTTCCTGCGCGGCCTTGCCGAGCAGGATGTTGCGCGCCTGCGTCAGCTGCTCATAGCCCACGCCGCCACGGTCCTGCAGCCACATGTCGAAGCCGCCGAACTGGCCCAGGCCCTGCACGGTGGGCAGGTTGACCACGAAGATCTGCGCCTCCTTGATGCCGAAGAACGCGCCGTTCATGTTGTTGATGAACTCGGGCACCGTGATGTCGCGGTCCGCCCAGGGCTTGAGGCGGATGAAGCCCATGCCCACGTTTTCACCCGAACCGACGAAGCTGAAACCGGCCACCTGCAGCATGCCTTCGAAGCCATCCTGCTTTTCCAGGATGCCGCGCATCTGGGCGAACGCGTGGTTGGTCTGCGACTTGGTCGAGCCCGGCGGCAGCTGAACGATCGCCAGCGCATAGCCTTGGTCTTCTTCCGGCAGGAAGCTGCCCGGCATGCGCGTGAACAGGAAACCGCACAGCGCTGTCAGTACCACAAACAGGATCATCCAGCGCGGGGCGTGCTTCACCGCCGAGGTGATGTGGCCCACGTAGGTGTTGCTGACCTTGTCGTAGTACTTGTTGAAGGTGCGGTAGACGATGTTCGGCTTATCGTTGTGCGTCGGCTTGAGGAACGTCGCGCACAGCGCCGGGGTGAAGCCCAGTGCCAGGAACGCCGAGAAGGCCATCGCGATGGCGATGGTCAGCGCGAACTGCTTGTAGATCTCACCGGCGGCGCCGCCCTGCAGGGCCGACGGAATGAACACCGCGGCCAGCACGACCGTGATCGCGACCACCGCACCGGTGATCTGGGTCATGGCCTTCTGGGTGGCGGCCTTGGGCGGCAGCTTCTCCTCGGTCATGATGCGTTCGACGTTCTCGATGACCACGATGGCGTCATCGACCACGATGCCGATCGCCAGCACCATCGCAAACAGCGTCAGCTGGTTGATGGTGAAGCCGATGATGCTCATGCCCAGGAACGTACCCAGCAGCGCGACCGGGATGACCAGGGTCGGGATCAGCGTGGCGCGGAAGTTCTGCAGGAAGATCAGCATCACCAGGAAGACCAGCGCGACCGCTTCGATCAGGGTCTTGACCACTTCCTCGATCGAGATCTTCACGAAGGTGGTGCTGTCGTACGGCGAGAACCAGCTGACACCGGCCGGGAAGCTCGGCGACAGCTCGTCCATCTTGGCAGTGACCGCGTTGGCCACGTTCAGGGCGTTGGCACCCGGCAGCAGCTGGATCGCGAAGGCACCGGTCGGCTTGCCGTTGTACTGGGTGTCAAAGCCGTAGTTGTTCGCACCGAAGGCGATGCGGGCGATGTCCTTGAGCAGCACGCGCGAGCCGTCGGTGTTGGCGCGCAGGATGATGTTCTCGAACTCTTCCGGGGAACTGAAGCGGCCCTCGGCCGAGACCGTCGCGGTGAAGTAATGTCCTTCCGGCGAGGGATCCGAGCCCAGCGAACCGGCCGCGAACTGCACGTTCTGGTCCTTGATCGCGGCCAGCACTTGCGTGGCCGACAGCCCGTAACCCTGCATCTTCTCCGGGTTGAGCCAGATGTTCATGGCGTACTCGGAACCGAACTGCTGGGTGCTGCCCACGCCGGGAATGCGCGAGATCTGGTCGAGCACGCGCGAACCGACGATGTCGTTGAGGGCATCGCGGTCGATCGACGCGCTGTCGGACTGCAGGGCCACCACCATCAGGAAGCCGGCGTTGGCCTTGGCCACCACCACACCCTGCTGGGTCACTTCGGTCGGCAGGCGAGGGGTCGCCAGCGAGACCTTGTTCTGCACCTGGACCTGGGCGATATCGGCATCGGTGCCGGTCTCGAAGGTCAGGGTGATGGTGACGCGGCCGTTGGAGGCCGAGGAGGAGCTGAAGTACAGCAGGTGATCGATACCGGTCAGCTGCTGCTCGATCACCTGGGTGACCGACTTTTCGGCGGTGTCGGCGCTGGCGCCGGGGTAGGTGGCGCTCACCGTCACCTGGGGAGGTGCGATGCTCGGGTAGGACTCCACGCCCAGACCCAGGATCGAGATCACGCCTGCAAGCGAGATCAGGATCGCGACCACCCAGGCGAATACCGGGTGTTCAATGAAAAATTTAGGCATGACGGAGGATTCCCGTTATTGCTTGTTCGGTTCGGCAGCCGGAGCGGCGTCGGACGTGTCGGCGGCGGCATCGGCCGGGGCGGCAGCGGCATCGGGCTTGGCGGCAGCCGCCGGAGCGGCCCCTGCCGGAGCAGCACCCGCCGGCGCCTGGCCATTGCCGTTGCCGGCGGCCGGGTTCCACGGGGCGGCCTTGGCCGGCTCGCCTTCCTTGACCTTCTGCACGCCGGCCACGATGACCTGGTCGCCGGCATCCAGCCCGCCACTGACCAGCCAGTTGCTGCCCTGCTGGCCTTCACTCTTCACGTTCTTGCGGATGACCTTGCCGTCCTTGCCCACGACCAGCACATAGCCGCCGGTGGTGTCGCGCTGCAGCGCCTGCAGCGGCACCAGGTAGGCGTTGTTGCGCTCACCCAGGGTCGCCTGGAAGCTGACGAAGGCGCCCGGCAGCAGGATCTGCTGCGGGTTCGGCAGCACCGCGCGCAGCGAGACCGCGCCGGTGGCCGGATCGACCGTGGTCGAGGAGAAGTCCAGCGTGCCCGGCTGGTCGTAGACCGTGCCGTCGGCCAGCTTCACCTGCACGGTGGACTTGCCGTCCCCGCTCAGGGCCAGTGCGCCCTTGGCCTGGGCCGCGCGCATCTGGGTCAGCTCATCCACGCTCATCGAGAAGTTCACGTACAGCGGGTCGAGCTGGTCCACGGTGGTCAGCAGGGTCACATCACCCTGGCCGACCAGCGCGCCTTCGGTGACCTGCTGCTTGCCGGCGCGGCCGCTGATCGGCGAGCGCACTTCGGCATACCCGAGGTTGATCCGCGCGCTGGCCAGCGAGGCCTGGGCCTGCTGCACGGCGGCAGCCGCGGTGCGCTCGGTGGCTTCGGCCGCATCCAGGTCGGACTTGGAGACGTAGGCCTGCGGCGCCAGCGAGCGGGCGCGGTTGGCAGCGGCCTTGGCATTGGCGGCGGTGGCCTGGGCCGAGGCCAGTTCGGCCTGCGAGGCATTCAGTGCAGCGCGCAGCGGTGCCGGGTCGATCAGGAACAGCACCTGGCCTTCCTTCACGTCCGAGCCTTCCTGATACACGCGCTTGAGCAGCACGCCCGGGACGCGGGCACGCACGTCGGCGCTGCGGAACGGCGACAGGCGGCCGACCAGCTCGCGCTGCAGCGGCAGGGTCTGCGGCTTGGCCTCGATCACGCCCACCTCCGGCGGCGGCGGGGCCTGCTGCTCTTCCTTCTTGCAGGCGGTCAACGCAAAGGCGACTGCGCACGTCAGGGCAAGGGTGCGGAGTGGGGCGATCATCAGGAGAAGCTCCGGTGTTGGTTTGAATGCGAAGCCGTGGCGGCTTCGGGCGCAGCGAAGGCGCGCAGGAAGCTGTCGACGGAGAATTCTGCCCAGCGGCGGCGCACGGCGGCGTCATCGCGGTGGGGGATGTGGAAACGTTGTTTCTCGAAATCCAATCCGGCGATCATGCTCAATAGCAGTTCAGCCATGAAGTGCGGGTCGTCATGCCTCAATTGGCCCTGGGCGGCCCGTGTTGCCAGCCATTCAGAAACATGAAGCGCCAGGGCCCCGGCGCCGTCCTGGTAAAGGGTACGGGCTTCCTGGGGGAACTGGCTGGATTCGGTTGCGATCAGCCGCCGGGCCTGGACCACGTGCGGTTGATTGAAGTGGTCCAGGTAGTCATTGGCGAACTGCAGCAGGCTGCCACGCAGGTCATCACCGTCGAGTGAGCGCAGCCCGGCGGTGGCGCGGCAGACATGCCGCTGCATCACCCGCCTGAGCAGTTCCTGCTTGCTGCCGTAGCGGCTGTAAAGCGTCTGCTTGGAGCAGCCCGCGTGCTGGGCCACCGCATCCATGCTCAATTGCATGCCCTGGCTGGCCAGCAGTTCGCGCACGGCATCGAACACGCGGTGATCGCGCGCGTCCAGGGTGCTGGCGGCGGGGTGTGGGGGAGTCACGCGGTGGACTATACCGTCCAGTTCAGAATTGTAGAAGCCTTGTTTTTCCGCAGCGTTTGATACCCGACGTCACGTTGCAATGGAAGCGGCCGTCGCTGCGCCATGGCACATCCCGATGCCCATGTCCGTACCCGGCCGAATTGACACCACCGATGTAAACGCCACCCAACCCGAATGATCTTATTCCGTCCTGCAGCAAGGTATTTCTGTGCGGTAGGCCTACAATTTCATTTTCCCAACTGAGCATCACGCACCGCTCCGTCATGAAACCGCAAAAACCAGCAGCCAAGACCGTGAAAAACAAATCCAAACCAGCCGATACGCAGACTGTTTCGCCAGTGGGCTTCTCGCTGGAGCCGGTGTACACGGCCTTGCGCAAGCGCTACCCGTCGGCCGGGCAGGCCGAGGCAGTGGCTTTTGCCGCCGATTTCTACAAGCGCATGGAGGCGGACGAGTTCCCGCACCACAGCGCGGAGGAGTGGGCCGCACTGGCAGCGGACACGCTGGAATTCGCGCGTGTGCGCAAGTCCGGCAAGGCCAACGTCCGCGTGTTCAACCCGACGCTGAAGAGCAACGGGTGGGAGTCGCCGCATACGGTGCTGCAGATCGTCAACGACGATATGCCGTTCCTGGTGGACACCGTCACGATGTCGCTGGCCGAGCATGGCGTCGGCGTGCACGTGCTGGGTCACCCGGTGATCCGTTTCGCGCGTGACAAGGCCGGCAAGCTGACTGGTGTCAGCGACGGCACCGCCGAATCGGTGATGCTGCTGGAGATCGACCGCCAGCCAGCCGAGGCCATGGCCGACGTCGAGAAGGCGATCATCAAGGCGCTGGACGAGGTGCGTGCCATCGTCCGCGATTGGGACGCGATGCGTGCCAAGGCGCAGAGCCTGGCCGACGACCTGGGCAGCCGCCAGCTGCCGGTCGATGCCGCGTCGCGCGCCGAAGCACAGGAGTTCCTGCGCTGGGCCGCCGACAACCACTTCACCTTCTTCGGCTACCGCGAATACCGCGTGGAGAAGCAGGGCAAGGAAGACGTGCTGGCGCCGCTCAACGACACCGGCCTGGGCCTGATGCGCGGGCAGGACAAGTCCGCTGCACGCCCGGTCAAGACGCTCGCCGCGCAGGGTCTCAATGCCACCACCGGCCTGAAGGACGCGCTGATCCTGACCAAGACCAATGCCCGTTCGCGCGTGCATCGCTCCGGTTACATGGATTACATCGGCGTGCTGGAATTCGACGCCAAGGGCAAGATCATCGGCGAGCAGCGCTTCCTGGGCCTGTTCACCTCCAGCGCCTACAACCGCCGCCCGTGGGAAATCCCGCTGGTGCGCCAGCGCCACGAATACGTGATGAGCAAGTCCGGCCTGGCGCCGAGCAGCCACAGCGGCAAGGCGCTGCGCCACATCCTGGAAACCCTGCCGCGCGAAGAACTGTTCCAGTCCAGCGAGGACGAACTGTTCCGCACCGCCATGGGCGTGCTGGGCCTGCAGGAGCGCGTGCGCAGCCGCCTGTTCCTGCGCCGCGACAAGTACAGCCGTTTCATCTCCGCGCTGGTGTACCTGCCGCGCGAACGTTTCAACACCGATGTGCGCCTGCGCATCGAAGCGATGCTCAAGGACGCCCTGCAGGGCGAGTACGTGGACAGCTCGGTGGTGCTCGGTGAGTCGCCGCTGGCCCAGGTGCACCTGATCGTGCGTCCGAAGGCAGGCCAGACCCTGGAAGTGGACACCAGCGAACTGGAGCAGAAGCTCGCCCAGGTGCTGCGCAACTGGCAGGACGATCTGCGCGAAGCGCTGGTCGCCCGCCACGGTGAAGGCGAAGGCCTGCGCATCGCCGCGCGTATCGGCAAGGCGCTGCCGGCCGGTTACATCGAAGACTCCAGCACCGAGATCGCCGCCAACGACGTCAGCCAGCTGGATGCGCTGACCGGTCCGGATGATCTGCGCCTGAGCCTGCAGGCCGTGCATCGCGAAGAAGGCGATGGCCTGCGCCTGAAGCTGTATCGCCAGCTGGACGACATTCCGTTGTCGGACGCGCTGCCGATGATGGAAAACATGGGCCTGCGCGTGATCTCCGAGCGTCCGTACCGCCTGACGGTCGACAACGCCCCGGTGTACGTGCAGGACTTCGAAGTGGAATCGGTGGCCGGTGCGATCGATGCGCCGAGCGTCGATGCCGCCTTCGGTGAAACCTTCGCCCGCGTGTGGCACGGCGATGCCGAGAACGACGGCTTCAACCGCCTCGTGCTCGCCGCCGGCCTGCACTGGCGCCAGGTCGCGATGCTGCGTGGCTACTGCAAGTACCTGCTGCAGACCGGCGTGCCGTTCTCGCAGGCCTACGTGGAAGGTACCTTCACCCGTTACCCGCTGCTGGCCCGCCTGCTGGTGGAGCTGTTCGAAGCCCGCTTCGATCCGGCCACCGGCCACGAGAGCAAGGACGCGATCGCCGAGGGCCAGGCCCAGCTGCGTTCGCACCTGACCGTGCTCGCCGGCGGTGACGAAGCCACCCTTAAAGTGCTCAAGACCGTGGTCGATGCGCGCAAGGGCGACCGCACCGTGCAGATGGATGCCGCGCGCGATGCGCTGCTGAAGCTGATGGACCGCGTGTCCAGCCTCGATGAGGACCGCATCCTGCGCAGCTTCATGGGCGTGATCGATGCGACCCTGCGCACCAGCTACTACCAGACCGATGCCGAGGGCCGTCCGGGCCACGTCATCAGCTTCAAGTTCGATTCGGCGCTGGTGCCGGACCTGCCCAAGCCGCGCCCGTACCGCGAGATCTTCGTGTACGGCCCGCGCGTGGAAGGTACTCACCTGCGCTTCGGTGCCGTCGCCCGTGGCGGCCTGCGCTGGTCGGACCGTCGCGAAGACTTCCGTACCGAGGTGCTGGGCCTGGTCAAGGCACAGATGGTCAAGAACACCGTGATCGTGCCGGTCGGCGCGAAGGGTGGCTTCTTCGCCAAGATGCCGCCGGTCAACGGCGACCGTGATGCGGTGTTCGCCAACGGCGTGGCCTGCTACAAGCTGTTCATCCAGGGCCTGCTGGACATCACCGACAACATCGTCAACAACAAGATCGTGCCGCCGGTGGACGTGGTCCGCCACGACATGGACGACCCGTACCTGGTGGTGGCGGCCGACAAGGGCACCGCGACCTTCTCCGACATCGCCAACGGCCTGGCCGTGGCGCACGGCTTCTGGATGGGCGACGCGTTCGCCTCCGGTGGCTCGGTCGGTTACGACCACAAGGGCATGGGCATCACCGCACGCGGTGCGTGGGAGTCGGTCAAGCGCCACTTCCGTGCGCTGGGCCGTGACAGCCAGAGCCAGGATTTCACCGCGGTCGGCGTGGGCGACATGTCCGGCGACGTGTTCGGCAACGGCATGCTGCTGTCGCGCCACATCCGCCTGGTCGCTGCGTTCGATCACCGCCACATCTTCCTGGACCCGAACCCGGATGCCGCCACGACCTTCGTCGAGCGCGAGCGTCTGTTCACCGTGCCGCGTTCCAGCTGGGCCGATTACGATGCCAAGCTGATCAGCAAGGGCGGCGGCGTGTACCCGCGTACGCTGAAGTCGATCGAGATCACCCCGCAGGTCCGTGAGGTACTCGGCCTGGACGAGGGCATCAAGTCGATGACCCCGAACGACCTGATGAGCGCGATCCTGAAGTCGCCGGTGGACCTGCTGTGGAACGGCGGCATCGGCACCTACGTCAAGGCGGCCAGCGAGCAGCACAGCGATGTCGGCGATCGCGCCAACAACGCGCTGCGCGTCAATGGCGGCGAGCTGCGCTGCAAGGTGGTGGGCGAGGGCGGCAACCTGGGCATGACCCAGCTGGGCCGCATCGAAGCCGCCCAGGCCGGCGTGCTGCTCAACACCGACTTCATCGACAACTCGGCCGGTGTGGACACCTCCGATCACGAAGTCAACATCAAGATCCTGCTCAATGACGTGGTGCGGGCCAAGAAGTTGACCGTCGAACAGCGCAACAAGCTGCTCGCCTCGATGACCGACGAAGTGGCCGCGCTGGTGCTGATGGACAACTACCGTCAGAACCAGGCGCTGAGCCTGATGGAACGCATGGCGGTCAAGCGCCTGGGGTCCAAGCAGCACTTCATCCGCACGCTGGAACAGCAGGGCCTGCTGGACCGCCAGATCGAGTACCTGCCCTCGGATGCGGAACTGTCCGCACGCAAGGCGCGTGGCCAGGGCCTGACCCGTCCGGAACTCTCGGTGCTGTTGTCCTACTCCAAGCTGGTGGCCTTCCAGCAGCTGCTCGAGTCGGACATTCCGGAAGATCCGTACCTGTCCAAGGAACTGCAGCGCTACTTCCCGACGCCGCTGCAGAAGAAGTACGCCGATGCGATGGAGCGTCACCGCCTGAAGCGCGAAATCATCGCCACGGCCGTGACCAACCAGACCATCAACCGCATGGGCGCCACCTTCCTGATGCGCATGCAGGAAGACACCGGCCGCACCGTCGCCGAGGTCGCCAAGGCGTACACGATCAGCCGTGAAACGCTGGACGCACGCGCCCTGTGGGCACAGATCGACGCCCTCGACGGCACGCTGCCGGAGTCGGTGCAGATCGACGCGCTGGAAGTGATCTGGAAGCTGCAGCGCTCGTTCGTGCGCTGGCTGCTGTCGCGCCCGGGCGCCATGCCGGGCATCACCGAAGCGGTCAACCGTTACCAGGCCGCCTTCAACGATATCCGCGTGGCCTCCGGCGTGCTGCCCGATTCGCAGCGCCCGGCTTACGAGGCGAGCGTGCAGGAGTGGAAGGACAAGGGCCTGCCGCCGGCGTTGTCGCAGCAGCTCTCGGAACTGCAGTTCCTGGAGCCGGCGTTCGACATCATCGAGCTGGCCCGGACCCGCAAGCTCAAGCCGGTGGACGTCTCCAAGGTCCACTTCCGCCTGGGCGACGCCCTGCAGCTGCCGTGGCTGTTCGAGCAGATCGACGCGCTGGAGGTCAACGGCCGCTGGCACGCCGTGGCCCGTGGCGTGCTGCGCGACGAGCTGGCCGCCCACCATCGCAACCTGGCTGCCCAGGTCCTGTCGATGAAGGGCAGCAGCGCCGAAGCCAAGGTCGCCGCCTGGATGGGCCGCGACGACAGCAGCCTGCGCTTCACCCTGGCGATGCTGGCCGAGCTGGCCGAGCAGAAGACCCTGGACTACCCGACCGTCTCGGTCGCGGTCCAGCGCCTGGGTCAGCTGGCCTCGCATGGTGCGTAAGCGCATTCGCGCTGACGCCCCACGGTTTGCTTTGCAAACCGTGGGCCCCATGCAAACGATGCCTCCAGACCCCCGCGCCTTCGGCGCGCCCCCCTGACTCAGGGGGGCTCTGCTCCAGAGGGATGGGGGGGCTGGTAACTGCATTGCATGAGAAACACACGGCTCCGCTTCGGCGGGGCCGTTTTTTCATTTCGGTTCCCTGCATGTCGGCTGCCGGCATCCGGTAGCCACCGACCGTTGGTCGGTGCGGACGCCGACATGACCGGCGCCCCACGCCACGACCAACGGTCGTGGCCTACCGGGGACGTGGCGGGTATGCTCTGGCCAACCCGCCCCACCGGATGTTTGATGAGCGCTTCCCCCCGTATCGCCTTCCTGGCCAGTTCCACCGAAGCGGCGCAGCTTGCCCTGGCACAGATGCGGGCCCGCTATGGCGACTACACGCCCGAGCAGGCCGAAGTGCTGTGCCCGTTGGGTGGCGATGGCTTCCTGCTGCAGGCGCTGCATCGCTATGGCGCGCTGGGCAAACCGGTGTTCGGGATGAAGCTGGGCACGGTGGGGTTCCTGATGAACCAGTTCCGTGATGACGACCTGCCGGCACGCCTGGCCGCGGCCGAGCCGGCCAACCTGCGCCCGCTGGAGATGCTGGCGCTGACCGAATCCGGCACGACCACCGGCTCGCTGGCCTACAACGACGTCTCGCTGTTGCGCCAGACCCGCCAGGCCGCGCACATCGGCATCGACCTCAATGGACAGGAACGCGTGGCCGAGCTGATCGGTGACGGCGTGCTCGTCGCCACCCCGGCCGGCAGCACCGCCTACAACTACTCCGCACACGGCCCGATCCTGCCGCTGGGCTCGCACACCATCGCGCTGACCCCGTTGGCCCCGTACCGTCCGCGCCGCTGGCGCGGGGCGATCCTCAAGGCCGACACCGAAGTGCGGTTCCGCGTGCTCGACCCCTACAAGCGCCCGGTCAGTGTCACCGCCGATTCGCATGAAACCCGCGATGTGGTGGAAGTGACCATCCGCGAATCGCGCGAGCGCCGCGTCACCATGCTGTTCGACCCGGAGCACAATCTGGAAGACCGGATCCTGAGCGAGCAGTTCATGTTCTGACCGGGCACGGCCGTGGTGGCCATGCTCTGTGGGAGAATGGCTGGCCGGCCGCTGCGGCCGCATTGGATTGCTGATTGCCATGGGCGACAACACCCCCCGCTTGCTGACCGTTGCCGTGACTTCGCGGGCCCTGTTCGATCTGGAAGAGGGCCACGCGCTGTTCGAGGCCGAAGGCGTCGATGCCTATGCCGAGTACCAGCGCAAGCACGAAGACGATGTGCTGCGCCCCGGCGTGGCCTTCCCGGTGGTGCGCAAGCTGCTCGCGCTCAACCAGGGCCAGTCGCCGGAACAGCCGCGGGTGGAAGTGATCCTGCTCTCGCGCAATTCGGCCGATACCGGCCTGCGCATCTTCAATTCGATCCAGCACTACGACCTGGGCATCATCCGCGCGACGTTCACCGCGGGCGAGCCGACCTGGCCGTATGTGAAGCCGTTCGGCACGGATCTGTTCCTGTCGGCCAACCCGGAGTCGGTGCGCCGCGCGCTGCTGCACGGCATTGCCGCCGCGACCATCCTGCCCAAGCCACCGGGCGAGACCATCGCCGCGGCCGAACAGGTCGATCTCGGCCGTCCGCTGGGCCAGCTGCGCATCGCCTTCGATGGTGATGCGGTGATCTTTGGTGACGAGAGCGAGCGCATTTCGCGCGAGCAGGGCGTGGAAGCCTTCGGGCGCCACGAGCGCGAGAACGCCCGCGAGCCGCTCAGCGGTGGCCCGTTCCGCAATTTCCTGTCGGCCCTGCACACCCTGCAGGCCGTGTTCCCCTCGGGCGAGGATGCGCCGATCCGCACCGCGCTGGTGACCGCGCGCTCGGCGCCGGCGCACGAGCGCGTGATCCGCACCCTGCGCGAATGGGGCGTGCGCCTGGATGAAGCGCTGTTCCTCGGCGGCCGCCACAAGGGGCCGTTCCTGGAAGCCTTCGGCGCGGACATTTTCTTCGACGATTCCCAGCACAACATCGACAGCGCGCTGCAGCACCAGAGCGTGGCGGCCGGGCATGTGCCGCATGGTGTAGCCAACGACGGTTGATGCGCCGCCCGGAGGTGCGTGGGTCCATGTACCGACCAACGGTGGCGCCGATGTACCCACCAACGGTGGGTACCTACCGGATCGGCAGGGCCGACGGGGCGGTGGTCTCGGGATTCAATGGCAGCCGGATGTCGACCAGGCGCCAGCGCAGGCCCGAGCGCTGCAGGACGAACACCACCGGCGCGCCCTGCGGGGTATGGGTGGTGGCGGTAAAGCGCGACAGCGACTCGAAACGATGGGTGGCACCGTTCAGCGGCCGCGCCGGTCGTGGCGCCGCGTAGGCATCGTTGCTGGGGCTGTCCAGGTCGTTGCTGGCGCGCTTCCACAGGGTATGGCCCTCGAGCAGGGCGCCGATGCCGGTCGGGGTCACCAGCGCATCCACCGCGGTCGCGCTGAGGCGGTCACCGGCCGAGAGCAGCAGCGCACCGAACAGGCTGGACTGCAGGTCCGGCCCGGCGCGGCGCACCACGTAGTCGCTCAGCTGCGCGCGCAGGTTGGCGCGCAGCATCGGGAAGTCCACGTAGCGGTCGAGCTTGGCGGTATCGCGCTGTTCGATCGCGCGGCTGAGGCCATGCACCGTCACATAGGGGCCGCTGAACACGATGCCCGCCAGCACCACCAGCAGGACGACCGTCAGCCAGAGCAGTTTTTTCATCGGATCTGCCTTGCAGTGTTGGCGCCCAGCTTGCCGCAGCCGGCGTCAGCGCACGTGAAGCTCAGAATTCCAGGTCCAGCGCCGCACACAGGTAATCCACGAACGGGGCCAGCGTCACCAGATCGGCTGCGATCGTCTGGCGCAGTCGCGGCCCGGTCATCGTGGCGTCGTCCAGTGAGCGCCAGAACACCCAGTTACGGTGCTTGAGATCGTCGATGAACTCGAAATCCGGTTCGAATCCGCGCGGGGCGCGCACCAGCTTCTCGCTTTCCTCGAAATCAAACTTCTTCCGCAGCACCGGCGAATGCGCGGCGGCCTTCCAGCTGCCCGGGTTGTCGACGATGAAATGCCGCACCTTGCGCTGCGTGGCCGGCTCGGGATGCCACAGGCCGGCGCCGACGAAGCTCTCGCCCGGCTGCAGGTGGATGTAGAACGACGGCGCCGGCACCTGCTTGCGCCGCTCATGGAACAGGCGTGCGCCCTGCCAGCTCTTGTAGGGCGACTTGTCGTTGGAGAAGCGCGCATCGCGGTAGATGCGGAACAGCGAACCGCCCACGGTGCGCGGATCGGCACGGAAGTGCTCGCTGACCGCGGCCAGGTCCGGCTGCAGATCGGTGATCAGGCGCAGGAACGGCTGGCGGACGTGCTCTTCGTACTTCGGCTTGTGCTCGTTGAACCAGGTCTTGTCGTTGTTGCGGGCCAGGCCACGCAGGAAGGTGAAGGTGGCCGGGCTGAAATACGTGCTCATAGGCTGCTCTGCAGGTGGGTGCCCCAGTCGCGCAGGTGCTGCAGCAGGGCGAGCTTGCCGGCATCGTCGGCGTGCTCCGCGGCCAGTGCGTCCAGCTGCGCGGTGAACTGCGGCAGGGTCTGTTCGCCCAGCGACGCATCGCCGAGCAGGCGCTGGCGACGATAGTCGTTCCAGCGTGAGCGCTCGGTGGTGTCCAGGGTGTCGAGGTGGTTGCGGGCGCGGTAGCGGAACAACAGCTCGGGCATGCGCGGGTCGCGCAGGCGCTCGGCGAAGCTGGCCAGTTCCGCGGGCGGGCTGGTGCGGATGCGCGACATCAGGGATTTGTCGCCGTCGGCGAGGAAGCCGTCGTACAGGGAGGCGTCCACATCGCTGGGGGCCAGCGTGCGCTCGCCCGAGTACACCTGGCGGACCTTCTCGGCCAGCGCGGGGCCGATCTGGCGCAGACGCTCGGCCTTGGCCTCGATCGCGGCCGGGTCGATGCCCAGGCGGGCATGGTCGGCCGGGCGCAGGTGGTTCCAGGCGACCAGCGCCGGCACCTTGTTGAGGTGCACTTCCTTGAGCGGCACGCGCTGCTCGCCTTCGGCCATGTCGGCGGCACGGGTGTACAGGCGCGCGGCGATGGTTTCCGGGGGCAGCTCGAGCAGCGGCTCGATATCGCCGTCCAGGTCGAGCGCGATGATGCGGTTGTTGATGAAGGGATGGCGCGCCAGTGGCAGCACCGGCGCGGCGCACATGCGCTGGGCCGGGTAGCGCATCGAGATGTGCAGTACCGGCTGCATCGCGTCCACATCCAGCAGGCTGCCGACGAACCGCTTGTCGCGCAGCTTCAGCGCGTAGTCCCACAGGCGCGGCTGGGCCTGCTTGAACAGCTTCGCCAGACCGATCGTCGCGTAGACGTCGGACAACGCTTCATGCGCATCGCCCTGGCGGACGTTGTTGGCCGTGGCCAGGTGCTCGAGCTTGAACGAGGTCGCGCCATCCTCACGCTGCGGCCAGACAATGCCGTCCGGGCGCAGCGCGTGCAGCACCCGCATCATGTCCAACAGGTCCCAGCGCGAGTTGCCGT
The DNA here is from genome assembly GCF_039673645.1 of Stenotrophomonas sp. TWI700. Taxonomy (NCBI): domain Bacteria; kingdom Pseudomonadati; phylum Pseudomonadota; class Gammaproteobacteria; order Lysobacterales; family Lysobacteraceae; genus Stenotrophomonas; species Stenotrophomonas sp. TWI700. The sequence goes on along the minus strand of NZ_JBDJMB010000039.1, from coordinate 9,943 downwards.
TGCGCCACTCGCGCTCGTACGGATCGTAGAAGTTGCGGAACAGCCCGTGGCGGACGAACTCATCGTCGAAGCGCAGGGTGTTGTAGCCCAGCGAGCAGGTGCCCGGCCGCGCCATCAGATCGTTGATGCGCGAGAACGCCTCGGCCTCGGTGACGCCGGCGCTGAGTGCGTGCTGCGGCGTGATGCCGGTGATCAGGGTGGCGATCGGCGAGGGCAGCAGATCGTCGGCCGGTTTGACGTAGAAGCTGACCGGTTCATCGATGATGTTCAGATCGGCATCGGTGCGGATACCGGCGAACTGCGCGATGCGCGTGCGGCGCGGGTCCTGTCCGAAGGTCTCCAGGTCGTAGAACAGGAAGCTGTCGGCCATCAGTGCGCACCCTCCAGGACAGGCAGTTGTTCGTGGACCAGGCGCTCCAGTGCGGCCCAGTCGATATGCGCCAGGCTGTCGTGCCCGGCGGTGGCATCCTCGAGCATGCGCCGCTGCAGCTCGGTACGCGCCAGCGCAACGGCATACGGCGTACGCAGGAAGGTGACCATCGTGTAATGCGGCACGAAGCGGGTCGGCCAGCGCGCCTGCAGCGCCTGTTCCAGTTCGCGCTGCAGCAGGAACTGCGGATCGGCCACGCGATCGCGCATTTCCAGGTAGTTCTCCAGCGCCATCTGCTGGATCGCTTCGGCATTCGGCTTGCGGTCGGCCTCGAATGCGGCAAACGCCTCGCCCAGCGAGTCCTGCTCCAACAGGTGGGCCGCGAGTGCGATGCAGTCCTCGAACGCGCAGTTCATGCCTTGGCCGTGGAACGGCACCATCGCGTGCGCGGCATCACCGATCAGGACCGCGCGGCCCTTCATGTGCCAATGCTTGAGGTGCAGCGTGCCGAGCAGGCCGGGCGGGTGCTGCTCCCAATCGCGGCGCAGGTTCGGGATCAGCGCCAGCGCATCGGGGAAGTCGCGCGCGAACAGCGCTTCGGCCTCGGCGCCGCTGTTGGTGGTGGCAAAACTCGGGTCGCCTTCGTTGGGCAGGAACAGCGTGACCGTGAACGTGCCTTCGTCGTTCGGCAACGCGATGCACATGTAGTGCCCGCGCGGCCAGATGTGCAGTGCATTGGCCTCGATCCGGAAACCACCGTCATCGGTCGGCGGGATCTCCAGCTCCTTGTAGGAGTGATCCAGGAAGTCGATGCGCTCCTCCAGCGGCTGCTTGCGGTTCATCGCCGCGCGCAGTGCCGAGCCGGCCCCGTCGGCACCGATCAGGGTATCGAAGCGGATGTCGTGCGGCTGGTCGTCGCGGTCATCGATGAAACGCGCGTAGCCGGCATCGAAATCCACGGTGTGCAGACGGCGGTGGAAATGCACGGTCGCGCCTGCATCCTCGGCCAGCTGCAGCAGGGTGGTGTTGAGGTCCTTGCGGTGAATCGACCAGATCACTTCGCTGTCATCGCGCCCGTAGCGCTGCAGCTGCGGTTCGCCCTCGCGCGGGTGGATCATGCGCCCGCGCATCATCACCGCCTTGGCCATGACCGCGTCTTCGACACCGGCCTGGCGCAGCGCATGGCGGCCACGCTCGGCCAGCGCCAGATTGATCGAACGGCCGGACTCGTAATCGCTCACGCGCGGGTCGCCGCGGCGCTCATACAAGGTGATCTGCCAGCCCTGGCGGGACAGCAGGATGGCCAGCAGTGAACCGGCCAGACCTGCGCCGATGATGCTCAGCGAGCGGGAGGGGGTAGCGATCAAGGCGATATCCGTGGGGGCGGGGAGGGCGGTCGGGTCAGAGACCGGCCCAGGCTTCGACTTCCTCGACGAAGTGGTGCAGGTCGAGGTAGCGGTTGTACAGCGGTGTCGGCGAGATGCGGATCACGTCGGGCTCGCGCCAGTCACCGAGCACGCCCACGGTCTGCAGGTATTCGAACAGGCTGCGGCCGCGCTCACGGCCACCGGCCACGCGCAGCGAGAGCTGGCAGCCACGGCGCTCGGGTTCGGACGGGGTCAGCACCTCGAGCACGCCGGACAGGCGGGCACGCACGAGGGCATCGAGCATGCCGGTCAGGCGCAGCGACTTGGTCCGCAGCGCCTCGATGCCGCCGGCTTTGTCGACGATGTCCAGCGCGGCGCGCAGCGGTGCCAGGCCCAGTACCGGCGGATTGCTGAGCTGCCAGCCTTCGGCACCGACGGCGGGCACGAACTGCGGCGCCATCTTGAAGCGGGTGGCTTCCTCATGGCCCCACCAGCCGGCGAAACGCGGCAGCGTGGCATCGCGATGATGGCGTTCGTGCACGAAGCAGCCGGCGACGGCGCCCGGGCCGGCGTTGAGGTATTTGTAATGGCACCACACGGCGAAATCCGGCGCGATGTCGTGCAGCGCGAGCGGCACGTTGCCGACGGAGTGCGCAAGATCGAAACCGATCCGTGCACCCTGCAGTCGGGCCATGCGGGTGATGGCCTCCAGATCGAAGACCTGGCCGCTGCGGTACTGCACGCCGGGCCACAGCACCAGCGCCAGGCGCGGGCCGTGTTCGGTGATGGCGCGTTCGATGGCCTGCAGCGAGATGGTGCCGTTGGACTCGTCGGGCTGCACTTCGATCAGGTCGGTATCCGGATCAAAGCCGTGGAAGCGGATCTGCGATTCCACCGCGTGCCGATCGGTCGGGAAGGCGCCGGCTTCCATGAGGATGGCGGGGCGTTCGGTCGTCGGCCGGTAGAAGCTGACCATCATCAGGTGCAGGTTGACGCTGAGGGTGTTCATCGCCACGACTTCGCTGGGCAGGGCGCCGACGACGCGGGCGAGCTGTTCGCTGACCAGGCGGTGGTAGTGCAGCCACTGGGTGTCGCCGGTGAAGTGGCCTTCCACGGCCAGCGCGGCCCATTTGTCCATGACTTCCTGGACGGCACCCCGGGCGCCGCGCGGCTGCAGGCCCAGCGAGTTGCCGACGAAGTAGGTCTGGTCGCGGTGGTTGTGCTGCGGGAAGACGAATTCGTTGCGCAGGGCGCGCAGCGGATCGGCGGCGTCCAGGGCAACGGCATGGGTGCGGCTGAGGATCTCGGACATGGTGCAACCGGCGGTGTCAGTGAACCGACAGTTTATCCGGGTGGTGGGGGTGTGGGCTGAATCTGGCTTGCGGTGTTGATTTGTCCGAGGCCAGAGCCCAAGCCGAAGCCAGGGCGACTAGAGTTCCAGTGGACGGGCCGGTGTGGGTGGGTCTGCTGGACCCGCCGCAAGTACGTCCATGTAGGCTCGTAGTGCGGCATCCATGCCGCACACGGTCCTGCAGACCCACCCACACCGGCCCGCTGACAGTTGGCTGGGGTGCACGGGAAAGGCGGGGGCTATGCCTTGGACTGTTCTGCGGTGCAGCTTGAGAGTCAGTATGGGCGAGCGAAGAGCGATGAATAAGTGCTCGACTCGGCTCAGCCGAGAACCAGCTGGCTGCGCCCATGCGCAACGGCGGTGCGTGCTCCCCCTTTAGCCGGCATTTGCTCCAGCTTTCGCCGCTGACTTGGGTGCAGGCGAGGGCGGCTATGCTGGCGCCTACGCCGACGTTGGCAGTGTTGATGCCAGCGCTGTTGATCTTGCTGCTGCGGTTTTACTGCAGTTGCTACGTCGCCGTCGCCGGAGGAAAGCAGCAGTTGACTCCGTTTTTTCCCATGCGCACCGACGCAGCGTGGATGGGTCGGTGGGGGTGGGTTTCCGGGACCGTGTGCGGCATGGATGCCGCACTACGAGGCTACATGGACGTACTTGCGGCGGGTCCCGGAACCCCCCCCGCCGGCCCACTTCCAGGCAATTCAAGCGCCGCTTGGCTTTCAGTTCGCAGGCAACGGATCCACATGCCCACACGCATCGCACGTGCGCAGCTCCAGCGAAGAGTGATAGCGATCGAACACCTTCGGCAGATCCGTCTCGATGTTCTCCAGCGCGAAAAACTCCTCATACAACTTGTGATTGCACCGCTCGCAGAACCACATCAACCCATCGCGCTCATGCGCCAGCCGCTTGCGCTCCACCACCAGGCCCACACCGCCCGGCGGACGGCGCGGCGAATGCGGCACGCCACCCGGCAACAGGAAGATCTCGCCCGCGCGGATCGGAATGTCGCGTACCGCGCCATCCTCCTGCACCTTCAGCGTCATCTCCCCTTCCAGCTGATAGAACCACTCCGGTCCCTCGTCGTAATGGAAGTCCGTCCGGCTGTTCGGGCCGCCGACCACCATCACGATGAAATCGCCGTTCTCGATCATTTTGTTGCCGACCGGCGGCTTCAGCAGATGCCGGTGTTCCTCGATCCAGCCGAGCAGATTGATGGGGGAGGCAAGCATGGTCGCTGTCCGCAGAAAGGAAGGATCAGTCGCGCCGACCGTGGCGCGGAACGTAGGACAGAGCCTTCTCGTAGGCCGGCTGCAGGTCTTCCGGCGCGCCCACGTCGATGCCCATCTCGCGCACCCGGCCGTCCTTCAGGCTGTATACCCAGCCGTGCACCATCAGCTTCTGGCCGCGTGCCCATGCGTCCTGCACGATCGTCGAACGGCAGGCGTTGACCACCTGCTCGATGACGTTCAACTCGCACAGGCGGGCATGCTTCAGCTCCGGCTCCTCGATCGCGTCCATGATCGCCGCATGCTTCTGCGCCACATCGCCGACGTGGCGCAGCCAGTTGTCGGCCAGGCCGACGCGCGTGTTGTTCAAGCTGGCGTGCACACCGCCGCAGCCGTAGTGGCCCACGATCAGGATGTGCTTCACCTTCAGCTGGTCCACGGCGTACTGGATCACGCTCAGGCAGTTCAGGTCGGTGTGCACGACCACGTTGGCCACGTTGCGGTGCACGAACACCTCACCCGGTGCCATGCCGATGATCTGGTTGGCCGGCACGCGCGAATCGGAGCAGCCGATCCACAGGTATTCCGGGTGCTGCTGCTTGGCCAGCTGGTGGAAGAACTCCGGGTCTTCTTTCTCGATCCGGTCCGCCCATTCGCGGTTGTTCTGCAGCAGCTTGTGGATGTCTTTCATCGTGCGGGGTCCCTGACGTCGGGTGGGGGCAAGGCGGGGCCATCATGGCCGCGTCGTCGCAGGAGTGGGGAAGGTCAGTCGGCGGACGTGCCGCCCTCGCGGCGCCAGCGCATCCACTGCGCCAGCTCGCGGGATGCCGGGGCGTCCAGTGCCGACAGCGCGTCGATCACGCTGGACTGGTTGGCCTCGGGGTGGTTCTGGCTGAGCTTGAGTTTGATCTGCACCTGCGCCGGGCGGAAACGGAAACCGACGATGCCGCCGAGCATGCGCTGCTGGCGGGGCTCGATCGGCAGCAGGTCCCAGTCACCCCCCACCTGTGCTTCATAGTGCGCGCTCAGGCCATCCAGCATGGCGATCAGCGTGTCCGGATCGGTGGTCGGTTCCATCACCCCACGCAGTTCCGCAGCCGCGTAGTTCCAGGTCGGTACGCGCGCCTGCGCGGCTTTGTCTGGATACCAGCCTGGCGATATGTACGCGTGCGGGCCCTGCACCAGCATCAACGCCGGGCCGGCGTGTCCCGCCTGCGGATTGGGCCTGGCCCAGTGGCCTTCGATCAGGATGCCGTCGGCATCGCGCTTGTACAGCACCGGCAGGCGGGTGGCCTGCGGCAGACCATCGGCCCCGGTGGTGACCAGGGTGACGAACGCATCGCGCGCCAGCAGCCGGTCCAGCCAGATCAGGTCGGTCTCGACGAAGGCGGACGGGATGAACATCGTCGGTTACGCCCGCGCGCCCAGGCTCTGGACCATGCGGCCGTGCAGCGCGTCGTCGCTGTCGGCCTGCGGCGGCTGCACTTCATGCAGCGAGAAGCCGCGCACCAGGGCGTCCTCTTCGTCCAGACCGTCGTAGGCGACGAACTCGGCGTCGAACAGCTGCGAGCGCGCGGTGTCTTCGCTGTCATAGCTCAGCGTGTTGCCGTCGCTGTCCAGCACCTCGGCGGTGCCGGCCGGGCGGACCCGCAGGCGGGCCCAGATCAGCGTGTTGCCGAGGCTGGCCAGGAACCACTCGTCGTGGTGGGAAGTGTCGTCGTTCATGTCAGTACCATCGAAAGCAGCCAGAGCAGGGCAGCCATGCCCAGTCCGGCAAGAAGAGTAAGCAGCGAGAGCCAGGCCGGCGTGGCCAGGCCGGTCAGCGAGCGGTCGCTGCTCTGGCGATAGTCGCGGCCGAGCAGCCAGCGCAGCGCGTCCGGGCGCAGGAACGCGCCCGCACCGAAACGATCCGCCAGCGCCGGGTGGCGGTCGCGGATGTGGACCAGGGTCAGCGGCCAGAAGATCACGAAGGCACTGAACCCGGCGATCGCCACGCCGACGAAACACAGCGCGAAGAACAGGGTCATGGGCTCGGTGCCTCCGTGGTCGGGATCAGAATTCGGCGCTGCCCGGTGCGCGCGGGTAGGGGATCGCGTCGCGGATGTTGCTCAGCCCGCAGACGTAGACCACCAGGCGCTCGAAGCCCAGGCCGAAACCGGCGTGCGGCACCGAACCGTAGCGGCGGAAATCGCGGTACCAGCCGTAATGCTCCGGATCGAGGCCGAACTGCGCCATGCGCGCATCGAGCACGTCCAGGCGCTCTTCGCGCTGGCTGCCGCCGATGATCTCGCCGATGCCCGGGGCCAGCACGTCCATCGCGGCGACGGTCTTGCCGTCGTCGTTCAGGCGCATGTAGAAGGCCTTGATGTGCTCGGGGTAGTTGGTCACCACCACCGGGCGGCCGATGTGTTCTTCGGTCAGCCAGCGCTCGTGCTCGGTCTGCAGGTCCAGGCCCCATTCGACCGGGAAGTCGAACTTCTTGTCGGCCTTCTGCAGCAGCTTCACCGCTTCGGTGTAGTCGATCTGCTCGAACGGGGCATTGATGAAGCCTTCGAGCTTGGTGATCGCGTTCTTGTCCACGCGCTCGGCCAGGAAGGCCAGGTCATCGCCGCGCTCATCGAGCACCGCGCGGAACAGGTACTTCAGGAACTGCTCGGCCAGGCGCGCATCTTCGGCCAGGTCGGCGAAGGCGATTTCCGGCTCGATCATCCAGAACTCCGCCAGGTGGCGGGTGGTGTTGGAGTTCTCGGCACGGAAGGTCGGGCCGAAGGTGTAGACCTTGCTCAGCGCGAGGCAGTACGCCTCGACGTTCAGCTGGCCGGACACGGTCAGGAAGGTTTCCTTGCCGAAGAAGTCGCGGCTGAAATCCACCTCGCCCTTGTCGTTGCGGGGCAGGTTGGCCATGTCCAGGGTCGAGACCCGGAACATCTGGCCGGCACCTTCGGCGTCGGACGTGGTCACGATCGGGGTGCTGATCCAGTTGAAGCCGTTCTGGTGGAAGAACCGGTGCACGGCCTGGGCCAGGCAGTTGCGGATGCGGGTGACCGCACCGAACAGGTTCGTGCGCGGGCGCAGGTGCGCCACTTCGCGCAGGAACTCCGGGCTCATCGGCTTGGGTTGGATCGGGTAGGTCAGCGGATCTTCGACCAGGCCGACGATCTCGATGTCGCTGGCCTGGATCTCGAAGGACTGGCCCTTGCCCTGGGACTTGACCAGGGTGCCGCGGGCGATCACCGAGCAGCCCGGGGTCAGGCTCTTGATGTCGTCGAAATTGGCCAGGGTGTCATTGGCCACCACCTGGATGGGGGCGAAGCAGGAGCCATCGGTGACATTGACGAAGGCAAGCGCCGCAGAGCCGCGCACCGTGCGGACCCATCCGCGTACTGTTGCCTCGCCGCCTTCCGGGATCTTCCCGGCAAGCGCATGTTCAACGCTGACCACCGTCATGACTTGAATCCTCTGTTGATCGACTCGATCTCTGAACACGGAGTTTAACGGGTGCGGTGTTCGGCTTGCGAGGCATTTTTCGCGCGCTCTCCGGGGCTGCGCGCCATGTGAACCGCAGCGACGGCCGTCGAAGCCGGGCCGCGCCATACCCTCTATAATGATCACGATCCGCTGGAGTTGCCTGTCATGGCCGTAAGCCTTACCCCTGTTGCCTTTGCCCGTGTGCAGAAGTTCGTCGAGCAGACCCCCGGCGCGCTGGGCCTGCGTTTCGGCGTGACCCGCACCGGCTGTTCTGGCTGGGGCCACATCACCGATCTGGCCCGCGATGAGCGCGAGGGCGACACCGTCTTCGAGCAGGACGGGGTCCGCATCTATGTGGATGCCACCAGCCTGGACCTGGTCGACGGCACTGAAATCGACTTCGGCAAGCATGGGCTGAGCGAGACCTTCACGTTCAGGAACCCGAACGCGACCGCCGAATGCGGCTGCGGCGAGAGCTTCACGACCGAGGCCGACAAGGCCTGATCGCCCGCGCGCCGGGCCTGTTCCGCACGCCCGGCTTGCCTGTAACCCCTTCTGCTGCCACAATGCGCGGCTTCCTGCCTGATTCCGGGCAGGACCCTTGCCCCACCGCGTTCACCTGCGGGGGGCTGTCCGGCCCTCAAAGGGCCACATCCGAAAGGTAAAAACACATGAGTCGTCATTACGAAGTCGTGTTCCTGGTCCATCCGGACCAGAGCGAACAGGTCCCGGCCATGATCGAGCGCTACAAGGCGCTGGTCGAGAACGGCGACGGCACCATTCACCGTCTGGAAGATTGGGGCCGTCGTCAGCTGGCTTACCCGATCCAGAACCTGGTGAAGGCCCACTACGTCATGCTCAACATCGAGTGCGACCAGGCCGTGCTGAGCGAGCTGGTGGAAAGCTTCCGCTTCAACGACGCCGTGCTGCGCAACCTCGTCATCAAGCGTGACGAAGCTGACACCGAGCAGTCGCTGATCATGAAGAGCAAGGACGAGAAGGGTGACAAGCCCGAGCGTGGCGAGCGTCGTCGTCGTGATGACGAAGAAGGTGAAACCACCCCCGCCGCCGCTGACACCGATGCCGGCGAAGACGCCGCTTCGGCCGCTTAAGGAGCACTGACATGTCCAAGTTCTTCCGTCGTCGCAAGTTCTGCAAGTTCACGGCCGAAGGTGTCAAGGAGATCGATTACAAGGATCTCAACACCCTGCGCCAGTACCTCACCGAGAACGGCAAGATCGTGCCGAGCCGCGTGACCGGCACCAAGTCGAAGTACCAGCGCCAGCTGGCAACGGCCGTCAAGCGCGCCCGTTTCCTGGCCCTGATTCCGTACACCGACAACCACGACGTCTGATGAAGGCAGGCGGCCTTGCGGTCGCCGCGTTCGCGGATCTGGCCGCCCGCGCTGCATGGCGTCGGGCGGTTTCCAGGTCTGCCGTTCGGATATTCGGACAGCCATCCGCTGCGGGGCCTGAGCCTCGCTAACGAATACATATTTGGAGCTACACCATGAAGCTGATTCTTCTTCAGAAGGTCACCAACCTCGGCGGTCTGGGCGATCTGGTCGACGTGAAGCCGGGCTACGGCCGCAACTTCCTCGTCCCGACCGGCAAGGCCGTTCCGGCCACCGCGACCAACGTGGCTGAGTTCGAAGCCAAGCGCGCTGATTACGAAGCCAAGGCCCAGTCGATCCACGCTGACGCCGAAGCCCGCAAGGCGCAGCTGGAAGGCAAGAGCGTCACGATCGCTGCGAACGCTTCGACCGAAGGCAAGCTGTACGGTTCGGTCGGCCCGCGCGATATCGCCGAAGCCTTCACCGCTGTCGGCCTGCCGCTGGAAAAGAGCGAAGTGATCCTGGGCGAAGGCGCGTTCCGCAACGTGGGCGAGTACGAGGTGACTGTTCACCTGCACGCCGACGTCGAAACCACCGTCAAGGTGGTTGTGGAAGCCGAAAAGGCCTGATCCCTGCCGAAAGGCTGGAGTCACTGAAACGGGCGCCCGCGAGGGTGCCCGTTTTTGTTTGTGGTGGTGGCAACAGCAACAGCAACGGCTGGGCGCCTTGGTTGCGGCGGTGGGAGGGCGCCGGGTAGCCCGGCCCGGGACCCGCCGTGAACCCGTCCATGGGGGCTCGTAATGCGCCATCCATGGCGCCTTACGGTCC
>NZ_JBDJMB010000038.1:0-26234 GCF_039673645.1 Stenotrophomonas sp. TWI700 | reverse complement strand
CTCTATTTTTGTGTGCGGTCCGGGGGCGCCAAACCAGGATTCGGGTGGCTCCTGTTTGGGGCGGCGGCCAGGGGCGGGCACTACGTGGCGTGCGTACCGACCAAGGGTCGGCACCTACCGGTCCGGGTAGTGCCTGAAACGCAGAAAGGCCGCCCGGAGGCGGCCTTTCCAAGCCGACCAACGGTCGGCTTCTACAGACACGTCAGCCGCTGCGCGGCTGGCGGTCTTATTTCACCAGCTTGGCGATGGCAGCGCCCAGGTCGCCCGGCGAGCGGACGGTGACGACACCGGCAGCTTCCATGGCGGCGAACTTGCCTTCCGCGGTGCCCTTGCCGCCCGATGCGATCGCACCGGCGTGGCCCATGCGCTTGCCGGCCGGAGCCGAGGCGCCCGCGATGAAACCGACGACCGGCTTCTTCACGTGGTTCTTGATGTACTCGGCACCGGCTTCTTCAGCGTCGCCGCCGATTTCGCCGACCATGATGATGCCTTCGGTCTGCGGATCTTCGTTGAACAGCTTCAGGCAGTCGACGAAGTTCAGGCCGTTGATCGGGTCACCACCGATGCCGATGCAGGTGGACTGGCCCAGGCCGACTTCGGTGGTCTGCTTGACCGCTTCATAGGTCAGGGTGCCCGAACGCGACACGATGCCGATCTTGCCCGGCTTGTGGATGTGACCCGGCATGATGCCGATCTTGCACTCACCCGGGGTGATGACGCCCGGGCAGTTCGGCCCGATCAGCACGGTGTCCGGATGCGAGCGGGTCAGCACGTTCTTGACGCGCAGCATGTCCAGCACCGGAATGCCTTCGGTGATGCACACGATGACCTGGATGCCGGCAGCGGCCGCTTCCAGGATCGCGTCAGCCGCATACGGCGGCGGCACGTAGATGACCGAGGCGTTGGCGCCGGTGCTCTGCACGGCGTCGGCAACGGTGTTGAAGACCGGCAGGTCGATGTGGGTGGTGCCGCCCTTGCCGGGGGTCACGCCGCCAACAACCTGGGTGCCGTACTCGATCATCTGAGTGGCGTGGAAGGTGCCCTGCTGGCCGGTGAAGCCCTGCACGATCACCTTGGTGTTCTTGTTAATCAAAACAGACATTGGATTTCCTTCGGTGTCGGATCAGGCAGCGTTCTTGACAGCTTCGACGACCTTCTTGGCACCGTCGTTGATGTTGTCGGCCGGGATGATGGCCATGCCGCTGTCACGCAGCAGCTGCTTGCCTTCTTCCACGTTGGTGCCTTCCAGGCGCACCACGACCGGAACCTTGACGCCCACTTCCTTGACCGCGGCGATGATGCCTTCGGCAATCATGTCGCAGCGGACGATGCCGCCGAAGATGTTGACGAAGATGCCTTCGACCTTGTCCGAGGACAGGATCAGCTTGAACGCTTCGATGACGCGCTGCTTGTTCGCACCGCCGCCCACGTCCAGGAAGTTCGCCGGCTCGCCGCCGTTGAGCTTGATGACGTCCATGGTGGCCATGGCCAGGCCGGCGCCGTTGACCATGCAGCCGATGTTGCCGTCCATGGTGACGTAGTTGATGTCCAGCTCCGAAGCGGTCACTTCGGTTTCGTCTTCCTGGGTCTTGTCGCGCATCGCGACCAGAGCCTTCTGACGGAACGCGGCGTTGTCGTCGCTGTCGAACTTGCCGTCCAGCGCGTACAGGTTGCCGTCGTCCAGGATGGCCAGCGGGTTGATTTCAACCAGGGCCAGGTCCTTTTCGTTGAACAGGCGGTACAGGTTCACCATGATGTTGGCGAACTGGCCGGCCTGCTTGGCGGTCAGGCCCAGCTTGAAGCCGAAATCACGGCCGTGGTAACCCTGCACGCCTTCAACGAAATCGACGTTGAGCGAGTGGATCAGCTCGGGGGTTTCCGCGGCGACCTGCTCGATCTCCACGCCGCCTTCCGAAGAGGCGATGTAGGTGATGGTCTTGGTGCCACGGTCAACCAGCACCGACAGGTACAGTTCCTTGACGATCTCGCCGGCGGTGGTCACCAGCACCAGGTTGACCGGGAGTTCGACGCCGGCGGTCTGGTAGGTAGCCATCTTGGTGCCGAGCATCTTGGCCGCAGCGGCCTTCACGTCGTCGGTGGTCTTGCAGAACTTGACGCCGCCAGCCTTGCCGCGGCCGCCAGCGTGGATCTGCGCCTTGACCATCCAGGGGCCCTGGCCCAAGGCGTTGGCAGCTTCAACCGCTTCGTCCGGGGTAGCCGCGACCTTGCCGGCCGGAACGGGAATGCCGTACTCGGCAAGCAGCTGTTTTGACTGGTATTCGTGGAAATTCATGCGTCACCGTGGGAATAGGAACGACCGCACGCATCTCCAAGGCTCCCTCACGGGGGCGCCGGTAAGGACCGCGGCGGGCCCACTATTGTGGACGACCCGGCGCGCGTGCGCAAAGAAGTCCGTCCGGAGACCGCCACGCCAGGGGGTTTCCGGCGCAATTTCAGGCAGTTGCGGCAGGGGCCGGAAACCGGCTTGCGGGCGCCTCGCCGCACCGCCGCGCAGCCGGCCGGCGCCCGCCCACCGTCCCGCCTTCACACGCCCGGCCCCGGCCGCCCGTCCCCAAACCCGGCCGGACCCCCTACACTGCCCGCGTGCCAGAAGGGGAGTTCCGGCGTGTCACCCAGTGCTTCATTGATCGACCGCATCGAATCGATACCGCGGCGCGAGCTGTATTTCTTCGCGCTGTACCGCCTGCTGATGGCCACCGTCATCGGCGCGCTGCTGTTCAGCCCATTGACCAGCCTGGTCGGGGCCGCCGACCACCCGAAGCTGGCGACGATCGTGGCCAGCGGCTACCTGCTGGTGGCCGTGCTGGTGCTGCTGTTCGGCCGCAACGAGCGCTGGCTGCGCACCATCGTGGTGTGGAGCGTGGCCGCCGACATCATCGCCGCCACCCTGCTCGCCCATGCCCTGCCCGGGGCAAGCGCAGGCATCTCGATGTCGCTGCTGTTCAACATCGCCGCGGCCGCCACCCTGCTGCCCTTGAGCATGGGGCTGGGCCTGGCCGCTGCCGCCAGCGCCGCCACCGCCGGCGAATACATCTGGAAACAGCTCGAAGGCGGCGACCCGACCCGCACCCTGGCCGAGCTGGCGATGTTCGTCACCAGCTACCTGGCCATCGCCTTCATCAGTTACCAGGTCGGCAACCGCGCCCGCATGAACCAGCAGCTGGCCAACCAGCGCGGCGATGAAGTGGCCAACCTGTTCCAGATCAACGAGCTGATCATCCGCCGCATGCGCACCGGCGTGATCGTGGTTGATGGTGCCAACCGCATCACCCTGGCCAACGAGGCCGCTTCCACCCTGCTCGGCGATGCCGACGGCAACAGTGGCAGCGGCCGGCTGGAACTGGGCAGCGCCGCGCCCGAGCTGAGCCGCCGGCTGCTGCGCTGGCGCAACGGCTGGACCAACGAGGAAATGCCGCTGCAGCTCTCGCCAGACCAGCCCGAAGTGCAGCCGCGTTTTGCCCGCCTGCTCGCCGGCAGCGACCTCACCCTGGTGTTCCTGGACGACTCCACCGTGGTCTCGCGGCGTGCCGAGTCCTTGACGCTCTCGGCGATGGGCCGCTTCTCGGCCAGCCTTGCCCATGAAATCCGCAACCCGCTGGCGGCGATCAACTACGCCGCCCAGCTGCTGGAAGAATCCACCGACATCGGCGACACCGACCGCCGCCTGCTGCAGATCATCAACCAGCAGTGCCAGCGCACCAACGGCATCGTCGAGAGCGTGCTCGGGCTGGCCCGGCGCGAGCGCGCCAATCCGGAGAACGTGGACCTGGCCGCGTTCGTGCGCCGCTTCGTGCTCGAATACAAACAGGTCCTCTCGCTGGAGACCGACAGCGTGGAGCCGATCATCAGCGAGACCTCCGTGCACGCCCTGGTGGACCCGCGCCACCTGCACCAGATCCTGACCGTGCTGGTCCACAACGCGCTCAAGTACGGCCGCGTGGCGGAAGAGCCTGCGCGCGTGCGGCTGCGCGTAGCGCGCCAGGACCGCACCGCCATCATCGATGTCATGGACCGCGGCCCCGGCATTCCCGAGACCGTCGCCAGCCAGCTGTTCCGGCCGTTCTTCACCACCTCCGAGCACGGCACCGGGCTGGGCCTGTACATCGCCCGCGAACTCTGCCGGGCCAACCAGGCACGGCTGGAGTACGTCTCGGTGCCCGCCGGCGGCGCCTGCTTCCGGCTGGTGCTGGCCGGCCCGCACACGATGATGGCCGGATGAGCCGCGCACATCCGCACACCACCGTCGAACATTTGTCGCAAACGACCGCCCTCGGCTATCTTCCTTCCTTATGACTGACACCCGCAGCGCCCTCGTCGTCGATGACGAGCGTGACATCCGCGAACTGCTCGTACTGACTTTGGGCCGCATGGGCCTGCGCATCAGCACCGCGGCCAACCTCGCCGAAGCCCGTGAGCTGCTGGCCAGCAACCCGTACGACCTGTGCATCACCGACATGCGGCTGCCCGATGGCAATGGCATCGAGCTGGTCACCGAGATCGCGCAGCACTACCCGCGCACGCCGGTCGCGATGATCACCGCGTTCGGCAGCATGGACCTGGCGGTGGAAGCACTGAAGGCCGGCGCGTTCGATTTCGTCAGCAAGCCGGTGGACATCTCAGTACTGCGCGGCCTGGTCAAGCACGCACTGGAACTCAACAACACCGAGCGTGCCGCGCCCGCAGCGCTGGCCCCGGAACAGGCCGCACGCCTGCTCGGCGATTCGCCGTCGATGGATGTGCTGCGCGCCACCATCGCCAAGGTCGCGCGCAGCCAGGCGCCGGTCTACATCCTCGGCGAATCCGGCGTCGGCAAGGAGCTGGTCGCCCGCACCATCCACGCGCAGAGCGCGCGTGCGCCCGGCGCCTTCGTGCCGGTCAACTGCGGCGCGATTCCCTCGGAGCTGATGGAGAGCGAGTTCTTCGGACACAAGAAGGGCAGCTTCAGCGGCGCGCATGCGGACAAGCCCGGTCTGTTCCAGGCCGCGCATGGTGGCACCCTGTTCCTGGATGAAGTGGCCGAGCTGCCGCTGCAGATGCAGGTCAAGCTGCTGCGCGCGATCCAGGAGAAATCGATCCGCCCGGTCGGCGCCGCCACCGAGGTACCGGTCGACGTGCGCATCCTCTCGGCCACGCACAAGGACCTGGGCGAGCTGGTCGAGGACGGCCGCTTCCGCCACGACCTGTATTACCGCATCAACGTGATCGAACTGCGCGTGCCGCCGCTGCGCGAGCGCCGCAGCGACCTGCCCGCGCTGGCCGCCTCGATCCTGGCCCGGCTGGCCCGCACCCACGGCCGCCCGACCCCGCTGCTGGCGCCCTCGGCGCTGGACGCCCTGGCCCAGTACCACTTCCCCGGCAACGTGCGCGAACTGGAGAACATCCTCGAGCGCGCCCTGGCCTTGGCCGAGGAAGACCGCATCGGTGCCAGCGACCTGCGCCTGCCGCAGCACGCGCCGCGTTTCGGCGCCGGCAATGCACCCGCCACCCAGGAAGAAGCAGTGGTCGACCTGCCGGCCGGCAATGGCGCCCTGCCCTCCTACATCGAGCAGATGGAGCGCACCGCGATCCAGAAGGCGCTGGAGGAAAACCGCTGGAACAAGACGCGCACGGCTGCGCAGCTGGGCATTACCTTCCGCGCGTTGCGGTACAAGCTGAAGAAGCTCGGCATGGAGTAGAGCCACCCCATGGGTGGCTGCCCAGCATCCACCAGCCCAGAAACAAAAAGGCCCGCTTGCGCGGGCCTTTCCGTATCAGCCCACCGCGCTGATCAATCCTTGGTGACCCGGTTGATCTCCGCCAGACCGGTCACACCGGCCGCGGCCTTGATCAAGGCCGACTGGCGAAGGTCATTGACCCCGGCCAGCTGCGCAGCTTCGGCAATCTGCAGCGCATTGCCACCGGCCAGCACGATTGTGGAGATCTCATCGGTCATCGGCATGACCTGGTACAGACCGGTACGGCCCTTGTAGCCCTCGGTGCACTCATCGCAGCCGACCGGCTCGAACAGCTTGATGCCGGCGTCCAGCTGGGCCTGCGTGAAGCCTTCGGCCAGCAGTGCGTTGGCCGGCAGCTCCACCGGGCGCTTGCAGTTGTTGCACAGCCGGCGGGCCAGGCGCTGGGCGATCACCAACGTCACCGAGCTGGTGATGTTGTACGGGGCGATGCCCATGTTCATCAGGCGCGCGATGGTCTGCGGCGCATCGTTGGTATGCAGCGTGGAGAGCACCATGTGGCCCGTCTGCGCGGCCTTGATCGCGATCTCGGCCGTTTCCAGGTCGCGGATTTCGCCGACCATGATGATGTCCGGATCCTGGCGCAGGAACGAGCGCAGCGCCGCGGCGAAGGTCATGCCGCGCTTGACGTTCTGCTGCACCTGGTTGACGCCGGGCAGGCGGATTTCCACCGGGTCTTCCGCGGTGGAGATGTTGCGCGTTTCATCGTTGAGGATGCCCAGCGCGGTGTACAGCGACACCGTCTTGCCCGAGCCGGTCGGGCCGGTGACCAGTACCATGCCATACGGCTTGTGGATCGCATCCAGGAACAGTTTCTGCTGGGCCGGCTCATAGCCGAGCTTGTCGATACCCAGCTTGGCCGCGCTGCCATCGAGGATACGCAGCACCACCTTCTCGCCGAACAGGGTCGGCAGCGTGCTGACGCGGAAGTCGATCTGCCGGGTCTTGGACAGGTTGAGCTTGATGCGCCCATCCTGCGGCACGCGTTTCTCGGCGATATCCAGCTGCGCCATCACCTTCAGGCGCGCGGCGATGCGCTGGTTGAGCTTGACCGGGGCCTTGGCCACGTTCTTGAGCAGACCATCGATGCGCAGGCGCACCCGATAGTCGTCTTCGTAGGGTTCGAAATGGATGTCCGAGGCGCCTTTGCGGATGGCGTCGACGAGGACTTTGTTGATGAACTTTACGACGGGGGTGTCGTCGCCTTTGGCGTCGACGCCGGAATCCGATGTTCCTCCCTCCTCGTCACCCATGGCGACATCCAAGTCGCCCATGCCTTCATCATCCCCGCCGAGCGCCGAGCCCAGCGTGTCCTGCTTGGACTGCCATTGCTCCAGCGTACGGCGAATCTGGTCTTCATCAACGAGGATAGGCTCCACCACCAGGTTGGTGTGAAACTTGATTTCATCCAGTGAATGAGTCGGATTGCTGGTACCGACGAAGAGCCTGCCACCGCGCTTGAAGAGCGGCAGGACGTGATGCTTACGCAGCAGTTCCTCGCTGACCAGATTCATTGCGTTCTGGTTGTTGTCGAACGCCGATACGTCGAGCAGAGGCATCCCGAACTCCACCGCGTTGGCGGCGGCCAGCTGGGCACTGGTGACCAGCTTTTTCTGCGCGAACCACTGAGGCAGCGGCAAGCGGGCAGCAGTAGCCTGCGCCATGGCTTCACGTGCAGCTGTCTCTTCAATCGCCCCGTCTTGAACCAAGCGACGAGCAATGCCGGTGATTCCGACAAGGTTGGGAGAAGTGGCGGCGTTCATGTTCGTCCTTTGGTTCAGTACAACGATTTCGCGGTTCCGGAAGTGTCAAATTGTCAGCTGGACCGGCCTTTGAGACAGGCCAGCAGCCAAGATGGCCAGCCGCTTGCACCATCCTGCATCGGTTCAAGAACATTTGCATCTGTCCGCGACCTAGTGGTCGAAGGCATTCCGAACCTGCAGAGATTGCGATCAATCGCCTGCCTTAAAGGCTCATCAATGAGGAAAGCCTCGCCTTGCAGGATGCTCAGGGCGGCGGCATCTGGCGACCTGGAGTTGGCATCAGAGATCAGTTCGCGCCTATCTGAGCTGACCCACGAAGTACACCAAGAGTCGCACGCGCGTGCAGCACACATCCCGCTACAGCTCAACATATAACGTGAAAAAAAACGGAGGGCAATTAGCCCTCCGCTCTAGGTCTTTCGACTCACCACGCTAGCCTTAGCTGGTCGGCGGAGTCACCACAGCACCCTGGCAGCTGCCCGGGCGGTACTTCGATTCAATCGAACCGCTGCAGGACCAGCTCGGGACAACACCGTCAGCGACGCCCGTGGCAGTCGGGGTCAGGGTGATCGTCTTGGCATCAATATCGTCAGAGATACCCTTCGCCGTCGCAGTAATGGTGGTGCCGTTCCAAGTCAAATTCGAGACGTACTGCGTCTGCTGGAAATCAGGCGCCCAGCTGGCAGGCGGCAGCGCATTGTTGCTGGCGACGAACTCGGAGATGTCCGTACGCAGCGAAGAAGCGGCCAGGATGACTTCCGAGACCTTGGCCTTCTTGGTGTAGTTCGAGTACGCCGGCAGCGCGATGGCGGCCAGGATGGCGATGATCGCGACAACGATCATCAGTTCGATCAGGGTAAAGCCCTGCTGCTTCTTCATGAGTACATCCCCTAGAGGTAGATAAATAGTAGGGCACTGGGCCGTTGCCTGACCGGCGGACCGGGTGAGCGAGGCGGGCGCCCTGTGCGGGTGGATCGAAGCAGGTTGCGTGCCAACAGTGCCAGCAATGCTCCCCAGCATTCCCCGGCGCAATGATGGCACCAATCTTCAGGATTGGAACCCCCCTCACAACAATTTGCGACGTATCCTGCAATGTGACCCGTTGCGTCACCTTTTGACGCCGCCGGTCTGGATCGGCTGCCCCCGCCGGACGCCCGGCAGGACTGCCAACGTTTGCCGGAACCGGCTACCATGCGGCGAGATAGCCCGCCTGGGGATGGCGTGGCTGGGGAGCCCTGTATGTCTGTCAGCCGTAGCGCGATCAAGAAAGAGCCCGTGGCGCGTAGCACCATGGAGTTGCAACCGTTTGTCTGGGAGGGGACCGACAAACGCGGCATCAAGATGAAGGGCGAGCAGCCCGCTAAGAATGCGAACCTTCTACGAGCCGAGCTGCGGCGCATGGGCATCATGCCCACCGTAGTCAGGCCAAAGACCAAGCCACTCTTCGGCGCGGCCGGCAAGCCGGTGGGCGCCAAGGACATTTCCTTCTTCAGTCGCCAGATGGCGACCATGATGAAGTCAGGCGTGCCCATCGTCAGCGCTTTGGAGATCATTGGCAGCGGACACAAGAATCCGCGCATGAAGAAGCTGGTGGGTAGCATCCGCACGGACATCGAAGGCGGCTCATCCCTGCATGAAGCGATCAGCAGGCATCCAATCCAGTTCGACGAGCTATACCGCAACTTGGTTCGTGCAGGCGAAGGCGCCGGTGTACTTGAGACCGTGCTCGACACCATCGCGACCTACAAAGAGAACATGGAGGCCCTCAAGGGCAAGATCAAAAAGGCCATGTTCTACCCCGCGATGGTGGTCGCCGTCGCAGTGCTGGTCAGTGCCATTCTTCTGATTTTTGTCGTCCCGCAGTTCGAAGAGGTGTTCAAGAGCTTCGGCGCCGAGCTTCCAGCCTTTACCCAGATGATCGTCGGACTATCGCGATTCATGGTGTCGTATTGGTGGGTAATGCTGGCAGCTGTGCTTGGCGCTATTTTCGGATTCATCTACGCCTACAAGCGATCCCCGAAGATGCAGCACACCATGGATCGCCTGATCCTGAAGGTGCCCGTCATCGGCCAGATCATGCACAACAGCTCCATCGCCCGGTTCGCCCGCACTACCGCCGTGACCTTCAAAGCCGGCGTGCCGCTGGTCGAGGCGCTGGGCATCGTCGCCGGCGCTACCGGCAACAAGGTCTACGAGGAAGGCGTGCTGCGCATGCGCGATGACGTGTCGGTCGGCTACCCGGTCAACATGGCGATGAAGCAGATCAACCTGTTCCCGCACATGGTGGTGCAGATGACCGCCATCGGCGAGGAGGCCGGCGCGCTGGACACCATGCTGTTCAAGGTGGCCGAGTATTATGAGCAGGAGGTCAACAATGCCGTGGACGCCTTGAGCAGCCTGCTGGAACCGATGATCATGGTGTTCATTGGTACCATCGTCGGCGGCATGGTGATCGGCATGTACCTGCCCATCTTCAAACTCGGCGCGGTAGTTGGATAACTAATCAATGGCATTTCTCGACCAGCATCCCGGTCTCGGCTACCCCGCCGCGGTCGGACTGGGACTGCTGATCGGCAGTTTCCTCAACGTGGTGATCCTGCGCCTGCCCAAGCGGCTGGAGTGGGAGTGGAAGCGCGATGCGCGCGAGGTCCTGGAAGAACCGGACATCTACGAGCCGCCGCCGCCCGGGATCGTGGTGGAGCCCTCGCACTGCCCGCACTGCAAGCACAAGCTGTCCTGGTACGAGAACATCCCGCTGTTCAGCTGGCTGGCCCTGCGCGGCAAGTGCCGCCACTGCCATGCCCCGATCTCGATCCAGTACCCGCTGGTGGAGCTGCTGACCGCCGTGCTGGTGGCTGCCAGCGTCTGGCAGTTCGGCTTCGGCTGGCAGGGCTTCGGTGCGATCGTGCTGAGCTGCTTCCTGGTGGCCTTGTCCGGGATCGATCTGCGTACCCAGCTGCTGCCCGACCAGTTGACCCTGCCCTTGATGTGGCTCGGCCTGATCGCGGCCAGCGACAACCTGTACATGCCGGCCAAACCGGCCCTGCTGGGCGCGCTGGCCGGCTATCTGTCGCTGTGGTCGGTGTGGTGGCTGTTCAAGCAGCTGACCGGCAAGGAAGGCATGGGCCACGGCGACTTCAAGCTGCTGGCGGCCCTGGGCGCCTGGTGCGGGCTCAAGGGCATCCTGCCGATCATCCTGCTGTCGTCCATCGTGGGCGCCATCATCGGCTCGATCTGGCTGTACTCGCGCGGCCGCGACCGGGCCACGCCGATCCCGTTCGGGCCGTACCTGGCCATCGCGGGCTGGATCGTGTTCATGTGGGGCGAGCCGTTGATCAACGGCTACCTGAGCTACGCCGGCCTGCGTTGAGGGCCGCGCGATGAGCGACTTCGTGATCGGGCTGACCGGCGGCATTGCCGCCGGCAAGAGCGAGGTCAGCCGCCGCTTCGAGGCGCTGGGCATCACCGTGGCCGATGCCGACCTGGCCGCACGCGCGGTGGTGGCCCCCGGCAGCGAGGGGCTGGCCCGGATTGCCGCTCACTTCGGCACCGACATCCTGCTGGCGGACGGCCAGTTGGACCGCGCGGCACTGCGCGCACGCATCTTCGATTCGGCGCAGGACCGCCAAGCGCTGGAGGCGATCACCCATCCGGCGATCCGCCAGCAGCTGCGCCAGGCCTGCGAGCAGGCCGAGGGGCCGTATGCGATCGCAGCGATTCCCCTGCTCACCGAGGCCGGCGGCCGCCAGCAGTACCCCTGGCTGGACCGGATCCTGGTGGTGGACGTGCCGGTGGCCGTACAGCACGCGCGGCTGATGCAGCGCGATGGCATCGACGCGGCCCTGGCCGACCGCATGATCGCCGCACAGGCCAGCCGCGAGGTGCGCCTGGCCCTGGCCGACGACGTGGTGGTCAACGACGGTCACCCGGACCACCTGCAGGCGCATGTGGAGCGGTTGGATCGGGCCTATCGGAAGTTGGCGGCGCGGTAGCTCTGGAGGAGCCGACCAACGGTCGGCTCTACCGTGTCAGGCGGGGGAGAAGGTCAGCGTGGCGATCACGCCGCGCCCGGCACCCGGACGGACGTTGACCTGCCAGCCGTAGAGATCGCACAGGCGGCTGACGATCGACAGGCCGATACCACCGCCCTGCGAATGCCCGGCGTGCGTGCCGCGGTAGCCACGCTGGAACAGCTTGGCCGCATCTTCCTCGCTCAGGCCCGGGCCGCTGTCGATCACCTCGACCGCGTTGGCACCGACGCGTACCCGCACCGCGCCTTCCTTGGAATACTTCACGGCGTTGCCGATCAGGTTGCCGAGTGCGACCGACAGGGCCGATTCCGGCGCGTCGATCACCAGATCGTGGTTGCCTTCCAGGACCAGCTCCAGCGGCTTGCCGCCCAGCTGGGCGCGATGCGAATCCAGCAACTGCTCCGAGACCCGGGCGACATTGCTGCTGCCCTGCCCGCGCTCGTTGCGCGAGAGCAGCAGCAGCGCGCCGATCAGATCGGTGCATTGCTGTTCGGCGCGCTGGATGCGCTGCAGGCGCTGCAGCACCTTGGGATCGAGATCCGGGCGGGTCAGCAGCAGCTCGGTGGCGCCGCGGATTACGGCCAACGGCGTGCGCAGTTCGTGGCTGACGTCCGCATTGAACTCACGGTCGCGCTGCACCACTTCGGTCAGCCGCGCGGAGTAGTCATCCAGCGCCTGGGCCAGCTGGCCCACTTCATCGTCCGGGAAACGCGGCGCCAGGGGTTCGGGCTCGCTGGTGCCACCGCGGTAGGCGCGCAGACGGGCGGCCAGGTCGGACACCGGTTTCATCACCTTGGAGGCGGACCACCAGCCCAGTACGAGGGACAGCACACTGAACACCAGGACCGAGAAGAACAGCGCGCGGTTGAGCTGACTCTCGCCGCGGATGCTCTCCGTCATGTCATAGGCCAGGAAGAACCACACCTCCGGCGTTTTGCGTACCGCCAGCTTGTAGGAAAACGGCTTGCCGCCGTCATCCACGCCGCTGACACCGTGGATGCCATCGTTGAACTCATACCAGTCCGGCTGTTCCAGGCGCAGCGCCTCGAACTTGTCCGGCCGGACCAGTCGGGCGTACATCTGCTGCACCGGAAGGTCTGGGCTGCGCGAGGGGTCTGCCGCGAAACGCTTGGCGTACTCGTTGATGTTGCGGTTCATCACATCTTCGACCAGCTGGTTCTCCACGCGGGCGCGGGTCCAGTTGGTGGCGAACGCAAACAGCGTGGTCAGGCAGAAGCCCAACAGCACGAACGAGACGATGATGCGGCTGCGCAGCCGGCGCCGATATGGCGCGCGGCGACGCCCCCCCCTGCCCGTCACCGGATCAGGCTTCCGGCGCGGCGATGCGGTATCCGATGCCATGACGGGTCTGGATCATCGGAACCTCGAAAGGCTTGTCGACCACGGCGCGCAGGCCGTGGATATGCACGCGCAGGGAATCCGAATCCGGCAGCTCTTCGCCCCACACGCGGGTTTCCAGCTCCTGGCGGGTGACGACGGCCGGGGAGGCCTCCATCAGCGCCTGCAGGATCTTCAGCGCGGTCGGGTTGAGCTGGAGCAGCTTGCCCTGGCGACGTACTTCCAGCGTATCCAGGTTGTACTCCAGGTCACCGGTTTCCAGCACGCGGGTCTGCACGCCTTTGCCGCGACGCGACAGGGCGTTCAGGCGCACCTCGACTTCCTGCAGCGCGAACGGCTTGATCAGGTAGTCATCGGCACCGGAATCGAAGCCGGCCAGTTTGTTGTCCAGGGAATCGCGGGCAGTCAGCATCAGCACCGGGGTCTGCTTGCGCGCCTCGTTGCGGAGCTTGCGACAGACCTCGATCCCATCCATGCCGGGCAGGTTGAGGTCCAGCACGATCGCGTCGAACTCATGGACGACGGCCAGGTGCAGGCCGGTGACGCCATCGGCAGCGAAGTCCACGGTGTGGCCGCGGTCTTCGAGGTAATCGCCCAGGTTGGCGGCAATGTCGCTGTTGTCTTCGATTACAAGGATTCGCACTGTGACCTCTAGTTGGAAAAACGACCGACGCGCTGCGCTTGGTCCATGCTGCTCTGGGACGTGTTCTTGATCCGTTCCCGCTGGGCGACCGTCATGCACTGCGTCTGCGGCATGTTGGAGCCCACCACGCGCTCACGCCTGCATATTAGACGGCTATCTTCGCGCGCCTGTGTCAAAACGGTGTTCACCACCTGCTGGTCGTTGAACAGTTCGTGGCGGTTGTCCGCAGACAGGGCTGCCTCGCTGCCGCTCCGCTCGATGATGCCACGCATATGCCCCAAGGCCTGACGGACCCGGCTGCGCTGATCCACGGTGATTTCCGAGTAGGTCTCGCCGTCGTTCAAGTCCGCTTCGATCTTGGTGATCTGTTCAGCCATGGGCTTGCCGGGCTCAAAGATTTCCTTGTTCTTCGGCGCCGCTGCGGCGCTTCCCATTGCCAGTGCCAGTGCTGCGGCCGCCATGGCCATCGTCAAACGCTTCATGTCGAGCTGATCCGTGCTGTGAAGTGAACGCCGAATGTATGCCGGGCCTGCCGGTGGCAGCAAGTGCTGGAGGTCAGGGAGAAAAAGGCCCAGGCGTTTCCGCCTGGGCCTGAAGGTGTTTCCCGATTACCGATCCTGCTGAGGAGGGCAGAGCTGCGGTTCGACAGAGCCTACGCCGGGGTCGATTAAACCGATGTTAAGACCCTGCCCCACCTTGAAAATACGCATCAACTCTTTGTATTTACTGGCTTTTTCAACGAGGCAACGTGGTCGATGATGCGTCCGGCGAGGTCGGCCTGGCAGATCGCCTCGATGCCCTCCAGCCCGGGGGTGGAATTGACCTCCAGCACCAGCGGGCCGCGGCTGGAGCGGATCAGGTCCACCCCGGCCACCCCCAGCCCCAGGGCTTTGGCCGAGCGCACCGCCACCAGCTGTTCGGCCCGGCTGGCCTTGGCGGCGCGGGCGCTGCCGCCGGCATGCAGGTTGGAGCGGAAGTCGCCCTCCGGGGCCTGGCGCTGCATCGCCCCGACCATCTGGTCGCCGACCACCAGGCAGCGCAGGTCGGCGCCCTGCGCCTCGCCGATGAACTCCTGCATCAGGAAGTTGGCATACAGCCCCCGCAACGCCTCCACGATGCCGCGCGAGGCGCTGGCCTTCTCGGTCAGGATCACGCCACGGCCCTGGGTGCCCTCGTTGAGCTTCACCACGTGCGGCGGCGGGCCGAGCATCGAAAGCAGATCGACGGTGTCGTCCGGGTTGTCGCCGAACACCGTGACCGGCATG
Source organism: Stenotrophomonas sp. TWI700 (assembly GCF_039673645.1). Lineage (NCBI taxonomy): Bacteria > Pseudomonadati > Pseudomonadota > Gammaproteobacteria > Lysobacterales > Lysobacteraceae > Stenotrophomonas > Stenotrophomonas sp. TWI700. The sequence goes on along the minus strand of NZ_JBDJMB010000038.1, from coordinate 11,420 downwards.
TCGATGCCCTTGGAGGCCAGGATCTGATGCGCCCGCAGCTTGTCGCGCGCACGCAGGATCGCATCGGAGGGATTGGGAGTGCGCGCGCCCATCATCTCGAACTGGCGCAGGACAGCCGTCCCGTATCGGGTAACCGAGGCACCGATGCGCGGGATCACCGCGTCCACCCCGGTGATTGGCCGCCCCTTGTAATGCATGGTGAAGCCGTCCGCCGCGATCCGCATGTAACAGCGCAGCGGATCGAGGATGCGCACGGTATGGCCACGCGCACGCGCGGCCTCCACCAGGCGGCGCGTGGAGTACAGCTTGCTGTTGCGGGACAGGATGGCGAGTTTCATCGCGGCGCGGGGGTGGGAAAGCGCGAAGCATAGCGTGTGGCAGGTAGGGCCGGATGACGGCGATCAGGTCGCCGCCGGAGGCAGCCCATCAGCCGATCTCACGGGCGAGGTGATCCGGCTGTCCACGACGTCCGGTCGCGCTCACCGTCTCAGCTTTATCCCGCGGTGCCTGCACGGCATGAGCGCAAAGATGTTTGGGGAACGGATGGTCCAAACAACTCGAAAACGCTCGATTTATATCGCTAGCGGGACAGGCTGAAAACCTACCGAATTCTGCGCCCTACCGTAGGAAAAACCTTGTTTTGCAAAAGCGGACTTTCGTCCTTGTTGCCCCATTTTTTTGTGAATACCTTGCGATCGCCGGTCAATCAGACAGGCAACGCAGATACACACATGGACAACGCAAAGGAGACAAGCATGACGAACAAAATCAGGGCCTCTCTACTCAGCCTGGCCGTGGCAGGCACGGCCATCTTTGGATCAACCGCGTCGTTCGCCGCACAAGCGAACGACGTCGTCATCATCATTATCTGTGATGACTCAGGCTGCGTGATCATTGAGCGGTAATAGGTAACGGCCGGGGCATCTGCGAATCGATGCCCCTGTTTTCCGGAGAGTACTTCCAACCGGAAACAAGACCAAGGCTTCGTCCTCGGAGAATGCAGCCAACGAATCGCACTCCTTACTACCCAACAATCACTGGATCTCCGAGACAGGGAAGCCCCCGCCATGTTGTCCACCTTTCACCCGATGGCATGCATCGCCTGGATGCGCGTCGCCGAACAGCCCCAACGCCTGCTGTATCTTGCAGCGACGCTTACGGTCTGCACGCTCGCGTGGGTCGTTCTTTCCGCCTTTTCCTCTCCATTTCTTGCATCGCGTGTAGGAATGGCGGTCAACGCCGAACTGGCCGTCGCCAATGCACAGACCCAGAACGGTTCGTTTCCGCTGCGTCATGCCCTGCGGCTGGAGGAAATGCCGGGGGTCTCCGCAGTGTCCTATTTTGGCCTCGCCAGCCTTCCCTGCGGTGATGGGCGCAGCAGCCTGAGCATCAACGCGTACGGCGGGTCCGGGGTTGACACCCTGCTGCGAGGACGGGGCGCCAGCCAGGAAACGCTGGATCGATGGAGATCCACGCGCACTGGACTGCTTGTCGGCGCCGACGCCGCAGCCCGATGCAATCTGAAACCAGGAATGTCGCTGACGCCCCGGGACCATCTATCCGGCGTAGAGATTCCCATCACCATCGTCGCCATCCTGCCCGGCGGTGGTGGCGCGCTGGATGACCGTATCGCCTACGGTCACTACGACTATCTCAATCGCCTGATGCCAGACGAGCGAAGCGATCAGGTTCTGCGGGCCCGCGTGGTCGGTGAGAACGCCGCAACGTTGAGTGCGCTCGCGCGATCAATCGATCTTGCGTTTGCCAGCAGCGATCCCCCACTGCAGGCCAATCCCGCCAGCGGCACGGAATCCGCATTGGGCAGATTTGGGCAGGTACAGGCGCTGCTCGGACTGATCATGGTGGCCATGGCCGCATGCGCGCTGCTCGTCTGGGTAACCGTGCTGGCACACCTGGTCACCCAGCGACGCCCAAGCATGGCAGTCCTCCAGAGCATGGGATTCGGTCGCGGGCTCCAGTTCGGGGCACTGATCATCGAGCTCGGGGCCGTGGTCACGGTCGGCGCGTTGCTGGGCGTCCTGGGCGGACAAGGCGTCATAGCGCTGCTCACCCCTCGCGTGTCCTGGCTGCTCGGGCCGTTGCGCGCACCGGATTGGGCCTTCGCGTCACTACTGCCTGCACTCCTTCTACTTGCGGCCATCGCACTTGTCTGGCCTGCGCTTCAAGTCAGGCGCCTGAAACCCATCGACCACCTCCAGAGCTGACGCTGGGCGTTTCCTTCAATCGCGAGCTCGCCATGAATACCTTCACCCAGATTGGGCCCCTGTGGGCGTTTCTGCTCTCCATGCATCGCCGTCGCCCCGGGGACACCCTGCTGATGGGTGCGGGCTTCAGCATCGCCACGGCTGCGCTGGCGGTGATGCTGGCCATTCCAGCCGGTATTGACCGCATTGCCGGCCAGACGGGGCAGCCGGACATCGCACTGGCGCTCTCCAATGGGGCGCTCGACGAGGCCGGCAGCAGCCTTTCTCCGGAACAGGTCGCCGTGGTGTCCCATCTGCCGCATGTCGGACGTGATGCCAACGGCCGTCCTCGTGCCGCGCCTCAGTTTCTGGCCAACGCCAAGCTATCGCGGACCGACGGACAAACAAGCCCGGTACTGCTGCGCGGCATCTCCGCCGACACCTGGGCGATGATGGATCCCACCCGTATCGATGTCGCCATCAAACCCCGCGAAGGAGCCCGCGAGTTGGCCGCCAGCGCCACGCTCCAGGCCCAGTTCCCCGAGCTCGCGCGCTCCCACGTCGATATCCAGGGAGCCTCCTGGCAGCGAACCAGCGAGCTCCGTGCCGCGGGAAATCTCTGGGAGTCGGAGATATGGACCGATCTGTCCGCCCTGCAGGCCGCCTACAACCGTCCGGGCCGGGTGTCCTCGTTGTGGTTGAAGGTGGACTCGCCGAATGCACTGACCGCATTGCGGGCCGCCGCAGCGGATGATCCGCGCCTGCAGGGCGTCCGGATCCTGAGTCAGGTCGAGTACTACGAGCAGCAGGTCGGATTCTTGACACGGCTCGCCCGCAGCGCCGCGCTGGGCGTGTCCCTGCTGCTGGGTGCAGGTGCCATCCTGGCCATCTCCACCACGCTGGGCATGGTCCTGGAAAGACGCCGCAAGGAAATGGCCACACTCCGGGCGCTGGGCTTCAGCGATACCGCGGTGGGCACTGCGTTGCTGCTCGACCTGCTGGCCATTGGAGCGCTGGCCTCGCTGGTCACATTCGGGATTGTCCATGTCTTCCTTGATGGCGCGAGCTTTGGCACATCCAGCGTCAACCAGGCCGTATACGCACGCTTTGTCCTCGATGCCGAGGTAATGACCGCGGTGCTGGGCTACGCCCTGCTGGTCGGTTTGGCCAGCGCGGCGATGCCGCTGCGCAAGGTCATGTCAGGTCGTCTGGTGGATGCCCTCAGGGAATGAGCCCGCCGCCGTCCGCTACTGCCGCCACCCGTCAAGGAATCACCGACATGACCACCCCCTCCAAAAACATCTCTGGCGATCTGCTGCAGGAGCTCCACATTGAACGGAAAGCCCAGCCCGATGCGACACCGCCCCGTTTCGGTCGTCGACCTGTCTCCGTCGGCTTGGCCGTGGCGGTAGGCGCCAGCCTTTGCCTCTGGTTGTGGGGACGCACCAGCACGGTTGCCGAGACCGACGCCGTCGCAGCCGTCGCTACCGCGGCTGCTCCTGCGGCGCCGACGACCATAACCGGGCCCACGCTCGACGCAAGCGGGTATGTCGTGGCCCGGCGGACTGCCACCGTGTCCTCCCAGCTCACCGGGGTTGTCACCGAGGTCCTGTTTGAAGAGGGCGACCACGTTGAGCAGGGACAGGTACTGGCCCGACTCGATGCACGATCAGCCATGGCCGGCCTTGAATCGGCGCAGCGGCAGGTCGCCGCGGCGGGACAACTCGCGCGCCAGCATGAGATCCAGTTCGCCCAGGCAGTGCGCGACAGCCAACGAGCGCTGGAACTGTCAGAGAGCGGACTGGTCTCTCGTCAGGATGTCGAACAGGCGTCGGCCAAGGCCAATGAGCTGCAGGCACAGATGCTCTCGCAACGGCGCAACGCGCAGGCGGCGCGCGCCTTGGCCGATGTCGCACAGGTGAATCTGGACCACGCCGTCATCCGCGCCCCCTTTGCGGGCGTGATCACCTCCAAGGCTGCGCAGGTCGGCGAGATCATCTCTCCGAGCGCATCCAGCGGCTACACGCGTACCGGTGTCGCGACCATCGTGGACATGAACTCCCTGGAAGTGGAAGTCGATGTCGGCGAGGCGTACATCGGCCGGGTGCGCATCGGCATGGCGGCCGACGTGCGTCTCAACGCCTATCCCGAGCTGTCCCTGCCCGGCAAGGTGATCGCGATCATTCCCACGGCGGATCGCGGCAAGGCGACGGTCAAAGCCCGTATTGGCCTGCAGCTCAAAGACCCCCGCATCCTGCCCGACATGGGCGCCCGTGTGAGTTTTCTGGTTGCCGCATCCAACTCGCCAGACATCCCGAACGCACGCAGGCAACAGGACAGCAATTCGGCCGAACCTCTGGCACATGCAGGTCCGCACATGACAGGTGCGACCAGCACGCCCATCACCTCTCAGGAGCAGCAATGACCTGTTCGATTTCGCTTACCGACGTCTCCAAAACCTACCGACGCGGACAACAGCGCGTCGACGTGCTCCGTTCGGTGGACCTGCAGGTAGGCAGTGGGGAGTTTCTGGCGCTGATGGGCCCATCGGGGTCCGGCAAGACAACCCTGCTCAATCTGATCGGCGGGCTGGACACGCCCACGTCCGGCACCATCAAGGTCAATCAACAACGCATCGATCAGTTGACCCGCAGGCAGCTGGCGGCATGGCGAAGCCAGAGCGTGGGATTCATTTTCCAGTTCTACAACCTGATGCCGACCCTGACCGCGTTGCAGAACGTGGCACTGCCTCTGCTGTTGTCGCCCTCAGCCAAAGCCCAGCGCAACCGGCGGGCGGAAATCGCCCTGCAGCTGGTCGGGCTGGCCGAACGCATCAGCCATCGCCCCACCGAGCTTTCAGGTGGGCAGCAGCAACGTGTCGCAATCGCACGCGCGATCGTGGCTGATCCCGCCTTCCTGATCTGCGACGAGCCAACGGGTGATCTGGACCGTGAGTCCGCCGCTGGGGTGATGGACCTGCTGCAGCGGCTGAACCGGGAGCATGGAAAAACGATCGTCATGGTGACGCACGATCCCAAGGCCGCCGGATACGCGACACGCGTGGTGCATCTGGACAAAGGAGAGTTGCTCGAGCCAACGGGCGTCGGTGCCGGGGTGGGCTGACGCTGCAGCGAGGGAATCCAACGCAATCTGATGACCATGCCTCACGCCGAGGCAGGCAAGACACCTCAGACTGTGGAGCGGGTGAAGGGAATCGAACCCTCGTCAGTAGCTTGGGAAGCTACAGCTCTACCATTGAGCTACACCCGCAAGGCGCGGCGTAAGTCTATTCGGGCGGGGCCCTCAAACGCAACGGGCGGCACTGGGCCGCCCGTTGTTTCACGCTTTCAGCATGCGTGCGCGGCGCCCGCGGACGGGCGCTGCGCACGGTGGATCAGAAGCTGCCGCCGAAGCTGGCGAACAGCGACACGTCACGGGCGCGCTTCTGCATCGAGGTGGTGCTCATGCCGATGTTGCTGCTCAGGCCCCACAGGTTCAGGCGCGCACCCAGCACGGCGGTGGCGTAGTTCTTGTCGAACTCGAGGCCCGGCACCTTGTACATGCCCACGTCCGGCATGGACTGCAGCCAGGCGCTGGCCTGCTTGCCGTCCTCGAACTCGTGGTCATAGGTCACCTGGACGTACGGCTTGACGTTGCCGCCGTCGAAGCGGGCCTGCCAGCCGACGCGGCCGACGGTCGAGTCCGTGTCCTGGTCGGCATAGCCCAGCGCCGAGGCGCTCGGGTTGGACTCGGTGTAGCCGTCCAGCTTCACCTTCTGCCAGATCACGGCGGCGACCGGACCGTGGCGGAAGCCGCCCTCGGTGCCGAACTCATACCCGGCGTTCAACGCGGCGGTCAGGTTGCTGCCTTCCGGCGAGCCCTTGTGGATGCGCGTGGCCGGGCCGAGCTGCAGCTTGCGGGTCACGTCGTAGTCCAGCCAGCTGTAGCTGAGCTGACCATTGACCCAGGCGCGGTCGCCATACCAGCCGGCGAACAGGCCCAGCGTGGTGTCGGACTGGGTGAAGTCGCCCTTGTTGTTGCCGAAATCGGCGTCCATGCGGCCGTAGCCGGCGAAGCCGCCGACCACCATGCCGTCACGCGCCCAATCCACGCCGAACAGGCCGGCCGGGGCCATGCCGTCGTACAGATCGGCGTGGGCATAGCGCTGCATGTCGCCGCGCAGGTTGCCCCACCAGCTCAGGCCGTCGGCCGGACGGCCGTCGACGTGCCAGCTCACCTGGTCGGCGCGCGAGCGGCCGATGGTCTGCGCGGAGTGGGTCAGGATCTGCTGGTTGCGCGGGGCCTCCAGGATCGACAGCGTGTACTCGCCCAGCATCTGGTGGGTGGCGGTGGTCGGGTGCACGCCATCGGCGAACACGTAGCTGTTGGCGGCGTCCGGGGTGGCGTAGCTGGTCGGGTTGCAGGTCAGCGACGAGGCCGTGGTGCAGGCCGGGCTGGTGACGTTGACGAAACCGTACTCGCCCGGGTTGGCGACGATCTCCTGCAGGATGTGGAAGGTGTCGACCGGGATCACCTGCAGGCCGGCGGCCTTCAGGCCACCGAACAGGGCGTCGTTGTAGGCCTTGGCCAGCGCAGTACCGGCGGCCATGCCGGCCGGGCCACCGGCGCGGGCGCCCGGGGTCAGGCCGACGTCCGGAATGGTCGGTACGACGATGTATTCGGCGCCAGCCGCCTTCAGGGTGCCGACGATGCCGACCTGGTCGCGGACCGCGTTGGTCAGGGTCGCGACCAGCGGTGCGCCGGCCTGGATGGCGAACAGGTCATTGGCACCGCCCCACACGGTGTACAGGGCGTTCGGGTCGGCCTTGCCGCCGTTGGCTGCCAGGTACTGCGCGGTCTGGGTCTTGAGCGAGTACACCGGCACCGCCGGCGCGCCCGGGGCGAGGATCTGGCTGGTGTCCACGCCGACACGGGCGCCGCCGATGGCGTAGTTGTCACCGTTCTGGCCGTTGCCGTGTGCAGCGCCGTTGGTGCCGTAGTAATGCGCCACGTGCTCGGCCCAGACCCAGCCCGGGTTGGTGGTGAACTGGCCGGTCACCGGCTGCACCGAGGCCGGCAGCAGCGGACGGAAATAGCCCGCATCGGACAGGCTGTCGCCGATGAACACAGTCTTGGTGTACGGCGACTGTGCCATGGCCGGCATCGCCGCCAGGGCAATGGCCACGGCCATGAGGGAGCGGATCGGGCGTTTGCTGAGCAACATGAAAACTCCTTGAAGGTGGGGAAGACGGCGGACGTACGCCGGCGCACGGTGCATGGTTCCATTGCACCCCGCCGGCATCACGCTGCGCTGCGGCATGAACGCCCCAGCCCCGCCGCCCGGCCATCGTTGGCCTGGCGCTCGCGGCACCTCTGCCGCGGGGCGCACAGGGTACGCACTGTGGTGTGATTGGGGGACAATACCGTCATGAACATCCAGCTCAACGGCGAGAACCGCCAGCTTCCGCACACCGCTACCGTCCATGACCTGCTGCACAGCGAGCAACTGCTCGAGCGCCGGGTGGCGGTCGAGGTCAACGGCGAGATCGTCACCCGCAGCCAGCACGCCAGCCACGGCCTGCGCGAAGGCGACGTGGTCGAGATCGTGCATGCACTGGGCGGTGGTTGAGGCAGCATCGTGACGCGTGATAGGCGATAATTCGGGCCATGAATGCACCTGCCCCCACTGATTCGCTGGTGATCGCCGGCAAGACCTATGCTTCCCGCCTGCTCACCGGCACCGGCAAGTTCAAGGATCTGGAAGAAACCCGCCTGGCCACCGAGGCCGCCGGCGCCCGGATCGTCACCGTGGCGATCCGCCGCACGAACATCGGGCAGAACCCGGGCGAGCCGAACCTGCTCGACGTGCTGCCGCCGGACCGTTACACCATCCTGCCCAACACCGCCGGCTGCTACACCGCCGAGGACGCCGTGCGCACCTGCCGGCTGGCCCGCGAGCTGCTGGACGGCCACAACCTGACCAAGCTGGAAGTGCTGGGTGACCAGAAGAGCCTGTACCCGGACGTGGTGCAGACCCTCAAGGCGGCCGAGCAGCTGGTCAAGGACGGCTTTGAGGTGATGGTCTATACCTCCGATGATCCGATCCTGGCCAAGCGCCTGGAAGAGATCGGCTGCGCCGCGGTGATGCCGCTGGCTGCGCCGATCGGCTCGGGCCTGGGCATCCAGAACAAGTACAACCTGCTGCAGATCATCGAAGACGCCAAGGTGCCGATCATCGTCGATGCCGGCGTGGGCACCGCCTCCGATGCGGCGATCGCGATGGAGCTGGGCTGCGATGGCGTGCTGATGAACACCGCCATCGCCGGCGCGCGCAACCCCGTGTTGATGGCCAGCGCGATGCGCAAGGCCGTGGAAGCGGGTCGCGAAGCCTTCCTGGCCGGGCGCATTCCACGCAAGCGCTACGCCAGTGCCTCCTCGCCGATCGACGGGTTGATCGGCTGATGACCAATCCTTTCGACAGCGCCGGTGCCAAGGCACCGCCCAAGCCCTTCACCATCACCGAAGGCCGCCGCGAGGTCCGCAGTTTCGTGCTTCGCCAGGGCCGCTTCACTCCCGCCCAGCAGCGTGCGTTCGATGACCGCTGGCCGCGCTTCGGGCTGGACTTCACCGGTGAGCCGCGCGATCTCGATGCCACGTTCGGGCGCGATGCACACAAGGTGCTGGAAATCGGCTTCGGCAACGGTGCCGCACTGCGCTTCGCCGCGCAGCAGGATCCCAGCCGCGATTACATCGGCCTGGAAGTGCACGCCCCCGGCGTGGGCCGCCTGCTCAATGCCCTGGCCGACGACGACGCCGACCACGTGCGCCTGTACCACCACGATGCCGTGGAGGTGCTGGAGAAGGAAATCGCCGATGGCGCGCTGGATGAAGTGCGCATCTATTTCCCGGACCCGTGGCACAAGAAGCGCCACAACAAGCGTCGCCTGATCCAGCCCGGCTTTGCCGAACTGCTGGTGCGCAAGCTGCGCGTGGGTGGCCGACTGCACTGCGCCACGGATTGGGAAGACTATGCCGAGCAGATGTGGGAGGTGCTCGACGCCACTGCCGGGCTGACCAACCGCGCCGGTCCGCGCGGCCAGGTCGAGCGTCCGGAATGGCGTCCGCAGACCCATTTCGAAACCCGTGGCCAGAAACTCGGCCATGGCGTGTGGGACCTGTTGTACGACCGCACCTGATCCCTCAAGGAACCGCGCCACCCCATGGATACCGCGCTGACGCTGACTACCGACATGAAGCTCGTCCTCGGGCTGGTCGGCTTCACGATGGCGATGTTCCTGTTCGAGCGCATCCGCGCCGACGTGGTGGCGCTGGTGGTGCTGGTGGTGCTCGGTGTCACCGGGCTGATCGCGCCGGAGGAGATCTTCGGCGGTTTCTCAGGTAACGCGGTGATGAGCATCATCGCCACCACCATCCTCGGCGCGGGCCTGGACCGCACCGGGGCACTGAACCGGTTGGCGGCATGGCTGCTGCGGCGCGGGCACGGCGTGGAAACGCGCCTGCTGATGATGACCACCGCGATCGCCGGGTTGAACTCCTCGTTCATGCAGAATCCCTCGGTGATGGCGCTGTACCTGCCGGTCGCTTCGCGCCTGGCTGCGCGCACGGGGCTGACCCTGCAGCGCCTGCTGCTGCCGATCGCCGCGGCGATCGTGATGGGCGGCGCGCTGACCATGGTCGGCAACTCGCCGCTGATCCTTCTCAACGATCTGCTGGCCTCGGCCAACAACAACCTGCCCTCGGGCCTCGCCACCATCGAGCCGCTGCGCATGTTCGCGCCGCTGCCGATCGGCGTGGCCCTGCTGATCGCCTCGCTGCTGTATTTCCGCTACTTCGGCGACCGCAAGCTGGTGGAGGAAGAGACGCTGGCCAACGACGGCGTCACCCCGTCGCGTACCGAAAGTTACTTCGCCAAGACCTACGGCATCGAAGGCGATGTGTTCGAGCTGGTGGTCACCGCCGAAAGCCCGCTGGTCGGCATGACCCTGGGCGAGGCCGAGAACGTGCATGACGCGCCGCTGCTGCTGGCGCTCAAGACCGGCAACGACACCCGCCTGGCACCGCCGGCCGAAATGCGGATCTGGGTCGGCAGCGTGCTCGGCGTGATGGGCGCGCGCCAGCAGGTCAGCGATTTCGCGCAGAACCAGTTCCTGCGGATGTCGTCGCGCCTGAAGCACCTGGGCGATCTGTTCAACCCGAGCCGCGCCGGCATTTCCGAAGCGGTGGTGCCGCCGACCTCCGACGTGATCGGCAAGAGCGCCTCGGACCTGCGCCTGCGCAAGCAGCGCGGCATCAGCCTGCTGGCGATCAACCGCGACAAGCAGGTGATCCGCGAAGACGTGCGCAACGTAGCGCTGCGCGCGGGCGACATGCTGGTCTTCCACAGCATCTGGACCGACCTGGCGCAGGCGGCCAAGAGCCGCGATTTCGTGGTGGTGACCGACTACCCGAAGGGTGAGCAGCGGCCGCACAAGTTCAAGATCGCGATGAGCATCTTCGCCCTCACCATCCTGATCGCGCTGACCTCCAAGCTGCCGGTGGCGCTGACCCTGATGACCGGCGTGGCCGGCATGCTGCTGACCGGCGTGCTGCGCATGGACGAGGCCTACGCTTCGATCAACTGGAAAACCGTGTTCATGATGGCCGGGCTGATTCCGCTCGGCTGGGCGATGGACAGCAGCGGCGCAGCGGCGTGGATCGCCGGCCACACCATCGACCGCCTGCCGACCGGCATTCCGGTGTGGGTGCTGGAGATTGCACTGGCCTTGCTGACCACGATGTTCTCGCTGGTGATCAGCCATGTGGGCGCGACGATCGTGATGGTGCCGATCGCGGTGAACCTGGCGCTGGCCGCCGGTGGCAGTCCCACCGCGTTCGCGCTGATCGTGGCGTTGTCGGCGTCCAACAACCTGATGACCGCCTCGAACCCGGTGATTTCGATGATCACCGGCCCGGCCAACTACACCCCGCGCGAGCTGTGGCGCGTCGGCGCCCCGCTGTCGTTGATCTACACGGCGGTGGTGGTGCTGATGATCAACCTGATGTTCTAGGTAGTGCCGGCCGCTGGCCGGCTCGCCGGATGCCCCAGGTAGTGCCGGCCGCGGGCCGGCTCCCGCAAGGCCCCAGGTAGTGCCGGCCGCTGGCCGGCTCCCGCAATGCCCCAGGTAGTGCCGGCCGCTGGCCGGCTCCACGTACGGT